>JAZQNF010000056.1:0-21970 GCA_045627225.1 Bianqueaceae bacterium
CGCCGCGCGATGTAGAGCGGATCCTCGCCTGCTTCCAGCATGCGCGCCAGCCAGTAGACCGCGGCATCCGGGTCGGAGTTGCGCATCGATTTATGCAGTGCCGAGATCAGGTTGTAGTGCTCCTCGCCGTTTTTGTCGTAAAGGAGCGATTTCTTCGAAATGCACTGCTCCAGCGTCTCCTCCGTGACGGTGAGCGAGCCGTCCGCGCCCATCTGACCGTTCAGCACGACCATTTCGAGCGTCGAGAGCGCCATGCGCGCATCGCCGTTCGCAAAGACCGCGATGGCCTGAAGCATCTCCTCGGGCATGTGCACGGCGACGCCGCCGAAGCCCCGCTCGTCGCTGAGGGCCCGCGCCAGCAGCTCCGTCAGATCCTCGACGGACAGCGCCTGCAGCACGAAGACCTTGCAGCGCGACAAAAGAGCGTTGTTGATCTCGAACGAGGGATTTTCGGTCGTGGCACCGATCAACACGATGCTTCCCTTCTCGACGAAGGGCAGGAACGCATCCTGCTGCGCCTTGTTGAAGCGGTGGATCTCATCCACGAAGACGATGGTGCGCGAGCCGTACAGCGTCGCCTCTTCGGCCTGCTGCATGACCTGCCGGATCTCCTTGATGCCCGAGGTGACCGCGGAAAAATCGATGAAGGCCGCGTTGGTGTGCCGCGCGATGACCCGCGCCAGCGTGGTTTTGCCCACTCCCGGCGGACCCCAGAAGATCATTGACGAGATCTGGTCGGATTCGATCAGGCGGCGCAGGACCTTTCCCTCGCCCAGAAGATGCTTCTGGCCGACGACCTCGGAGAGATCGCGCGGCCGCAGCCGGGCAGCGAGGGGCGCGCCGGGCAGAAAGTCGTCCCGGACCGGCGCGGGAGCGTTGGAATCAAATAAGCTGGATTGGGACAAGGGAAACCTCCGGAATGAAGCGCGTCCTCTGACCGGCCGGGCCGGAAAAGCGCGCATGTCTTTGGCTTCATTATACCACCACCTTCTTTTACTTGCAAAATCTCTTTTTCGCCTTTATAATCGCAGTATCAATTCAATATGGGGGGGTCTATGGGACTCGTAAACGAAAAAATCCGCGCCGAGATTCTGGACGGATGCCTGACCGATTATAATACCGGTTACCTGGCCGGCAATTACTACGGCTACAGTGTGGCTCTGCGCTCGCTGGGCAACCAGTTTCTTTTCAGCACCTCTGTCAGCTCCGAGAGCGATCCCGGCAACATCCGTCTGGCACAGTACGTCGGCGAGCAGACCGCAGGCAATCGCGATATCGTCCGGACGGAGATCGCCGGCAGTATTCTGAATATCTACATCAAGAACGGCTCGGGCAAAAAGCTGCGCGACCGCGTCAACGCGCTGGCGGAGCCGCTTTTCGGCTATCTCCGCAGCGGCGGCTACCAGAGCATCTGCCCGATCTGCCGCAGCAGCATGATGCCGGTCCGTCTGTACGAGATCAACCGGGTGCCGCAGTACCTTTGTGAGAGCTGCGCACAGGCCAGCCGCGAAAGCTTCGAGTCCAACAAGGAAAACGTCCGCGCCAACAAGAGCAATTGGGCGCCGGGCCTCGTCGGAGCCGTCCTGGGCGCGCTGGTCGGCGTCCTGCTTTGGGTCGTTATTTATTACCTCGGCTACATCGCCGGTCTGGCCGGCTTCGTGATGGCCGTGCTCGCGCTGAAGGGCTACGAGAAATTCGGCGGCTGCCTGGACGTCAAGGGCGTCATCATCTGCGTCCTCGTGATGATCGGCATGGTCTTCCTGGCCAACAAGCTGTCCTGGAGCTTCGACGCCTATCTGGCGCTGAAGGAATACGACTGGGGCTTCTTCGAGTGCTTCCAGCAGCTGGATTACATTCTCGGCGAGCTGGATCTGAAGGGCTCCTATTACGGCGATCTGGTCGTCGGCTTCCTGCTGACGGCGGTCGGCGGTCTGGGCACCATCATTGCCGCGTTCAAGAAGAGCACCGGCTCCTACAGCTTTATCGAGAGATAAAAATTAAACAGATAATCTGCAAACCGCTCATTTCATTCCGGGCTGATCCGGCAAAATGAAATGGGCGGTTTTCGGATGGGAGAGGACTCTTCCCGCTCCTCGCCTTCCTTGCATTCTTCTTCAAATATGTTATAATGATTGAGCAATACTATATTCGAAAGGAGCCCCCATGCAGGAAATCAAATGTCCCAAGTGCGGAGAGGTCTTCGCCGTCGATGAATCCGGCTATGCCGCCATCGTCAAACAGGTCCGCGACAAGGAGTTCAGCGCCGAGGTCAGGCGCCGCGAGGACTCGCTGGAAAGCGAGAAAAAGCTGGCGGTCGCCGAGGCCGAGGCCGAAAAGGAAAAGACCATCGCGGCTCTGCGCGCCGAGCTTGTGCAGACCCGCGCGGAGGGCGAGCTGGCCGTCCGGCAGGCTGAGGCCCAAAGGCAGCTGATCGCGGGCGAGAGGGACGCCGCCGTCCGCCTGGCGGTCGCCGAGGCCGAGGCAAAAAAGGACAAGCTCATCATGGAGCTCAGGGCGCAGCTGAGCGCCGACCGCGTCAAGGAGGCCACCGACGAAAGCCGTCACCAGTCAGAGCTGACGATGCTACGCGAGGCGCACGAAAAGGAGATCCGCGACAAGGACGCCCAGATCGGCTACTTCCGCGACCTCAAAACGCGCCTGTCGACCAAGATGGTCGGCGAAACGCTCGAGCAGCACTGCCAGACCGAATTCAACCGCATCCGCGCCACCGCCTTCCCCGAGGCCTACTTCGAAAAGGACAACGACGCGCGCACGGGCAGCAAGGGCGACTTCATCTTCCGCGACTACGCCGACGGCGTCGAGTACCTCTCGATCATGTTCGAGATGAAAAACGAAAGCGACACGACCGCCACGAAGCACAAAAATGAGGACTTCTTCAAGGAGCTCGACCGCGACCGCCGCGAAAAGGGCTGCGAATACGCGGTCCTCGTCAGCCTCCTCGAGGCCGACAGCGAGCTCTACAACGAGGGCATCGTCGACGTCTCCTACCGCTACCCCAAGATGTACGTCGTCCGCCCGCAGTTCTTCCTCGCGCTCATCTCGCTCCTCCGCAACGCCTCCCGCGCCGCGCTCGAGTACAAGCGCGAGCTGATCGCCGCCCGCAACCAGAACCTCGACATCAGCCGCTTCGAAACCAACCTCCTCGAGTTCCAGGAGAAATTCGGCAACAACTACCGCGTCGCCAGCGAAAAATTCCAGACCGCGATCGACGAGATCGACAAAACGATCGACCACCTCCAAAAGGTCAAGGAAGCCCTCCTCGGCTCCGAGCGCCAGCTCCGCCTCGCCAACGACAAGGCCCAGGACCTCAGCGTCAAGCGCCTGACCCGCGACTGCCCGAGCGTCGCAGAGATGTTTGAGGGGAAGAAGTAAGAGAGGTTTCAAAAATTTTTCATTGGGAGCGATGCTATGGATGAGATAGTGCTTCAGCAAATGAAAGAAGGATTAACAACAGCTTTTTTGATAAAAGCAGTTCTTCTTCGAGTTCATATCGCCCGCAATTTATTTCAAATAGCTTCAAAGAGGGACGGAAGGTTTTGACCTCTATCGAGCATGAATTATCTGGCTGCGATGAGTTCATCATCAGCGTTGCTTTTATTACGATGAGTGGACTTAATATTGGTAATACTTTTATTAGTTGAGCTAAAATTAAGCCTTATAGTATATGATTATATCGAGGTGCTTATGTCCTTTTTCTCCAGGCTGTTTGCTCCCAAGTCGCTTCGCCAAAGCGTCGACATGTCAGCTGAGTGCAAGTCTCTTCTGACTTTGAAAGACCAGTTGGATTCCTTGCTTGCATCAGACCATTATTTGGCTCGAAGCGAATACAAAAATCTTTTTCTCGACTATCAAAAGACGGTCGAGTATTTTGGGGTACTGAAAAACAGCGGGACCTTAGGCGCCTATTGCGACAAAAATGGTTTGGCAGAGCGTATTGTCAAAGATACTTTAGACCGTTTTGTCAGTTTGGATTCGCTTGTAGGAGCGCATAATGAAAGCTTTGTAGCGCGGTCCTTAGTGAAAGAGAAAAGCTATCTGGATGGTATCCTAAAAAAGGTTGATTCGCATATTCTGCTGGATGAAGACCAACGTCGGGTAGTCCTTTGTGATGAAGACTACACGTTGGTTATCGCGGGCGCTGGCGCTGGGAAAACGACCACGGTCGCGGCCAAAGTGAAGTATCTGGTGGACAAAAAGCAAATCGATCCGCGTAAGATTCTGGTCGTTTCGTTTACAAATAAAGCGGTTGGAGAGCTTAAGGATCGACTTCAAAAAGACCTGGGAATCAACTGCCCCATTGCGACCTTCCATTCGACGGGCAATGCAATCCTTCGCAAAAACAACCCTGAAAAACTGAATATTGTTGATGAGACAAGATTGTATTACGTGATCCGGGATTATCTGCGCACCGCGGTCCTTTCCAATGAGGGCATGGTGAATAATCTGATTATGTTTTTTGCCTCTTATTTTGATGCGCCTTTTGAGGGGAAGGACCTGAATGATTTCTTTAATAAGATTGCCAAGGCGAATTATTCATCGTTAAAAAGCGATCTGAACGAATTTGAGTGTCGGGTCATCGATAGCAGGACCCGTAAAGCTGTGACCATTCAGAACGAAGTGCTGCGTTCCTACCAGGAGGTAGAGATCGCAAACTTCCTGTATCTAAATAATCTCGACTATGAATATGAGCCCTTATATCGCTATGATATTCTGCTCGCTCGGAAGCCCTATACGCCTGATTTTATCATCCGTCAGGGCGATCGAGAGGTTTATCTTGAGCATTTTGGCATTACGCAGGACGGTCATAGTAATCTGTATTCGGACGATCAGCTAGCTGCTTACAAGACGGCTATCAGAGATAAAATCGCGCTTCATCGTCAGCATGGAACGCGCTTGGTTTATACGTTTTCAGCCTATGATGACAAGCGCCCGCTGGTCGATCATCTGCGTGACGAGCTAGAGAAAAACGGCTTTACTCTGACACCGCGTCCCAAGGAAGAGGTCATGAAAAAGCTGATCGAATCGGAGGAAAACAGATATATCCGAAAACTGGTTTCCCTGCTTTGCCGCTTCATTATCAACTTCAAAACGAATGGGTATACGGTCGACGAGTTCAGCCGCATGTATCATTCCACGACCAATGTCCGGACGCGTTTGTTCCTGGACATCTGTACCGAGTGTTACTTGGAATACGACCGTTATCTGAAGGAACATGATGCGGTTGATTTTGAAGACATGATCAACGAGTCGGCTCGTGTGCTTCGCGAAGTGAAAGAGATGAAGCAGAAGCTGGACTTTGATTATATTATCGTAGACGAGTATCAGGACATATCGCGCCAGCGTTTTGACTTGGTTCAGGCTTTGCATGAGGTGACCGACGCAAAAATCATTGCGGTCGGGGATGACTGGCAGTCCATTTATGCTTTTAGTGGTTCGGACATTACCCTTTTCACAAAGTTCCGAGAGAAAATGGGCTATGCCCAAATGCTGAAAATAGTTAAGACGTACCGCAACTCACAAGAGGTTATTGATATTGCGGGAAACTTTATCCAGCGCAATGAAGCGCAGATTAAAAAGGATCTTGTATCGCCAAAGACGATTCATGATCCGGTCATTATCTATACGTATAATTCTCGGTTGAAGCAGGCTGGTGAGGATCGAAGGAGCGGCGCCAGCTATGCGCAGGCCAAGGCGGTCGAAACCGCTCTCGACCAAATAGTTGCTTACCATAACGAGGAGGGGCGA
Organism: Bianqueaceae bacterium; assembly: GCA_045627225.1. Classification (GTDB taxonomy): domain Bacteria; phylum Bacillota; class Clostridia; order Lachnospirales; family Bianqueaceae; genus JAZQNF01. The sequence continues at coordinate 5,767 of JAZQNF010000056.1, forward strand.
AGTGGAACCTCTGTGCTTTTACTGGGCCGTTACGGCTTTGACGGAGACATGCTGGAGAAGTCCGGTTTGTTTGAGTATGCGCGCCGGGGCAATAAAATAAAGAGCCTGAAATATCCGAGGTTGGACATCGATTTCATGACTGTACATGCTTCGAAAGGCCTCGGTTATGATGACGTCATTCTGGTGAATGCAAAGAATGAAACTTATGGATTCCCCAGCAAAGTTGAGGATGACCCGGTGCTTTCTTTCGTAATCAAGGGTGATCGCTCGATCGATTATGCAGAGGAGAGGCGCCTGTTCTATGTTGCCATGACGCGTACGAAGAATCGTGTTTACATGATTGCGCCGGAGCAGAATCCTTCCGAGTTTCTTCTGGAGTTAAAGCACGACTACAAGAACGTCGTGCTGCGCGGCGAATGGAATGAAGAAGAGCCTCAGAATTCATCTCTGAAGAAGGTCTGCCCGCTGTGTGGTTTCCCGATGCAGTTTCGTTACAAAAACGCCTATGGTTTGCGTCTTTTTATTTGCACGAACGAGCCTGAAGTCTGTGGTTTTATGACAAATGAGTATGAGGCCGGCAAGCTCTGTATCATGAAATGCGATCAATGCCGAGACGGTTATTTGATTGTGAAACCAGACAGAAAAGGTGGATATTTCCTGGGCTGTACCAACTACAAAGCAGATAAAACCGGCTGCGGAAACGTTGTTCCGAGTTATCAATACTATGCTCAAATGGGCTATAGGCCGGAGGATGAAGCCATTCCGGAAGCGTCTTCCGAAAGGGTCAAACGTCCCCGCCAAGGGACCGATTCATCGCAGCAGTCCTTTGAAGTTGATCGTTCAAGCGGCTACGCGGTGTTTGAAAAAGCGACTTTCAAGGAGGATGTTCTTTATCAAGAAAAGAGCATAAATGAGGCTGTTTTCCTCATTTTGAGCGGATTGAATCATATCAGTGTAAGTTATTTTTACGGAGTCAATATCCTTGTTGATGTGCTTCGAGGCGCGACCAGCGAGCGCATCTCAAAGTTTCACCTGGATATGGTGGACGAGTATGGTGCACTGAAGGATTGGGAACGTGAGGACATCAAGGCAGTTGTTTACTGGCTTATCGCTCAGCATTATCTGCTGCGTACGAAGGAACAATATCCGGTGCTGCATCCGACGGATAAAGGCTTGCATTACGCGGAGCATATGACCTTGGGACAGCTGAAACAAATAAAAAAAGAACTGGAAAAATAAACAGGCCGCGGAGGTAGCCTTTGCGGATCTTTTGAAGTCCCGCTCGTGCTGAAAAGCCTCTTTTTGGTTATACCCCTTTATACCCCTTTTTGCCGGGTATAAAGGGGTATAATTAGGTGTCAAGGCGTGTCGGCATCGCTCCGGTTATGAGCGCTCCTCTCGTTTTTGTTGACCTTGTGCAGCTTGCGCCTGTACGCATCATCGGCATGGCCTACACGGTCGAGCTGGTCTACAAGAACGGGGACTGATACAACGTCGGCGGGGACGAATTTCTTGGCGGCAGCTATCTTGAAAAAATTGAGGATATCCCCTATTCTATAGATTGGTATTACGATTAAAAGGAGCCTCTTATGTACCAGGTAAAACAGTATCTTCGGGCTGAGTCCCCGGAGCAGGCCTACGAGGCGCTGTGCGAGAGCCCTGACAACGGGCTGATCGGCGGCGGTCTCTGGATGCGGATGGGACGGAAGGCCTACGGCACCCTGATCGATCTGTCCCTTTTGGGACTGGACCGGATCACGGAAAAGGACGGTTTTATCGAGATCGGCGCGATGGTAAGCTTTAGGGAGCTGGAGACCTCTCCGCTGATTAAGGGATGCTTTAGCGGTGTGCTGAGTAAGGCCGTGGCGCCCGTGGTCGGGACGCAGTTCCGACGTATGGCGACCGTGGGCGGCACCGTATGGGGCAAGTATGCTTTTTCGGATCTGATCCCGGTGCTTTTGGCCCTGGGGGCGCAGGTCGTGCTGTATCAGGGCGGTGTCATGAGCCTGGAGGATTTTCTGGCGGCTAAGGCGACGCGCGATATTTTGCTGGCCGTGCGTGTGCCGGCGGACGATGGTAAGGCATCCTGCCAGGCGCTTCGGACGAGTGCAGCCGATTTTGCTGTTTTGAACGTCTGCGTGGCCCTGTGCGAGGCTGAGTGGCGTGTGGTCGTCGGGAACCGTCCCGGCGTCGCGATGCGCTGCCCCGAGGCCGAGGAGGCTCTTCGGGAGGGCCGGGTGCAGGAGGCCTGCGCCGCGGTCGCCGGGCTCAGCTATGGCTCCAATCTGCGCGCCTCTGCCGAATATCGCCGCGCCATGGCGCCGGTGCTGCTGGAACGGGCGCTTAGGCAGCTGAAGGAGGCAGAGCTATGAAAATCGAACTGATTCTGAACGGCCGTCCTGAGCGGCTTGACATCGACCCCGCGCAGTCGCTGCTTTCCGCGCTCCGCGCGGCGGGCATCCACAGCGTCCGAAGCGGCTGCGATACGGCTAACTGCGGCATCTGTACCGTCTGGGTCGATGAGGCCCCGGTGCTCTCCTGCTCCTACCCGGCGGCCCGTGCGGCCGGCCGGCGCATCACCACCGTGGAGGGCGTCGGCGCTGAGGCGGAGGAGCTGATGCAGGCGCTGGCTGAGGAGGGCGCGGACCAGTGCGGCTTCTGCAGCCCCGGCTTCATCATGTGCGCGCTGGCCATGCTCCGCGAGCTTCCGGACCCGAGCGATGAGGAGATCAAGGCCTATCTGGCGGGCAATCTCTGCCGCTGCACGGGCTACATGTCCCAGCAGCGTGCCATCCGCCGCGTATACGAAAAGAGGGCCGGCAAATGAGTGAGCTGAAAACCGTAGGTCAGGCCCGTGTCAAAAAGGACGCCTTTGCCATCATGGGCGGCGGCGCCGTCTATACCGAGGACTACGTCCGCCCCGACGCCCTCTGCGTCAAGCTGCTGCGAAGCCCTCACCCCTTCGCGCGCATCCTCTCCGTAGACAAGCGCGAGGCCCTCTCCGACCCGGACGTCGTCTGCGTCCTCACGCACGAGGATGTCCCGAAGATCCGTCACAGCTACGCGGGCGAAAATTTCCCGGGAAATAATCCCCAGGACCGCTATATTCTGGAGGATCTGGTGCGCTACGTGGGCGACCCCGTGGCCATCGTCGCGGCCAAAAGCGAGGAGGCGGCCGAGCGGGCCGTTTCCCGGATCCGCGTCGAATATGAAAAGCTTACCCCCGTGCTGGATTTTGAGCACGCCGAGGAAAGCGCCTCCGTTATTCATCCCGAAGAGGATTATGTCTTCCAGGTGGATGTCGGCGGCGATCTTTCGCACAACCTGCTTTCGTCCCAGCTGGATGAGGGCGGTGACTTCGAAGCCGAATACGAGGCCTCTCCCGTCAGGCTGGACGAGCTGTACTACACCGCGCCTACGCAGCAGTCGATGATGGAGACCTTCCGGACCTATACCTATCTGGACGAGCACGGCTGCCTGACCCTGATCGGCAGCACCCAGGTGCCCTTCCATGTGCGCCGCGTGGTCGCGACCGCCCTGGGCCTTTCGCACCGGGACGTGCGCGTCATCAAGCCCCGCATCGGCGGCGGCTTCGGCGCCAAGCAGTCGCTGGTCTGCGAGCTTTACCCTGCGATCGTCACCCGGCTGACCGGGCGTCCCGCGTACTATCAGATGAGCCGCCGTGAGAGCTTCGCCTGCGGCAACACCCGCCACGCCTTCCGCATCCGGGTGCGTCTGGGCGCGGATACCGACGGCACCGTGCGCGCGCTCTGGGTCGACAGCCTGGAGGACGCCGGCGCCTACGGTGAGCATTCCGTGAATGTCGTCGGCCTTTCCGGGCACAAGACCCTGCCTCTGTATGCGAAGGCGAAGGCCTGGCGCTACACGGGCCGCGTCGTCTACACGAACCATGTGCCGGGCGGCGCCTTCCGCGGCTTCGGCGCTACGCAGGGCTGCTTCGCCGTCGAAAGCACGGTCAACAAGCTGGCCGAGCGGCTGGGCATGGACCCCTCCGAGCTGCGCCTGAAGAACCTGCCCAAGGTGGGCGAGCGCATGCCCGCGTACTATAACGAGCCCCTGCAGAGCTGCGCGCTGGACCGCTGCATCGCGACCGGCCGCGAGCTTTTCGGCTGGGACGAAAAGGTCTCGCCCGCGCCCTTTGCCCGCAAGGTCGGTCCTCACCGCTACCGCGGCGCCGGAATGGCCGTCACCATGCAGGGCTCGGGCCTCAGTAATCTCGAAACCTGCAACGCCTGCGTTACCCTCGAGGACGAGGGCTTCTACGGCCTCCGGCTGGGCGCCGCCGATATCGGCACCGGCAGCGACACCATCCTTTCGCAGATCGCCGCGGAGGTCCTCGGCTGCGACATCGACCGCATCCAGGTCTCCGGCGTCGATACCTCCTCCTCCCCCTACGATAAAGGCGCCTACGCGTCTTCCACCACCTATGTCACCGGCAACGCCGTCAAGCGCGCCGCCGAGGATCTTCTGGCCCGGATGAAGCAGGCTGCCGCGGAGATCCTTTCGGCCGATCCGGAGGGGCTCAGCTTTGACGGCAGACTCTTCAGCGCTGACGGCCGGACGCTTTCGCTCCGGACGCTCGGCTTTACCACGGTCAACGGTCATCACAGCCAGCTGATCGGCACGGGCTCCTTCTGCGGTCTCACCTCGCCGCCGCCCTTCGTGGCCGGCTTTGCCGAGGTCGAGGTCGATACCGAAACCGGCAAGGTCACGCTCTGTGATCTGGTCGGCGTCGTCGACTGCGGCACCGTCGTGAACCGCGCGCTCGCCCGCGTCCAGGCGGAGGGCGGCTTCGCGCAGGGCGCCGGCATGGCCCTCTTCGAAAACCCGCAGACCGCGCCCTCCGGCCGCATGCTCACGGACAGCTTCATGGACTACAAGATCCCCGCGCGTCCCGATCTGCCGGAGATCCGCATCGCCTTCGAGGAAAGCCGGGAGCCCTCCGGCCCCTTCGGCGCGAAGAGCATCGGCGAGGTCGTCATCAACACCCCCGCTCCGGCCATCCTCTCGGCCATCCGCAACGCGGTCGGCGCGGATATCCGGAGCCTGCCTGCCACCCCCGAAAAGGTTTTCTTTGCCATGGATCGGCAAGAAGGCCAAGCCTGAAAACTACGGAGCTTAGCGTCCCCCGGGCGCTAAGCTCTTCTTGCTTTTTGGGGCTTTTTGCGCTACGATAAAGCTATCTGATGTGAGGAGAGGAGAGGCTCTTATGGTCAAGAAAGAAGCCTTTGGCGAGTACGAAAAATATATTCTGTCTACGAAGGTGCTTAAGGTGGAGGTCACGACGCTGGGCGCGTCCTGCCTTTCGGTGCAGTATCACGGGCGGCCGCTCGTTCTCGGCTATCAGCGCCCGGAGGAGTACATGAACCATTCGTCCTACATGGGCGGTATCGTCGGTCGCTTCGCCAACCGGATCGCCGGGGCCTCCTTCGATCTGAACGGACGGCGCTATGCCCTTACGCCCAACGAGCACAAAAACCAGCTGCACGGCGGGCCCAATGCCTTCAATACGAAGACCTGGACGGCCAAAACGGTCGGCAGCTCCGCGGTGCGCTTTACGCTTTTTTCGCCGGACGGCGAGAACGGCTATCCGGGCAATCTGACGGCGGCGGTCACCTATACGGTCGACGGAGAAAGCCTGCGCCTTGACTTCGAGGGCGACTGCGATGCCGATACGGTCTTTGCGCCCACCACGCACATGTTCTTCAACCTCGGCGGCCTCAGGGACATCCGCGATACCCAGCTGCGCATCGCGGCCGATGCCTACCTGAGCGTCGACAGCGAGCTGATCCCGAAGAAACGCCTTCGTGCCAGGGATGAATTCGATTTCAGCGAGCTACGTCCCATCGGGCAGACCTATGACCACTGCTTCATCCTGGACGCAGAGGCCGCCTCCGGCGAAATGCCGGCCTGCGTGGCCGAGGCGGGCAGCGTCCGCATGACGCTCACCACGGATTTCCCGGCGCTCCAGCTGTATACCGGCGAGTTCCTCAGCGATCCGCACGAGCCCTTTTCCGGTCTCGCCCTTGAGCCCGAGATGTTCCCGGACAGTCCGAACCGGCCCGATTTCCCCTCGCCCGTGCTGCGCCGCGGCAAGCATTTTTACCGCTTCGCGGAGTACTGCTTCTCATTGCTTTAATGCGTAAAAGGCTTTATTTAAAGGGTTTTCAGCACTCTTGTCACTTTTTCACAAAAGGTGTCGATCTTCTGCGGGAAAATCGGAGAGTCTGTTCATTGACTTTCGGATAGTGCCCGCTTATAATGAAATCATCAATTGAATAATCATTCGATATAAATCAAATGATATGGTTTTGAAGTCTCTACCGGGTCGCCGTAAATGATCCGACTATCGAAAGCTTTCGTCCCTTTTTCACAAAAAGAAAGGGACAGGCAGCTGATTGCAGAGACGGCCCTTCAGCCGTCTTTTGTTTTCTGTTTTCATTTTGAAGTGCGGGACCGGAACAAGCTCCCGCGCTTTTTCTTTTTTTTCCGCGGCGCCGCCGCAGACACCACAGTACTTTCCGGGGTTTTCATGAAGCTTTTAGAAGAACGCATCCGCCGAGACGGCAAGGTGTGCGAGGGCAACATCCTTCGCGTCGACAGTTTTCTCAATCATCAGATCGATCCCAGGCTGATGCGTCAGCTGGCGGATGAATTCCGCAGACTCTTTGCCGATCAGAAGATCGACAAGGTGCTGACCGTCGAGGCCTCCGGCATCGCCATCGCCATCATGGTCGCGGCCGCCTTTGAGGTCCCGCTGGTCTTTGCCAAGAAGGCCAAGAGCAAGAACATCGACAACGACAATGTCTATTCTGCCGATGTCGTCTCCTTCACTCACGGCACCGTCAACAAGGTCATCATTTCCAAGGAGTTCCTTCACGCCGGCGAGCGTGTCCTCCTGATCGATGACTTCCTGGCCAACGGTCAGGCCATGCTGGGCCTGATGGATGTCGCCGCTCAGGCGGGTGCCGAGGTCGCGGGCATCGGCATCATGGTCGAAAAGTCCTATCAGAAGGGCCGCGCCCTGCTGGAGGATAAGGGCGTCCGCGTCGAATCGCTGGCGCGCGTGGCATCCATGGATGCCGAAACCGGCGTGCATTTCGTCGGAGAAGTCTGAACCGATAATTCGCTCCGGCTCCGGAGCTGATTATATTTAAAAAATTCTGGAGGGAATTGTAATGAAGAAAGCTTTAGCTCTTGTTCTCGCTGTCATCCTCAGCCTGAGCTGCTTTGTAGGTCTTACCGCCTGCAAGAACAACGAACCGAAAATCGGCATTATCTACATCGGTGATGAGACCGAAGGCTACACCAAGGCTCATATGGACGGCATCTACGCGGCTGCCGAGGCTCTTGGCCTTTCCAAGCTGCTTGTCGAGAAAAAGCGTATCGAAGAGAGCGCTGCCTGCTCCACCGCTGCCAAGGAACTGATCTCCCAGGGCTGCACCCTGATCATCTCCAACAGCTACGGTCATCAGGACTTCATGGTTGAAGTCGCTGAGGAATATCCCAATGTGAACTTCGTCTCCATGACCGGTGACTACGCTGCCCTGACCGGCCTGAACAACTTCTTCAATGCTTTTACCGATGTATATGAATCCCGTTACGTCTCCGGCGTCGTTGCCGGCCTGAAGCTCAAGGAGCTCATCGACACCAAGCAGCTGACCGACAAGAACTACAACGGCAGCAACATCAAGATCGGTTACGTCGGCGCCTTCCCCTATGCTGAGGTTGTTTCCGGCTACACCGCTTTCTTCCTGGGCGTTCAGTCCATCGTTCCCAATGTCACCATGGAAGTTAAGTACACCGACTCCTGGTTCAGCTTCGAGAAGGAAGCCGCTGCCGCCGAGTACCTGATGAGCACCGGCTGCTGCATCATCGGTCAGCACGCTGACTCCGCCGGCGCCCCCTCTGCTGTTGAGAAGGCTCTGGCCAACGGCACCGTCTGCTACAGCATCGGCTACAACGTTTCCATGCTGAACGATGCTCCCAACGCGGCTCTTACCTCCGCTTCCAATGACTGGTCCGTATACTACACCGCTCTGTTCACTGCCTGGAAGAACAACACCGCGATCCCCGCTGACTGGGCTCAGGGCTACACCGCCGATGCGGTCAAGCTGACGGCTCTCGGCAAGAACGTTGCTGCCGGCACCGCCGAGAAGGTCGCCGAGGTTGAGGCCGCCATCAAGGCCGGCACCCTCAAGGTCTTCGATACCAGCAAGTTCACCGTTGACGGCAAAAAGGTTACCTCCTGCATGATCGATCCCTCCTACTATGACTGGTCTGCCGGCGGCGTCTGCGTCTACGCGGGCACCGAGGTCGAGGCCATCAAGACCGAGAACGGCGTGACCTTCTTCGATGAGTCCTCCTTCCGTTCCGCTCCTTACTTCAGCCTTCGTATCGACGGTATCTCCGAGACCGAGGCCGACGAATAATTCATTGTTCTGAACTTCTTTCAAGGGAAGCCGGGAGCAATCCCGGTTTCCCTTAAAGTCTTTTTATGACCCGGGAAATATATATTTGATTTGAGGATTGTATGGAACAGACTGCGGCCCTTCGGCTTGAAAATCTGACAAAACGCTTCGGCACCAAGGTCCTGGCAAACGACCACGTCAGCCTTGAGTGCCATTACGGCGAGATCCTTTCGCTGCTCGGCGAAAACGGCAGCGGCAAGACCACGCTGATGAACATGATCTCCGGCATTTACTATCCGGATGAAGGAAGGATCTTTGTGGGCGGCAAGGAGGCCGTGATCCGCTCGCCCAAGGATGCCTTCCAGTACGGTATCGGCATGATCCACCAGCACTTCAAGCTGGTCGATGTGTTTACGGCCGCCGAGAACGTTGTCCTCGGCCTGAAGGAGGAGGGCCGCCTCGATCGGAAGCAGGTCGCCGCGCGTGTGCGCGAGATCTGCGACAAATACGGATTCGAACTGGATCCCGAAGAAAAAGTCTATAACATGACGGTTTCCCAGAAGCAGACCCTTGAGATCATCAAGGTGCTCTACCGCGGCGCCGACATCCTGATCCTGGATGAGCCGACGGCCGTGCTGACGCCTCAGGAAACCAGACGCCTCTTTGACGTTCTGCGTACGATGCGCAGTGACGGCAAGTGCGTCATCATCATTACACATAAACTGAATGAGGTGCTGGAGCTCTCCGACCGTGTCGCCGTCCTGCGGAAGGGACGCTACGTCGGCGAGATCAGGACCTCGGAGGCCGACGTCCAGAAGCTGACCGAAATGATGGTCGGCGAAAAGGTCGAGCTCAACATCGCGCGCACCGAGCCGCATGACTGCGTCCGCCGCCTGGAGGTCAAAAACGTCAGCTGCCGCAACGCTGAGGGCCTGGAGGCGCTGCACGATGTCTCCTTCACCTGCGAAAGCGGCGAGATCCTGGGCATCGCCGGCATCGCCGGCAGCGGTCAGAAGGAGCTTCTGGGGGCCGTTGCGGGTCTTCAGAAGGGCGATTCCGGCTCCATCCTCTACACCGCGCCGGAGTCCGATAAGGCCAGCGAGCTGGTCGGCAGGACGCCCGCGGAGATCTCTTCCCTCGGCGTCAAGCTTTCCTTCGTCCCCGAGGACCGTCTGGGCATGGGCCTCGTCGGCGCGATGGACATGACCGAAAACATGATGCTCCGCAGCTATCGCCGCGGACACTCGTTCTTCGCGGACCGCAAGGCGCCTCATGAGCTCGCGGCCGATATCAAGGAGCGTCTGGGGGTCGTTACGCCCTCGCTGGAGACGCCTGTCAGCCGCCTGTCCGGCGGCAACGTCCAGAAGGTGCTGGTCGGCCGTGAAATCGCCGCCGCTCCCACCGTGCAGATGACCGCCTACGCCGTCCGCGGCCTGGATATCAATACGTCCTATACGATCTACAATCTGCTGAACGAGCAGAAGGAGAAGGGCGTCGCCGTCATTTATGTCGGCGAGGACCTCGACGTTCTGCTGGAGCTCTGCGACCGCATTCTGGTCCTTTGCGGAGGGCGCGTGAACGGTATCCTGGATGCCCGTACCGCCAGCAAGGAGGAGATCGGTCTGCGCATGACCAAACTGGAAGGAGACGACGAGAATGCAGGCAACTGAGAAAGAGCCGCTGGTACGTATCGTTCCGCAGTTTCTGGAACGCAAAAAGGCCTGGATCATCCGCGGCATCGCGGTGCTTCTGGCCCTGGTGACCGTCGCCTGCTTCTGCATGCTGGTCATCGACATCAACCCCTTTAAAATGTATGCGACCATGCTGAAGGGCGCCTTCGGCAACGGTCTGTATATCTCCGAAACACTGGCCTACGCTGCCAAGCTGCTGTGCATCGCCATCGCGCTCGCGCCGGCCTTCCGGATGCGCTTCTGGAATATCGGCGGCGAGGGTCAGGTGCTCGCCGGCGCGCTGGCCGCGGCCATCATCATGGTCAAGGTCGGCACCTCCGTTCCCGGGCTCATCCTCTTCGCGATGATGATCCTGGCGTCGATCGCGGCCGGCATGCTGTGGGGCTTCATCCCCGCGGTCTTCAAGGCCAAATTCGGCACCAACGAGACCCTGTTTACCCTGATGATGAACTACGTCGCCATCCAGCTGGTCGATTATTTCTACAACACCTGGCGCGGCGAGGCCTCCTCGCTGGGCAAGCTCAACAAGGCGACGCGCGCCGGATGGTTCCCGCTGGTCCTCGGCCACCGTTATACCATCGGCATCATCATCGTCGTCATCCTGGCCGTGCTGATGTACTTCTACATGAACAAGACCAAGCAGGGCTATGAGATCGCCGTCGTCGGCGAGTCCACCAACACGGCCCGCTACGCCGGCATCAACGTGGCCCGCGTCACGATCCGCACGATGCTCATTTCGGGCGCGCTCTGCGGCTTCTGCGGCTTCCTGACCGTTTCCGGCCAGGACCAGACCATCTCCACCACCACGGCCGGCGGCTACGGCTTCACCGCGCTGATCGTCGCCTGGCTGGCCAAGTTCAACACGATCTCGATGATCTTCATTTCGATCCTGATCGTGGCCATGGAGAAGGGCACCCGTCTGATCGCCGATGAATACGCAGGCTTCTCGGCCAGCGCCTCCAACATCGTCATCGGCATCATCCTCTTCTTCATCATCGGGAGCGAGTTCTTCATCAACTATAAGCTGATCTGGCGTTCCCGCAAAGGAAAGGAGGCTGCCTGATGCTTGCGATCTTTATTTCCTGGTTTACGAAAGCCATCATGTACGGCACCGCGATCCTCTACGGCGCGATGGGCGAGACCCTGACCGAGAAGAGCGGCTGCATGAATCTGGGCACGCCCGGCATCATGGCCATCGGCGGCGCCTGCGGCTTCATCTCCGGCTATCTGTATGAGGTGAATACCGCCGATCCGAGCGCCGTGGGCTGCGCGCTGCTGGTCATGGCCTGCAGCTTCCTGGGCGGTGTGCTGGCAGCTCTTCTGTTCAGCGTCCTGACCATTACGCTGCGTGCCAACCAGAACGTAACCGGCCTTGCGCTGACCATCTTCGGCGTCGGCATCGCGAAGTTTTTCGGTCTGTATATCATCCCCGCGGGCTCCGTCTCCATCAAGGCGGTCTACGCGAACACGGTCTTCACGCAGAAGATCCCCGCGCTCTACAACATCCCCGTCATCGGCGAGATGTTCTTCTCCTACGGCTTCATGACCTATCTGGCCATCGCGCTGGCGGTCATCATGGCGGTCGTGATGAACCGCACCCGCGTCGGTCTGTCGCTCCGCGCGATCGGCGAGAACGCTGCCACCGCGGATGCGGCCGGTCTGAACGTCCTGGGCTACCGCTATGCGGCGACCCTTCTGGGCGGCGGTCTGTGCGGCCTTGGCGGCCTGTACTACATCATGGAGGTCGCCTACAGCAACTGGTCCACCGCTTCCGTCGATGCGATGGAGGCCGTCGGCTGGCTGGCCGTCGCACTCGTCATCTTCTCCAACTGGCGCAGTGACCGGGCGATCTGGGGCTCCTATCTCTTCGGTCTCTGCTACTGGGCCTTCAACTATGTGCCCGGCCTGATCGGCATCCAGATCAGCTCTCAGCTGTTCCAGATGCTGCCCTATATCGTCACGATCATCGTGCTGATCATCGGAAGCCTCCGCAAGAGCCGCGAAACGCAGCCGCCCGGAGCGCTGGGAAGACCGTACTTCCGTGAGGACAGATAAAAAGGGCGCGTTGATATTATTTCTTTGGATAAACTGAGACGCGCCCATGCAATATGCGCTTGCGCACATATTGCCGAAGGTTTTGGCCTCGAAGGGCGCGTTCGAAATATATCTTTGGCCTCGTTCTTTTTCAAAATTCCGCCTGAAGAGTCTTCACTCTCAGGCGGTTTTTTACCGGCGGACAGCCGCGCCCTTTTGCCTCCTCCTTCCTCGCGGAACTTGAATTTTCCGCCGTTTTGTGCTACCCTATAGCAGGCGGCAGTCTCGCGGGCCGTATCCGCGCATCCGCGCGCCGCGCCGCCGCTTCATGAAACCAAATCACTTCAAGGAGAACCGTTATGGGTGAGATTTTAAAGTTTGCGTCCCCCTGCGAGGCGGGCATCAATCCTCGCGACATTCTGAGTTTTCTGGACGATATCGCCGACCGTAAGCTGATGGTGCACGGCATGCTGCTGCTGCGTCACGGCAAGGTCTGCGCGGAGGGCTACTGGAAGCCCTTCACCAAGAACGATTTTCACCGCATGTATTCGGTCAGCAAGACCTTTGTATCGGCCGCCATCGGCGCCCTCATCGAGGAGGGAAAGATTTCGCTCGACAGCAAGGTCCTGCCTTTTTTTGAAGATAAACTGAACGGCCCGGCCGATCCCTGGCTGGCTGATGCCACCATTCGCGACCTCCTCCGCATGGAGACCCCGCACAGCGAGAGCACCTACGGCTTTGAGGATCCCGACTGGCTGGCCACCTTCTTCCAGCACAAGCCCAACCATCCCGCGGGCACCTTCTTCCGCTACGATACCTCCGGCAGCTATACGCTCGATGTCCTGGTCGAGCGCCTGACCGGCAAGACCTTCCTTGAATACCTCAAGGAAAAGGCTCTGCTCGAGATCGGCTTCTCGCCCGAGGCCGGCTGCGTCGAGGCCCCCGAGGGCTATGCCTGGGGCGGCTCCGGCGTCCTCTGCACGACGCGCGATCTGGCCCGCTTTGCGCTGCTGGTCGAGAACGACGGTCTCTTCGAGGGCAGGCAGCTGCTGCCCGCCTGGTATCTGCAGGAGGCCAAGAAAAAGCAGATCGACAACGCCGTTTTCGGTTACACCGCGCCTCTGTCCGGCCACGGCTACGGCTACCAGATCTGGCGCATCTTTGACAACGGCTATGCCTTTGAGGGCATGGGCGGCCAGCTCGCGATGGTCTGGCCCGACAAGGACCTCATGGCGGTCTTCACCTCCGATATGCAGGGCCAGCCCCAGGATTACAATTGCCTGGCCGAGGCCTTCCGCTATCAGATCTACAACAAGCTGAGCGATGAGGTCGCTCCCGATCCCGAGGGCGAGGCGCTTCTTCTCAAGCGTCTGGCCTCGCTTAAGCCCGAGCCCCTTGACGGTCAGATCAGCGTCCCCTTCGCGGACGAGATCAACGGCCGCCGCTATCTTCTCGGCGAGAACAAAATGGGCATGACGGAGACCTCCTTAAGCTTTGACGGCGATGAGGGCGTCTGGTGCTACACCACGCCGCGCGGCCCGAAGGAGCTTCGCTTCGGTCTCGGCAAGTATGTCATCACCGAATTCCCTGAAACGCATTACTCCGGCACGCGCATCCGCCGTCCCTCCGGGAAACCCTACCGCTGCATGTGCACGGCAGCCTGGACGGAGGAAAAGAAGCTGGTGCTGCGCGTTTATGTCATCGACAGCTATTTCGGCAACCTCGCTGTCACCTTCGGCTTCAAGGGCGATGAGCTCGGCCTCTTCATGTGCAAGTACGCCGAGGATTTCATGAACGAGTACGACGGCATGGCCGCCGGCAGAGCCGAGTAAGCACGCGCACTGTGCCTCCCTGTATAAGTATTCTTTTTTGAACCTGTTTCCGAGGTGCTTCCATGGCAAAAAACAGCGAAAAGCGTTCCCTTTTTCGCAGCATCCGCTTTAAGATCAATATGGCGGTCGCTGCGAGCGGAATCCTTTTGATCATTTTCAGCCTCTGGCTTCTGAGCGACTCCATGAATTATGTGGAGCGCGACCTGATGAACAACCGTCTGGCCTCTGATATCCGCTACATCCGCGATGAGCTGGGTGAGTACAGCGGTTCGTCCTGGGAGGAGCGGGACGGCGCGCTCTACATCGGGAGCCTTTTTATCGGCGACGGCACGTACCGGAACGCCAACATCGAGCCCTTCGCCCACTGCGGAGAGATCACGGGCTCCTTCTTCTACACCTTCGTCCGTACCTACAACGATGAAGAGCTGATCTGGGTAGAGAGCGGCGGCTATCAGCAGGGACACTATCTGCGGGCGGCAGGCAATACTCTCGGGCCGAACGGGGAGAACCTGGAGGGCACCTACATTGATGTCCTTGTCGCCGACGCCATGGAGAACTCCGAGGACGGCGTTTACTGCGGCGAGGCCAATGTCGACGGCATTGTCATTTACTGCCGCTATGAGCTCCTGAAGGACGAGGCGGGAGAAAACGTCGGCGTCATCGTCGTCGGACGCAGCACCGAGGAGATGGCTGACATGGTCCGCAAGCAGAAGACCCGCGGCGCCATCCTCGACGTCCTCATGCTCGTGGTGATGAGTCTGGGACTCGGCATCATCGTCAGCTACATGATCGGCGCCATCCGGAAGATCCGCGAGCGCCTTGCCCGGATCGGCAAGGGCGAGCTCCCGGACGAGCCCCTCGTGCTTAGGGCGAAGGACGAGCTGAGCGATGTGGCCGACAGCGTCAACGAGATGGTCGTCTCGCTCAAGGAAAAGGAGCGCATCGGCGCGGAGCTTTCCATCGCGACCGATATCCAGTCGCACATGCTCCCGTCCATCTTCCCTCCCTTCCCGGAGCACAACGAATTTGAGATCTACGCCACGATGAACCCTGCCAAGGAGGTCGGCGGCGATTTCTATGACTTTTATATGCTGGACGACCGCAATCTCGCGGTCATCGTCGCCGATGTTTCCGGCAAGGGCGTGCCCGCCGCGCTGTTCATGGTCATCGCCAAGACCCTGATCAAGAACCACATGCAGGCCGGACAGACCCCGGGCGAGGTCTTCACCAAGGTCAATCAGACGCTTTGCGAGGGCAACGAGGTCGGCCTCTTCGTGACCGCCTGGATGGGCGTGCTGAACACCGAGACGGGTCTTCTGACCTACGTGAACGCAGGCCACAATCCCCCGCTCATCCGCCATGCCGACGGCCGATTTGAGTTTCTTCGCTGCAAGCCCGGCTTTGTGCTGGCCGGAATCGAGGGCATGCGCTTCCGTCAGCAGACGCTGGCGCTGGAGCCCGGCGCGCAGGTCTTCCTCTACACCGACGGCGTCACCGAGGCCACCGATCCCGCTCAGCAGATGTACGGCGAAGAGCGCCTGAAGGCTTATCTGGACGCGCATCACGCCGAGAACGTCAAGAGCCTCCTGCAGGGCCTCAAGGCGGACATCGATGCCTTCCAGGGCGAGGCGGACCAGTTTGACGATATTACGATGCTCATTCTGAACTTCTGCATGCGCATGGGCGAGACCGGCATGGTCGAACGCGAGTTTGCCGCCCGCGATGACGAGCTGCCCCGCATTTCGGCCTTCCTGGAGGAGACGCTCGAAAAGCTCGGCTGCCCGCCCAAGGCACAGATGCAGCTGTCCGTCGCCGTCGAGGAGATCTTCATCAACATCGCACACTACGCCTATCCCGGCCAGCCCGGCACGATGAAGCTGGCCATCCAGCCCGAGGAGGGCGGCGTATCGATGCGCTTTACCGATCACGGAATGCCCTTTGATCCGCTGTCCCGTCAGGACCCGGATATCACCCTTTCCGCCAGCGAGCGTTCGGTCGGCGGCCTGGGCATTTTCATGGTGAAAAAATCGATGGATTACGTCCGCTATCGCTTCGAAAACGGACAGAATATCCTGACCCTTCAAAAACTCTTTTAAAAAGGATATTTCATGTACGAACGATTCAATGAGGCGCTCGCCTTCGCGGCGGAGGCGCACAAGGGGCAGCATCGGAAGCTTTCGAAAACGCCCTATATCCTGCATCCGATGGAGGTCGC
>JAZQNF010000057.1:0-11739 GCA_045627225.1 Bianqueaceae bacterium
ACCGACCTGGCTACGAACCGACTTAGGCGATGGAGGCTGTCGGGAAAAGAAGAGCCTGACACGGCTTTAACAAGGAGGAAGTTCAGATGAAAGTGCTTTTGACTGAAAACGTAAGCAAGCTGGGAAAAAAAGGTGAGGTCGTCGAGGTTAGCGACGGATACGGCAAGAATTATCTGCTGCCCCGTAAGCTCGGCATCGAAGCGACCAAGGCCGTTTTGAACGAATATGAAAGCAAAAAGGGAAGCGAGGCGGCCCGCCGCGAGCGTGAGCGCAAGGAGGCGCTGGCGCTCAGCCAGGAGCTGAAGGGCAAGGAGATCGTCTTCCGCGGCAAGGCCGGCAAGGACGGCAGGCTGTTCGGCTCCATCACCGCCAAGGAGATCGCAGAGGAGCTGGAGGCGCAGCTGGGCATCGCGGTCGACAAAAAGAAGATCGTGCTGAAGGATGCCGTCAAGACCGTCGGCGTCCACACGGTCGTGCTGAAGCTTTACACGGAGATCAATGCAGAACTGACCGTAAAGGTGGAGGGGCAGGATGCCTGAGGAAAAGACTTTTACCAAGCAGCCGCCGCACAGCGAGGAGGCTGAGCAGTCCGTCATCGGCTCGATGATGATCGATGCCGAGGCGGTCAGCTATGCCGCCGAAAATCTGAGCCCGGATGACTTTTACAGCCGCCGCCACAGCCTGATCTTCGAGGCGCTCTGCCAGCTTTACCGCACCGGCCGCGCCTGCGATCTGGTCACGCTGAAGAGCCAGCTGGATTCCACGGGTCATCTGGAGGAGGCCGGCGACATCAAGTATCTCGGCGAGATCGCCGTGGCCGTGCCGACGGCCGCCCACGTGCGCAACTATGTCAAAATCGTCAAGGATAACGCGCTTTACCGGCGCTTTATCGCGCTGGGCAATCAGATGGTCAACGAGGGCTACTCGACCGGTCAGACCATCGAGGAGCTGTCCGAAACGGTCGAGCAGAACGTCTACCGCATCCTTCGGGACCGCAGCGGCAGCGATTTCCGCCCCCTGAACGAGGTCATGGAGGAAAGCTTCCAGGACATGCAGGCCGCCTATCAGAACGGCGGCGCGCTGGCCGGCATCCCCTCCGGCTTTGCCGATCTGGACCGCATGACCTCCGGCTTCAATCCCTCTGACCTGATCCTTTTGGGTGCCCGTCCTGCCATGGGTAAAACGGCCTTCGGTCTGAACGTCCTGACCAACATCGCCGTTAAACAGCATAAGATCTGCGCGGTTTTCTCGCTTGAGATGAGCGCCAAGCAGATCGCCAACCGAATCATCGCCAGCTATGCCGGCGTGGAGCTTGGCAACATCCGCACCGGCCGTCTCGAAAACGACTGGCAGAAGCTCGCCGAATGCATGCGCGACTTTCAGGATGCGCAGATCTACGTCGACGACACCGGCGGCATCACCCTTTCCGAGGTCCGCACAAAGTGCCGCAAGCTGAAGCTGGAGAAGGGCCTCGACTTCGTCATGATCGACTACCTGCAGCTGATGAGCGGCAGCGGCCGCTCCGGCGAGAACCGTCAGCAGGAGATCGCCGAGATCTCCCGCGGTCTGAAAACCATGGCGCGTGAACTCGAGATCCCCATCCTCGCGCTTTCGCAGCTGTCCCGAGGCCTGGAGACCCGCCCGGATCACCGCCCTGTCATGAGCGATCTGCGTGAATCCGGCGCCATCGAGCAGGACGCCGATATCGTCATGTTCCTGTACCGCGATGAATATTATCATCCGGACACCGAGGACAAAAACATCGCCGAGATCATCATCGGCAAGCAGAGAAACGGTCCCACCGGCACCGCCAAGCTGCGCTTCGACGGAGTCTATACGAGATTCGCAAACCTGAAAAAGTAAACATGCGGGTTGTCATCATCGGCTACAGCGGCTCGGGAAAATCGACGCTTGCCCGTCTTATGGCGGAGAAGCATCAGCTTCCCGTGCTCTATCTGGACACGGTCCGGTTTCTTCCCGGCCGGATATGACGGAGGGCTGCTCCGAAAAGCTGGATGCAGAGATCGTCCGCCGGGTGCTTTATAAAGGGCGCACGAAGAAGAAACGGGCCCTGCTCGATTCTGTCAGAAAGCAATATCCAGAAAAAACGCAAATCATCCGCACGGCGGCCGAGCTAAACCGTCTGGAGCGGGGGGAGGCGAAGCTATGATCGGACTGGGAACGCTGATCAATACCGGAGCCATCATCGTCGGCGGCATCCTCGGGCTTTTTGCCGGGAAGCTTCTGACCGATCGCTTCCAGAAGATTCTGACGGTGGCCATGGGCCTCTCCGTCATCGCAATGAGCCTATCCGACCTCGTGGCAGGCATGCTGCGCACCGAGGAGGGCGGCTTTGCAACGCAGGGGACCTACTGCATCATTTTCTCTTTAGTGCTGGGCGGCCTTTCGGGAGAGCTGCTGGACCTGGACGGAAAGCTGGAGCGCTTCGGCCGCTGGCTGCGTGAAAAAACGGGTAATGCCCGTGACGCGGCCTTTGTGGATGCCTTTGTCACGACCTCGCTGACCGTCTGCATCGGTGCGATGGCCATCGTCGGCGCCCTCCGGGACGGCCTGACGGGCGATTATTCGGTCCTGCTCATCAAGTCCATCCTGGACTTCGTCATCGTGCTCGTCATGAGTGCCTCCGCCGGAAAAGGGAGTATTTTTTCGGCCATTCCGGTGTTTGTGCTGCAGGGCAGCGTCACGCTGCTGGCGCGTCTGGTAGCTCCGCTTCTCAGCGATCCGGCCATGAACAATCTGTCGGTGGTCGGCTCGCTCCTGATTCTCTGCATCGGTGTCAATCTGATGGCGGACGGGAAATACCGCATCAAGGTGGCCAATCTGCTGCCGGCCGTCATTTTCGCCGTCATCGCTGCCTATATTCCCTTCCTGCAGTAATTAAGCAAACAAAAAGCCTGTCCGTGAGGTTCATTGCCTCGGGACAGGCTTGTTTTATCGATAGCTGACGTATTCGGCCGGATCGGTGCGCTTCGTGTGGCTGGGGGAGGGCGCCATATCCGGCTCGCCGACCAGCAGGATCGCGACGGGGACGGTATTGTCGGACAGCTCAAACTCGCAGCTGACCGCCTCGGGGATGAAATACATCACCCAGGTGCTGCCCAGCCCGAGCGAGGCGGCTTCCATCATCATATGCGTGGTCACGATGGAGGCATCGACATCGCCGCTGCACTTGCCGTCATATTCGCGCTGCCAGGCCTTATCGCGCCGGTAGCTGATGATAAAGGCCAGCGGCGCATGGTAGTGGCACTCCGTGCATCGCCGGAGCTTTTCCAGGCCCTCCTCGGAGCGGACGACGATGATCTCCTGCGGCTGGTAGTTATGCGCCGTGGGAGCCAGACGGGCAGCCTCCAGGATGCGTTCGATGTGACGCTCGTCCACAGGGTTTGTCTTAAAGCGGCGGACCGAGTAGCGTCCGGCGGCCAGATCCAGAAAATCCATATCATTACCTCCTTATGAAGTCAGTCAGACTGACGGTTCAGCACTTCGAAAAGGTCCGTAAAGACCTCGTTGCGGGGAATGTCCCGGAGCAGCAGGATCAGATGACGGCTGTTGTCATGCAGCCAGCGGAAATCGTCGCTGATGCGCGGCGCGGGCACGGTCTGCGTGCGGCAGAGCTCCGGGTGTCTCAGATACGCGATGACGGCGATGTCCCAGATGACCTTGGAGACCGCGTACTCGCTTCCGGTCTTCAGAAAAGGCGAGGCGGCCGAGGAAAGCTTCTTCCGGACCAGCCCGGTCAGATAGCTGCCGATGCGGCTCCGCCCGTCCAGAAAATGCTCAAGCTCCCAGACCGTCGTCGTCAGGGCCCGGACGGTGTTGCAGGCCGGGAAGAGCATCAGCGGGACTCCGCTGTCCAGCAGAACGCGGCTGGCGGACAGATCCTGCCGCAGATTGTACTCCATGCAGTCCATCCACTCGAAGGAATGGCCCCCCAGCCAGAGCACGACGATTTTTTCGGCGATATCCGGCGCCAGCAGCAGGGCGGAGGCCACGTTGGTCGGGCAGCCGGTGCAGCAGACGTAAAGCGGATCCGCGCCCGAGCGCTCCCGGGCGCGCCGGATGAGGTCCTCGGCCGCTTCGCTTCGGACGGGCTCCGGATGCTCCGGATAGTCCCGGATATACCAGCCGCCGATGTCTCCGCGCGCGATGGCCTCCCAGTCGGCGGTTTTGCCGGACAGATAGCGCCCGGCGCCGCGGCAGACGGAAAAGTCGGGCTCCTTCATGTCCAGAAGCGACAGAATATGACGGATCTCCTGATAGGAAAGCTCCATGCCGATGCCGGGCTCCGGCGTTTCGAGATGGGTGAAGGGCGCGGCGTAAACCGCCTCCAGGACCAGCTCGCCGGCTGCGTGCGACAGGGCGGCATAGGCCAGGGCAAACTGATCGTCCTCCTCGTTGAAGGTATCGGTGTCGAGCACCAGATGGGGCGTGCCGGCAGGAGGAGCAAGGCGCATCGCCCGGAAGGAATCGTTTAATCGGCTCATAGGGACCTCGTTTACTTTTCTGAGGCGATTATAGCACAGCGGCGGGCGGATTACCAACCTCCGCCCTTGTTTTCCGAAAATAAAAACGCAGCGGCAAAACCGCTGCGTTTTGTGATCTGCTTTTTGATTACTGCTGCTCGGGAGCACCAACGGGGCAGCCGTCAGCGCAAGCGCCGCACTCGATGCAGAGCTCGGGATCGATGACGTATTTGTCTTCTCCCTCAGTGATAGCCTCAACGGGGCAGCCGGCTGCACAAGCGCCGCAAGCGATACAAGCATCGGTGATTACATATGCCATAATAACAACACCTCCTAAAAGAATCCGTATAGGCAAGGCATCGTCATGAATATACTATCCTGCGAATACTGCTATATTTTACCGTATTTTGCCTGTGAGCGCAAGGGCCCGTCGCGCATTTTTTCCTTTTTTGCAAAAAAGATCAAATTTCGCGGCGGCATGATTGTCAAAAAATCAAAAAAGGAGTATAATATAATCTACCTGTGAAACAGGGATGTTTTTTTGGGAGGATTTATACATTATGGCGAAAACCGTCAATAAAGATATGCTGATCGGTGAAATGATCCAGATCGACCGCTGCGTCGCCCCCATCCTGATGGCCTGCGGCATGCACTGCATCGGCTGCCCCTCTGCTCAGGGCGAAACCCTTGAGGAGGCCTGCTTCGTTCACGGCCTTGACTGTGACCGTGTGGTAGAAGCCATCAACGGTTATCTGGCCAGCCATGAGGCTGACGAAGAAACCGAGGAAAACGGGGAGCTTCAGTAAGGAGCTTCTTTTCCCGGTTTATCAAATCAATCCGAATCCGATAGGAGGTGAAGAGTTTGAAAGCGGAACAAATCAATCCCAATCAGATACGTTTCATGCTCGGCGAGGCTGATCTGGCTGAAAAAGGCCTTAATATCAAGGATCTTGCCTATGGCTCCGAAAAGACCAAGGCGCTTTTTGATGACATGATGGACCGTGCCAGAAGCGAGTTCGGCTTTGAGGCGGGCGGTCGTCCGCTCATGATCGAAGCTATCCCGCTCTCAGACGACTCGCTGATGATCACGGTAACCCGCGTGAACGGAGCGGCAGAAAACGCCGGTCTTGCCGGAAGCAATATCCCCGGGCTTGACCGCCGTGAAAAGGCTCCGGAGCCCGCGGAGGAACAGGACCGCTCGTTCGAAGAGCTGCTGGACAAGCTCGGCTTTGCCGAAGGCCCGTCTGCCCAAGGCGGAGAAGCCCGGCAGGAGCTCTCCCGCCCGCTCATTTATATTTTTGACCGTCTGGAGACGCTGCTCGCGGCCTCTTCCCGTATTTCTCCCGGCATGAGGCTGAAAAACAGCCTCTATCACGAGGAAAACGGCAGCTATTATCTGCTGGTAGACTACCGGAAAATCGATAAAAACACGCGCTTCGTCATGAACGTGCTGAGCGAGTTCTATGATGACATCATGGACGTCCCCTATGGAGAGCTTTTGCTTCAGGAGCATTGCAGCCCCGTCATCAAAGCCAGAGCCCTTCAAAAATTATCTGCGGTGGAGAATGTATGAGCGAAGAATCCATGCTTGAAAAAGTCGGCGCAGCCGGTGATCTGCGCTTTGAGGTCGGGAAGCCCTTTCCCATGCCGGCGGCGGGGGAGGGAGCCTCTTTTTCCGTCGAGCCCTATACCAATGTGCTGATCTATCGTTTTGACCGTCCGACTCAGGAAGAAATCGAGGAATTCAAAGAAGGCCGCGTAGAGCTGGCCATGGTCCGCCTGCGCAGTATCCTCTTTTTCCTGTCCCGCTTCGGCCGTCTTGCCTGGTCGGATGCTCCCTACAGCACCCATCTGACCGAAAGAGAAAAGTTTTTGCCTGATCTCGGCGAGGGACATCGCGGCTATGCGCTCGACTGTTTTCTGGTCGACAGCCGTGACAACGTGCTGAAGGCTCACCGCCTGGTCCGCATGCCGGTCGATTTTTCGGTCAAATTCAAGAAGGCCATCGAGAAAGACGCGGCCGGAACGATGACCGAAAACGATTTCAATAAGGCCGTCGGCGATGTCTATGCCAATTATTCCACGGCTGATCTGCTGAAATTCCGTGATTTTTACGCAAAAATCGAAAAAGAAGAAAAAGGCACTGTCTGACAGGGACAGTGCCCTTTTTTTGAAATCACGTGTCCTTTTGCTTGACCTGAAGAGGAAAGCGATGTAATATTAATAGTTGAATGATACCTTCAAGGAGGAATGACTATGTCTATTTTAACCGTTCTTGACCATCCGATGCTTCAGCATAAGCTGACCCTCATGCGTGATAAGAACACCAGCTCGAAAGATTTCCGCGCTCTCGCCAGAGAAATCGGTATTCTGATGACCTATGAGATCACCCGTGATTTTCCGCTTGAGGAAGTAGAAGTAGAAACTCCTATCTGCAAAACCAAATCCAAGATCGTAGCCGGCAAAAAGGTTGCCCTGGTACCCATTCTCCGTGCGGGCCTCGGCTTTGTTGACGGCGTACTCGAAGTTATTCCCAATGCCAAGGTCGGCCACATCGGTCTGTACCGTAATGAAGAGACCCTTGAGCCCGTCAAGTATTATTTCAAGATGCCCAAGGACATCGACAAACGCATGGTCATCATCACCGAGCCCATGCTGGCCACCGGCGGCTCCATCATCGCCGCGGTCAACTTCCTGAAGGAGGTCGGTGTCACCAACATCAAGGTCATGTGCCTTGTCTGCGCCGAGCCCGGTATCAAGGCGGTCGAGGCTGTTCATCCCGATATCAAGGTCTACTGCGTGGGCTACGATAAAGAGCTGAATGAAAACGGTTATATCACCCCCGGTCTGGGCGATGCCGGTGACCGTCTGTTCGGCACCAAATAAAAGATTTCTGTCCCGGGGCTGTCTTTCTGGCGGCTCCGGGCTTTTTTTCAAACAGAAGGAGGATATATGGGAGTTCTTTCCGGCATCGAGCCGCAGCTTGTAATGGATTATTTCGAGACGCTTTGTGCGATTCCGCACGGCTCTCACAACACCCGCGCCATCAGCGATTATCTGAAGGCGGAGGCAGCCCGTCTGGGGCTTTCATGCCGCCAGGATGAGCTGAACAACATCGTGATCGTCAAGGAGGCCTCCGAGGGCTACGAGGATGCGCCCGGCGTCATCCTGCAGGGCCACATGGACATGGTCTGCGAAAAAGAGGAGGACGTCTGCTTCGACTTTGAGAAGGACGGTCTGAAGCTGGTCGTCGAGGACGATTTTCTGCGCGCGGAGGGCACGACTCTGGGCGGCGATGACGGTATCGCGGTAGCGGTCGCTCTGGCCGTTCTGGCTGATAACAGCCTGCCCCATCCTCATCTGGAGGCCGTTTTCACGGTCGACGAGGAGGTCGGCATGGACGGCGCGGCCGGGCTTGACTGCTCCGACCTCAGCGGACGGCTTCTGCTGAACATGGACTCCGAGGGCGAGGGCGTCTTTCTGGCCGGCTGTGCCGGCGGCGCCGGGGCTGCGATCAGGCTCCCGCTGTATCGTGAAAAGGCTGAGGGCAAGCGGGCTACGCTCGCTCTGGGCGGCCTTCGCGGAGGACATTCCGGCGTCGAGATCCATCACGGCCGCGCCAACGCCAATGTGATGATGGGACGCCTTCTGGATGTGCTGCTTTCGACCGGGCTGGTCCGCATGATCGATGTCGCCGGCGGCGGCAAGGACAATGCGATCCCCCGCAGCTGCACCGCGCACATTCTCATTGACGAAGAGAAAAAGGACGAGGTCGAGGCGGCTGTCCGCAGCGCCGAGGCCGTGTTCCGCCGTGAGTATCAGGCGGTCGATCCTGAGCTGAATATCGTTTTTGCGCTGGGAAACAGTGCCGAGGCCAAGCCCGAAACGGTTTCCTCCGTGGTACGTGAAATGCCCGGACGTCTGGGCGGTCCCGCTCGGCGCGGCTTCTTCAAGCCCCCGGTCTCGATGTTCAAGACCAATCTGGATGTCGCCGATTGCCTCGATACCTTAAGCGCCGGCCGGCTCATCACGGCGCTGACCGGCCTGCCCAACGGCGTCCAGAACATGGACAGCTTCATCCCCGGTCTGGTCGAGACCTCGCTCAACCTCGGTATCCTGAGCTGCACCGAGACAGAGGCGGTGCTTAGCTTCAGCGTGCGCTCCAGCGTCAACTCCCGCAAGGATGCGCTTCTGCGCCGCCTGCAGCTGCTTGCGGCCTCCCTGGGCGGCAGCTTCGAGGTTTCGGGCGCCTATCCGGCCTGGCAGTATCTGCCCGAATCGCGTCTGCGCGACCTGATGGTCGAAATCTACAGCGGCATGTTCGGCAAGACGCCGACGGTCGAGACCATCCATGCCGGCGTCGAGTGCGGTCTGCTGTCCGACAAGATGCCAGGCCTTGATGCGGTCTCCTTCGGCCCCGACATCTACGACATCCACACCCCCAAGGAGCGCATGAGCCTTTCCTCTGTGGCGCGGCTGTATGCCTTTGTCTGCGAGATCCTGCGCCGGAGCCGGGAACTGAAAAAAGCGGAATAAGCGGCGGACCTTTTTCGAAAGCGTTATCACTGAAACCGATGCTCGCTGACGGTGGAGAGAAACAGAATTTTGCGGAATATAAAAAATGCCCGCCGAAATCTCTTTCGGCGGGTTTTCTTTTCCCGTCAGACGCTCTATATCAAGCATCCGTTAAAAAAACAGGAGGAATCAGGAGAACGAGGAGGGATAGCACGGATGGGATGCGAGGGCATCCGCGGCCTCCGAGTGACAGAAGACGAGGGCGTCGTCCGGCGGGAAAAGGCTTTTATTCATTGACGGGGTTAAGACTGACCCATTTGGAATTTTTCTGCATCGCACCGAGAAAGGAAACGAAAATGGCGGCCAGCATCAGGGAGATGCCGATGATTGCGATTGATACGATGCCCGGGTTTGTGCCGGCGGTGAGGTGGCGGATCAGGATGCCGGCGTAGGCCCAGATGACGGCCAGACCGGCGGCCCATTTCCGGCGGATCAGTACGGTCATAGCGCCGATCACGGCGCCGAGGAGCAGCACGGCTATGGTCCAGAAGGTCTCCGGCAGGCCGAATCCGTTCCAGTCCAGCTTGGTCAGCCAGACGCTTACGTCAGCGATGCTGGCGGCGATGTTCCATCCGAAATAGAGATCGAAGCCGCGGGCGACGCTGCGGCGGTCAAACGCATCCTCGCGTCCGGCCTCCGTTCGGTAGGAAAGCACGATCAGCGAGAACAGGAGGGCGAAGATCAGAAGGACCGAGAGCCCGATTTTATCGAAGTGCCAGGCAAAGATCCAGCCGATATTCAGCGCGCAGCTGAGGGCGAACCAGGGGCCGACGCGCTTGACCAGCTTATCGCTGGCGCCTGTTCTGTCGAAGGGACCCCACTGATAGACGATGAAGACAGCCATAAAGAAGTAAATAACTCCCCAGATGGCAAAGGTGACGGGGGCAGGAGTGAAGAGATTCGGGTAGAGCTCGGAGATCTCTCCCGTGCTGCCCTTTCCGAAAGGGACGAGATTGGCGAGGGCGTTGACCGCGAGCATCGCGAGCAGGAAGGCGGTGTTGACCCATTTCAGAGCTTTGTTATTTTTCATGGGCGGCCTCACTCATCCAGAGTCCGTGCAGATTGCAGAAGGCGTAGGCGGCGATGACATCCTCGCCCAGGCAGACCGTAAAGCCGGCCTCGGGAGGATCCTCGGGGCGGGTCATGCGGACGTAGAGGCCTCGGTCCGTGAGCAGCGCGATCCATTCAATATAATGCTCACGGTTCATCGGATGAGGGCTTTCGCCGATAAAGACGCGGAAGCCGCAATCGCCTCCGCAGCTGCTCTTCCGGATCACGGGTACGTGTTTTTCTTTTCCGGTATCGCTCGTGTGGGCGACGAGGCGGCTCATCGGCTCGCCGCAGCACTCCGGGATGACTCCGGTATCGTTGACCATGCAGATGATGTTGCCGCACAGCCGGCAATGATAAAGGATTAATTCCTTCATGGTGGTGAATCTCCTTGATGATGATTTTCTCTTGAAAGCGCTCCTTGAAAAGAAGCGAAGCTCATGTTATTATCAGCTTGCAGGAGCTCTTTTTCGATTGCAGCTATATTGTAAATCGGGCCGTTATGTAGCGGAATAGTGCCCTCTGCAAAGCGGAAATTTATTTTTTCGGCTGTTTTTTCGGCTCTGCATAGCCTTGAAAATCAAAAAAAGGAGATCTCAGTCATGAATATTGTCCTCCTCGGGAAAACCGTCAAAGCCATGTATAAGCTGAGCGGGAAAACGCTCACGCAGCTGTCGGACGAAACCGATCTGTCGGTCGATACCATCAATAATTTCTTTTATGCCAGGCTTCAGAAGCCGAGCTTCGAGGGCGTCTGCAAGCTGGTCGCGGCGACCGGCTACACGGTCGAGGAGCTCTTCGGCTTTATGAAGAAGGCCGAGAAGCTTCCCGAATCAGCCGATTTTACCGAAGAATTTACCCGCTACATTTTTTCTGTAAAGGACACAGAGCTTTCCGCAAAACGGACAGAGGACTTTGCAAAAAAAGAAGCCCTCAGCGCGGAGACGAGGGCTCAGATCAAGGAGCTGAACGAGAATCACGAGCGCGAGCTGGAGCGCCTCCGCGCCGTTCAGCAGCTCTATGTCGAGCAGCTGAGCAGCCAGTATAAGGAGCAGATCGCGCAGCTTACCAATAGCGCCCGGGCGCTCAAGGAACACTTCGATCACAGCGTCGGCGAGATCAAAAAGGCCCATGCGCAGGAAATGGATCGTCAGGACAGGCAGATCAGGCTGCTTCGCTGGACCAATCTGGCCTGCATCCTGCTGGCCCTTCTTTCGGTGGTCATGACCGTTCTGCAGGTCGTTCGCTGAAAAAGCCCCTGCCCTCCGGAGTAGCCGGAGCATTTGCCAAACCAATAAAAAAATTCGCCCTGTCAGGCGGGCGCTTTATGCGAGTGTCCGCCTTGACGGGGCGATTGTATTTTGGCTTCGAGCTTAGTCGGGCATTACGATACAGCGCCGTTCTGACGCTGGCTGATCCTGCAGAAGCAGGGATAGATCGAATCGGCCAGAATGATCTCGCCGATGCTGTCGGCGGTGACGGAGCCCTCCAGGGGATTCTTGACGGAGTCGATATGACCGTTCACGGTGGCGTTCACGGTGGAATATTCGAAGGCAAGATCACAAGCCTCCATCGTGCAGTCGATCAGCGTCAGGTCCTTGCAGTAGCAGAGCGGCTGCGTGCCGATGAT
>JAZQNF010000058.1:0-6877 GCA_045627225.1 Bianqueaceae bacterium
TCTGCGAGCTGATGGAAGCTGTCGATTCCTACATCCCCAACCCCGAGCGCGACACCGATAAGCCCTTCCTGCTGCCCGTTGAGGACGTTTTCTCCAACACCGGCCGCGGTACCGTTGCTACCGGTCGTGTAGAACGTGGTGTTCTTCACGTTGGTGAGTCCGTAGAGCTCGTCGGCCTTAAGTCCGAGAAGAAGTCCTACGTTGTTACCGGTATCGAAATGTTCCACAAGCTGCTTGACGAAGCTCAGACCGGTGATAACATCGGCGCTCTGCTGCGTGGTATTCAGAGAACTGAGATCGAGCGTGGACAGGTTCTGGCCAAGCCCGGCACCATCACTCCTCATACCAAGTTCAAGGGTCAGGTTTACGTTCTGAAGAAGGAAGAGGGTGGACGTCATACTCCGTTCATCACCAACTATCGTCCTCAGTTCTACTTCCGTACCACCGACGTTACCGGCGTCATCACTCTGCCTGAGGGCGTTGAGATGTGCATGCCTGGTGACAACGTTGAAATGACCATCGAGCTGATCTACCCCGTTGCTATGGAAAAGGGTCTTCGCTTCGCTATCCGTGAAGGCGGCCGTACCGTAGGTTCCGGTGCTGTTACCGAGATCATCGAGTAATTTCAATTTGCTTTCAACACAAAGAGGTCTTCCTGACGGAAGGCCTCTTTTTGCGTAAGGACGCGGGAGGCGGCAGAGCGTACTTGAACTTTCGGAGGGACTGTGATAAAATGGCGACAATATCATTTTTCTGCAAGGAGAATGAACATGAGCAAAAATGAGGGAAAGACAGTCGATGCCGCGAAGAAGCGTAAGGCTCTGACCGTGACGGCAATCGTTTTGGGCGCGCTCCTGGCGGCCGGCACGGCAGGCGTCGTGATCGTACAGGCAAACCGCCGTGTGCCGGAGGGAGAGGAAAGCCGTCTGGAATCGGCGGAGATCTCCGGAGCGGAATCCTCGGCAGAATCGGCGGAGGAGTCCGGACAGGAGTCGGCGGAGGAGTCCAAAGCGCCCTCCGTCAGCGAGATCGTGCTGGATCAGAGCGAATATACCGTCGGTACCGGAAAGAGCCTGCAGATCCAGGCCACCGCTCTTCCTGCCGATGCGGAGAACAATAAAATCACTTATTCCGTGGCCGATCCGTCGGTGGCAAGCGTCGACGAGAACGGTCTGGTAACCGGCCTGAAGGAGGGCGTGACCCGGATCACCGCGCAGACCGCAAACGGCGTGAGCGCCGAGGCGGAGCTGCGCGTATCGGAGACGGTCTGGATCCAGATGCCCCAGGCGTCCTATTCCTGGAACGCCACCGTGGCGGGCTCCGGCCACTCGGAAGGCTGGAAGTGCCAGCCCATCGTGGACGAGTCCCTGAAGGGGCTGCCCATTCAGTTCAGCTCCACGGATACCTCCGTCGCCAGGGTGGACGGCGACGGTGTCATCGTATGCTATTCGAACCCCGGCACCTGTGAGGTGACAGCATCCGTCACCAAGGACGGTACGACCTACAGCGCCTCTATGAAGGTTTATGTCAACGGCGGCTCGCTGAACATCGAGCTGGTCCGCTCGCATGAGGGAGCCGGTCTGGATGAAGGCTTCGTATACTATTACGGCTGCACCTGTGAGGACTGCGGCAAGAACCTGATCGCTTATTACGGCACCTATACCCGCTGGCTGAACGGTCAGAAGCGCACGTTCAACATCGCCGAGCCGGAATGCCCCGAGCTTTTCCTGACCCTGGGCGGCAATTATTTTGAGACCGCCGGCAACGGTCATCTCCGTCTGAAGAGCAGCTGTGAAAGCCTGACGGAGTGCAAGGCACTTGAGCTTAGCTTCGGCGCCGTGGACGGCAGCCTGGACATCGCGCAGGCGGATTCGATCAGGGTCGAGCTGGAGCCGCAGATGACCCCCGCGCTTACGGCTTATGCGGGTGTGGAGCAGCTTTCCTACATCTTCCCGAATGAATACAACTGCTTCGTGCTGGGCAACGGCGTCCAGTGCCTGCTTGCCTTTAATACGCGCATCGCGCGGGATGAATTCAGATACGACAGCAGCCGCGTGGAGAACGTCTTTGTCGATCAGCAGCGGATGATCAGCTTTACGCCGATCAAGGCGGACGGAACGCCCTTCGATCTGGTGCTTAAGAGCGCCGGCGGCCAGAAGATGACTCTGCACCTGATCCGCGGTGATTGGACGGCTCTGGTCAGCTGGGCCAACAACGGCGGAAAGTTCAGTCTGAAGGAGGATGACAGAGTCTCCTGCGCGCCGACCCTGGACGAACAGCTGGTCAATCTGGGAGCCAAGGTCAGCTATACCCTGAACAGCACGAATCCTGAATACGAGAAGGATCCGATCGAGCTGTACGAGGGCGGAAACATCAAGGCCGTGTGCGGCGGCAAGACCAGCGTGAGCGTCGAGGTCAGCTTCAACGGCCAAAGCCTCTACTGCACCTACCCCATCACGGTCGACGGTTACTCGGTCAAGCTGTCGACCTGGAACAGCGCGATGCTGTACTACGGCAAGACCATGCCCTGCGAGGTTGAGGTCTTCGAGTGGAAGAACGGTGTCAGCATGCAGCTTGCCAGCGCGACGGATCCCGAGATCCATTCCAACAGCGTCGGCAGCCTCGTCCTGACGGGAGATAATAAGCTGCGCTGCGAAGTGGATATGAGCGGCTGGAGCAACCGGACGCCCTTTGAGGTCAAGTTCTGGCTCAGCTGGAACCATAACGGAAGGACCTACGAGACCGTTTCGCGCACGGTGACCATCGAGCCCGTGGTTGACGCCAGATCCCTGCAGGCGACAGGCAACTGCCGTCTGGAGGCTGACGGAAGCTTCTGCATCCTCGACACCGGCAAGGAGGTCACTCTGACCTGTGATTGCAAGCTGACGAAGGCGGAGGTCGTGAACGGCGGCTATTCGAAGCTGAAGGCAGAAGGCAATACGGTCAGCTTCCAGCTGATCCTCAACAGCGTCACGAAGCCGCGGTTCCGTCTTACCACGGCCGGCGGTCAGACGATCGACGTGATCCTGACGCTGCCCGGCTGATGATGCCTGTGCGCGGAATGCGGCCGCGCAAATCTGTCAATACTGAAAAGAGAAAGAATAAATGAAACTGGTTTCCTGGAATGTCAACGGCCTGCGGGCGGTAATGGGAAAGGGCTTTCCCGAAATTTTTGAAGGCCTGGAGGCGGACATCGTTGCCCTCCAGGAGACGAAGCTTTCCGAGGGGCAGCTGGATTACTGTCCGGAGGGCTACGAGGCCTACTGGAATTATGCCGAGAAAAAAGGATATTCCGGCACGGCTGTTTTTACGCGTGTGAAGCCCCTGTCGGTTTCCTGCGGGATCGGAGCCGAGGAGCACGATCACGAGGGCCGCGTCATCACGCTGGAGTTTCCGGAGTTCTATTTTGTCTGCGTTTATGTTCCGAACTCGCAGGATGAGCTGAAGCGGCTGGATTACCGGATGGAATGGGAGGATGCCTTCCGGGCCTACGTGAAAGGACTGGACGGGATCAAGCCGGTCATCTTCTGCGGAGACATGAATGTGGCGCATGAGGAGATCGACCTGAAGAATCCGAAGACCAATCATTTCAGCGCGGGCTTTTCGGATGAGGAGCGGTCCAAGTTCGGCGAGCTGCTTGCGGCCGGCTTTACCGACAGCTTCCGTCACTTTTATCCGGAGCTTACGGAGGCCTATTCCTGGTGGAGCTACCGCATGCGGGCGCGTGAGCGGAATGCGGGCTGGCGTATCGACTATTTCCTGGTGAGCGACCGGCTTGTCCCGCGGATGACGGGCGCTTCCATCCGCAATGATATTTTCGGCAGCGATCACTGCCCGGTCGAGCTGACGGTGGAGCTTTAAAGCGAAGGCAGCCGGCCCCGTCGGACAGACTTCAATATTTAGTAGTTTTACCCTGCGATATGCCCATAATTTGCGTTGTGCAAAACTAACAAAAATTATGGGCATATTTTGCGAAAGATTGTCTGAAATATTTAAGAAAATATCGAAAATAATCCTTGCAATTCGACGCAGGACGTGATAAACTGAACGACGTGGCATTGAGAGTGAAGATCCGGGAGGTTGCGGCCTCAAACGGCCGGTGAATTTCCGGGGAGCAAGGTCAAGTTCATCAGAAACTGGCGCTGACGTCACTGTACAATTGAAAATCGTGTGGATAGGTCATTCTTCAGCTTACGGGAGATGCCGAAACACACGGAAGGGTGTACAGTCTCAACTGTCGCGCTTCCCAAGGTCTGAAAAAAGCCGGGAAGTAAGAATTGCAGAGCTTTTTCTGCAAAATAAAGCGAAAGGAAGGCTGTTTTTTTATGGCTGAAAAGAAAAATCAGAAGATCCGTATCACCTTGAAGGCTTATGATCATACCCTTATTGATCAGTCTGCCGCCAAGATCGTGGAAACCGCAAAGCGCAACGGCGCCGAGGTCAGCGGTCCCGTACCGCTGCCCACCCAGAAGGAGGTCGTTACCATCCTTCGCGCGGTCCACAAATATAAGGATTCCCGTGAGCAGTTCGAGCAGAGAACCCATAAGAGACTTATTGATGTGATCAACCCCAATAAGAAGGTTCTCGAAGCCCTCAGCGAGCTGGAGCTGCCCGCCGGCGTTGACATTCAGGTCGTCGTCAAGTAAGTAAAAAACAAAAAACAAATTCAAAACCGTAAGCAAACAACTACACAAAAGGTTATGACAGTTGACATAAATCAGCCAATGACCTAGGATGAACCGCCCCAAAGGCGGGTCCGCTGTAGATTATTAGGAGGAAAAAAGGATATGAAGAAAGCTATCCTGGCCAAGAAAATCGGCATGACCCAGATTTTCCTGCCCGACACCGGCGAGATGATCGGTGTAACGGTGCTGGAAGCCGGTCCCTGTGTGGTTACGCAGGTCAAGACCGTAGAGAACGACGGATACGAAGCGATTCAGGTCGGCTTCGGTGAGATCCGCGAGAAGCTTGTCAACAAGCCCGAAAAGGGTCACTTTGACAAGGCCGGCGTCGCCCCCATGCGTCGCCTGGCAGAGTTCCGCTTTGAGGACGGCAACGGCGAGTATGAGCTCGGCTCCGTCATCAAGGCAGACGTATTCAGCGTTGGTGACAAGGTTGATGTCACCGGCATCAGCAAGGGTAAGGGCTATCAGGGCGCCATTCATCGCTTCGGCCTGAACCGCGGTCCCATGGAGCATGGTTCCAAGTATCATCGCCATGCCGGCTCCATGAGCTCTGCTACCTCTCCCGGACGTGTTTACAAGGGCAAGAAGCTTCCCGGCCACATGGGCTCCGTGAAGACCACCGTTCAGAACCTTGAGATCGTTCGCGTAGATGCCGAACAGAACCTGTTGCTTATCAAGGGCTCCGTACCCGGAGCCAAAAAGAGTGTCGTAAGAGTATTTGATACCACCAGAGCGTAACAGTTGCGTGAAAGCAGCTGCATCGCCTTCAAGCAGCGGTTCACACTGCTGTGAGGGCCCCCGGAATCATCTCGGCGATGAAGGGGAGGCAGGCTTTCGCAACATCAGGTGCGGCACGACCTTCGCGGTAACGCCAAACCGTGAAGGGGAATACACCGCCGGCAAGAGACCGGCAAAAGGAGAAAATAATGGCAAACGTAGCTCTTTACAAGATGGACGGCTCCAAGGTCGGCCAGATTGAACTCAATGACAGCGTTTTCGGCGTGGAAATCAATGTTCCCGTCATGCATGAAGCAGTTGTTGCTCACCTCGCAGCCCTGCGTCAGGGCACCCAGAGTGCCAAGACCCGCGGCGAGGTCAGCGGAGGAGGCAAGAAGCCTTACCGCCAGAAGGGTACCGGCCGCGCCCGTCAGGGCAGCATCCGTTCGCCCCAGTGGGTCGGCGGCGGCGTAGTTTTCGCTCCCCAGCCCCGTGATTATTCCAAGAAGATGAACAAAAAGGCCCGCCGCGTTGCGATCCGCAGCGCCCTGAGCTCCCGCGTTCAGGATGAGACCCTGTTCGTTCTCGAGGACCTTACCCTTGAGGAGATCAAGACCAAGGCCATGGCCGGCGTTCTGAAGAACTTCAACCTTGACAAGGCCCTGATCGTCATCACCGGCGAGAACAAAAATGTTACTTTATCGGCCCGCAATATTCCTGAAGTCAAGACTATCCAGGCTGATATGATCAACGTATACGACATCCTGAAGTACGAGAACATCCTCGTCACCAAGGACGCTGTCGCGAAGATTGAAGAGGTGTTTGAATAATGGCTGATCTGAAATATTATGACGTACTGTTAAAGCCGGTTATCTCCGAGAAGAGCATGAATCTGATGGGAGAAAAGAAGTACACCTTCCTCGTCAATCCCGATGCCAACAAGGTCCAGATCCGCGAAGCGGTCGAGAAGATGTTTGAAGGCACCAAGGTTGCGAAGGTCAACACCCTCAACATCGGGGGCAAGGACAAGAGACGCGGCTACATCGTAGGCAAGACTGCTGCTGCCAAAAAGGCAATCGTCACCCTGACCGACGACAGCAAGGACATCGAATTCTTCGAGGGTATGTAAGCGGAAAGCCCTCCGGCTGACCGTGTGAACCCCACACGTTGATTAAAAATAAGGAGTTTTAGAATATGGCTATTAAAACTTTCAAGCCTTATACCCACTCCCGCAGAAACATGACCAGCCCTGCCTTCGGTGAAATCACCAAGAGCACTCCTGAGAAGTCTCTGACGGTCCGGGTTAAGAACACCGCCGGCCGTAACAGCTACGGCAAGATTACCGTGCGTCATCACGGTGGCGGACATAAGAATCTGTACAGAATCATCGACTTCAAGAGAAACAAGGACAACATCCCCGCAACGGTTATCGGTATCGAGTACGATCCCAACCGCAGCGCCAACATCGCCCTGCT
>JAZQNF010000059.1:0-4019 GCA_045627225.1 Bianqueaceae bacterium
CGAGGATCACGGGTGAGGAATCCGGCTTTCTTGAGGATGGGACGGAACTCTTCGTCTACCTCAAGCAGAGCGCGGGAGATGCCATGCTTGATGGCACCGGCCTGACCGGTGAAGCCGCCGCCTTCTACGGTGACGGTAACATCATACTTGTCAAGGGTGTCCGTAGCAACCAGGGGCTGACGTACGACAACCTTAAGGGTCTCAAGACCGAAGTACTCTTCGAGGTCTCTCTTGTTAACGGTGATTTTGCCTGTGCCGGGACGCAGATATACACGGGCAATGCTGGACTTTCTTCTTCCGGTACCATAATACTGGGTGATCGCCATTCTAGTATTCTCCTTCCCTTAAATTAACCCTTGATGGTCATGACTTCGGGCTTCTGAGCCTCATGACCGTGTTCGGGGCCGGCATAAACCTTTAACTTGGTGAACATTTCGCGTCCCAAAACACCCTTGGGAAGCATACCCTTGACCGCATGCTTGATAACGAGCTCGGGCTTGGTCTGCAGCAGCTGGCGATAATTGATTTCCTTAAGGCCGCCGGGCTGACCGGTGTGAGTGCTGTAAACCTTGTTTTCCAACTTTTTGCCGGTAAGCTTAATCTTCTCAGCGTTGATAACGATTACATAGTCACCCATATCCAGGAAGGGGGTGTACTCCGGCTTGTTTTTGCCACGCAGAACCATGGCTACCTCAGACGCAAGACGTCCCAAGGTCTGTCCTTCGGCGTCTACAACATACCATTTTCTCTGGATGTCCTTGCCGCTGGGGATGAAAGTCTTCATTATTGACTCCTTTTTTAATGCAGCAATGCGAGCTTGGCGCTTGCTGCGGTCGCTTCGGTCTTGAAATTGGAATCCGGGGCAAGTGGATTAATTCCACCGAAACAGACCGTGCCTTTTGCAGGCACTCGTTTAATATAAACCTTCTCCTTATGAGAAGTCAAGCACTTTTTCAATGTTTTTTGAGTTTTTTCAACCCCAAAAACTTACTTCACTGCTCCTCATAGCAGACGCTCCAGAGCATCAGTCCCTTGGCCGGCGCGGTCGGACCCAACAGCTCACGTCTCCCGCTTTGAAGGGCTTCTTCAATTATTTCCCGGGAAATATTTCTCTTCCCGGCCTCGAGAAGCGTGCCCGCGATGATGCGGACCATGTTGTACAGGAAACCGTTTCCGCTGATTTCGAGCGTCATGACGTGCGGTCCCTCCTCCTCGCGCAGAAGCTTAAGCTGTGTGACCGTGCGTACCGTCGTCACGGCGCTGCTTCCGGAGGCGCAGCAGCAGGCAAAATCGTGTTCACCGACGAAGGCCTGTCCGATTTCCTCGAACAGATCCCAGTCGACGGTATATCCGTATTCGCTGCTGAAGCTCGAGCCGCTTAACGCGGCGATGCGGCGCCATTCGGGCGGCAGGACCTCGCCATCGTAGAAGCGGTATCGGTATGTCTTCGTTTTTGCGTCAAATTGGGGGTTAAAACCGGCCTTTACCTCTTCGGCCTCATAAATCCTCACATCCTCCGGCAGCGTGGCATTCAGAGCCAAAATAAGCTGTCTGAGGGGTATCGGGTGCGCGAGATCAAAGGCGGCTACCTGCCCGCGCGCGTGAACGCCGGCATCGGTGCGGCCGCTGCCCTGCACGCGCGTTCCCTCATGAAAAAGGGCATCCAGCGTGTTTTCCAGGACCTCCTGCACGCCAAGTCCGTTGTTCTGACGCTGCCAGCCGGCATAGGCGCCTCCGTCATAGCCGAGCGTCAGCTTGATGCGGCGGCTCACAGGACCACCCCCGCCACCCGAAGGGCGATCAGGCCGACCAGCGAGGGAAGCAGCTTGGTGAAGCCTACGGCCACGGCAAAAATCAGCATGACCGTCAGCGCGATGCCGTCCGCACGGGTCAGCTTCAGTTCATGAAGCTTGGTACGTTCAACATCGCCGCGATAGCAGCGCGACTCCATGGCCATGGCCAGCTCGTCGGCGCGGCGGAAAAGCGAGAGCAGGAGCGGGACGAAAATCGGGATGAGAGCCTGAAGACGCTCTCTCAGCTTTCCGTTTTCAAAATCGGCGCCGCGCGCCTTCTGCGCCCGCATGATGCGGTCGGTCTCCTCCAGGAGCACCGGAATGAAGCGAAGGGCAATCGAAATCATCATGGCGATATCGTGCACGGGCACCTTGATCTTCTTTAAGGGCATCATCAGCCGCTCAAGACCCTCGGACAGCTCGAGCGGTGTTGCCGTCAGCGTCATCATCGAGGAGCCGAGGATCAGCAGCACGAGGCGGCAGATGATGAGCAGGGCGTTGCGTATGCCCTGCCAGGTAATTTTGAAGATCCAGAAGCTCACGATGACATCGCCGTTCTGCAGGAACAGATTCAAAAGCGTTGTGAAAATCAGGATGTAGAGGATGGATTTCAGTCCCCTGGTCATAAACGAAAAGGGAATTTCGGAGATGCGCACCAGGACGGCCATCATGCTGACGGCCAGCAGGATTCCCCAGATATTGTCGGCCATGAAGATGGCGACGATATAGAGGATCGTTCCGATGATTTTCGTTCGGGGGTCAAGGCGGTGGATGCAGGAGCCGCTGTCGTAGTACTGACCGATGGTAATGTCTCGAATCATTCGGCAGCACCTGCTTTCTTTAACAGGCCGCTCTTCTTAAGGGCCTCCTCGGCCTCATCGAGGGTGAGCAGCGTGCCGGGAAGGCCCAGAAGCTTCCCGAGCTTTGTCACCTGGGGGACGGAAAGACCGACAGCCTCGAGCTCATCGACCTTTGAGAAAACCTCACGCGTCGGCCCATCCAGAACGATCCTGCCCCCGGAGAGGGCCACGACGCGGTCGACATAGTTGGCCACATCGTCCATGCTGTGGGAAACGAGGATGACGGCGATGCCGCGCTCATCCTGCAGGCGGTTGATCTGATTCAGGATCTCCGTGCGGCCGGCAGGATCCAACCCCGCCGTCGGCTCGTCGAGAATCAGATAATCGGGCTCCATCGCCAGAATGCCGGCGATGGCGACGCGCCGCTTCTGCCCTCCCGAGATATCAAAAGGCGAGACCTCATAAATATCCGGCGAAAGCCCCACGAGGGCGATGGCATCCTCGGCGCGGCGGCGGACCTCCTCTTCGGGAAGCCCCATGTTTTTGGGTCCGAAGGATACATCCTTGATGACGGTGCTTTCAAAAAGCTGATATTCGGGATACTGGAAGACCAGCCCGACCTTTCGGCGAAGGGAGCGTGAGTCCTTGACGGCAAAGATGTCCTCTCCGTCAAAAAGAACACGTCCCGAGGTCGGCTTGTTCAGCCCGTTCATATGTTGAATCAGGGTCGATTTGCCGGAGCCGGTGTGACCGATCAGACCGACAAATTCGCCCTTCTGAATTTCCAGATTGATATCGATCAGTGCTTTTTTCTCGAAAGCGGTGCCCGCCTCATAGGAAAAGCACAGATTTTCCAGTTTTATCGACATAGCTCACCTGCCATTTCTTCCACGGTGAGAAGATCCGCCGGGAGCTCATATCCCTGTTTGCGGAGGCGCCAGCAAAGCTCGGCCACCGGTGTCGTTTCCAGACCGTATTCAGACAGTTTTTCGACCTCGGGGAAAACCTCGCGCGGGGTCCCGGACATCACGACACGTCCCTTGTCCACTACGATCAGCCTGTCGGCGTCAACAGCCTCCTCCATGTAATGCGTGATCAGGATCACGGTGATCCCCTCCTCACGGTTAAGCTGATGCATCGTGCGGATGATGTCGCTTCTTCCGAGAGGATCGAGCATCGCGGTCGGCTCATCGAGCACGATGCACTCCGTCCGCATGGCCAGAACGCCGGCGATGGCGATGCGCTGCTTCTGCCCGCCGGACAGCTTGTTCGGCGAATCGGCCGCATGCTCGCTCATGCTGACGAAGGCCAGGGCCTCATCGACCCGGCGGCGGATCTCCTCCGAGGGAAGGCCCATGTTTTCCGGACCGAACGCGACATCCTCCTCAACGCGGGAGGCGACGAGCTGGTTGTCCGGGTTCTGGAA
>JAZQNF010000060.1:0-4131 GCA_045627225.1 Bianqueaceae bacterium
ATTTCAAGCCCCATCTGGTGGTCGTAGTGCCTCTGGTCGGCAACAATCTGGTCCGTGGTCTGAACCGTAACCTCAAAAAGCAGAGCGCCGGCAAACGCGCCGCTTTCCGCCTCATGTCCGGCCTCAGTCTCGGTCTGCAGACCGTGTCCCCCGAAAAAGGTCTCCGCTTTGCCGAGAAGAAGCTGTTTTCATCCGTCAACGAATCTCTTTTGGGCACTGAGCTGAAGGCTCTCATCTTGGGCGGCAGCCACACCCCGACCGAGACCCTGCGTACCCTCAACGCGCTGGGTTATTACACCATCTGCGGCTTTGGCATGACCGAGACGGCTATCACCAGCTTTGAGACCTCCATGAGCCTCAAAAAGCGTCTGAGCGGTTCTGTCGGCAAGCCGCTGGATTCGATCGAGTATCGCGTTGTCGGCGACAAAAAGGGCGCTTCTGTCGGAGAAATGCAGATTCGCGGCAAGAGCATCCATTCCGGCCGCCTTTCCGGCGGTCAGCTGCTTCCTGCCGATTTGGCCGATGGCGGCTGGTATCCCACCGGCGATGTGGTCCGTATGGACGGCGAAGGGCGCATCTTTGTCCAGGGCCGCCTGAAGGATGTCATCATCAACGAATCCGGCGAAAACATCTATCCGGACGATCTGGAAGATCAGTTCGGTTCACTTCCCGGCGTCGAGGAATTCTGCGTGCTGGGCGTCAAGCGCGGTAAACGGGATATGAACGAGGATGTCACTCTGGTCGCCAATGTCGGCGCCGCGTATAACGATCCCGACAAGCTCCAGAAGCTGACCGCCGATCTCCGACGGATCAACACCCGTCTCCCCCTGCATACCCAGTTGAACCGTGCCCTTGTAACGGACACCGCCCTGCCCCTGGTCAACGGCATCAAGGTCAAGCGCCTTGAGCTCAAGCAGATGCTGGCGGACAACCAGCTCACCTACAGGGAGCTGGATCTTCATTCCGGCCAGATCGGCAATGAAAATGTCGCGAGCAGGGAGGAAACAACTGTGACCGCAAAGGCCAATGACCAGGAGATCCTCCGCAAGGTCCGCGCTCTCTATGCCGAGGCGCTCGACATGCAGGAAAGCGAGATCTCCGATACCGCGAACTTTATCGAGGATCTGCAGGGCGACAGCCTTCAGGTGCTTTCCATGGCCCTCAAGGCGGAAGAAGAATTCGCGATCACCATTCCCGCCGAGCAGTACGGTCAATGCGCCACCGTGCGCGATATGGCCGGCGTCATTGGGTCCCTGCTGAACGGTGGAACCACGCAGACTGCCTCCGCGGAGCGGGTTCCCGTCAAGCCGATCACCCGCTTTGAGGACACCCCTGAATATGTTTCCTTCGTCAAACGTCAGGAAGCCCTCATCGGCAACGGCGATAACCCCTATTTCGTCTGTCACGAGTCTCCCCTGCTGGATACCGGCCTCATTGACGGCAAGGAAGTCCTGGAATTCGGCAGCTACAACTACGTGGGTATGAGCGGCCGAAAAGAGGTCAAGGAAGCCGCCAAGGCCGCCATCGACAAGTATGGCACAAGTGCCAGCGGCAGCCGCCTTTTGGCCGGCGAAAAGCTCGTCCATAAGGAGCTGGAAAGAGAACTGGCCGCGTGGAAGCATACCGAGGACGCCATCGTCTGCGTCGGCGGTCACTCCACCAACGTCACCTTTGTTGGCAACTTCTGCGGTAAGAATGACCTGATCCTGTACGACGCGCTGGCCCATAACTCCATCGAGCAGGGCTGCAAGCTGTCCGATGCGACCTCCCGTCCCTTCCCCCACAGCGATATTGCCGCCCTTGAGTCCATCCTCAAGGCCCAGCGTCCCTACTACGAAAAGGTGCTCATCGTCATCGAAGGCGCCTACAGCATGGATGGCGACATCGCGCCCGTGCCGGAGTTCGTCCGTCTGAAGAAGCAATACGGCTGCTTCCTGATGGTCGATGAGGCCCATAGCGCCTGCGTCATCGGCCGCACCGGCGGTGGTGTGGACGAATACTTCGGTCTGGACGGAAACGATATCGATATCAAGTACGGCACGCTGTCCAAGGGTCTTGGCACCTGCGGCGGCTATCTGGCCGGCAAAAAGTGCCTCATCGACTACCTGCGCTACAATATGCCCGGCTTCGTGTTCTCCGTGGGCATCAGTCCCGCTTTGGCCGCCGGTTCCCTCGAGGCGATCCGCACCCTGCGTTCCCGTCCGGAGATCATGGAAAACCTGCGTACCGCCATCAAAGCCTTTGCAGACAGCGCCCGTCGCCGTCATCTGGATATCTGCCTCGCCGGCGAGACCGCAGTCCTGCCCGTGCTGGTCGGCAAAGATGAAGACGCCTGGTTCCTGTCCAACGAGCTCAAAAAGCGCGGCGTCAGCGTGCCCCCGGCCATGTATCCCGCCGTTCCCAAGGGCAAGGCCAGACTTCGCTTCTGTGTCATCAGCGAGCATAAACCCGAGCAGATCGAGCGCGCGCTGGATATTCTGGAGCAGACCGCCAAAGAGTTCAATATCGAGCTCCCGAGACGGAATTATGATTAATCTCCCTCACACCAAAAAGGGCGGATCCTTTCGGATCCGTCCCGTTTTTTATATATTGCTTCGTTAATAAACGGCTGCTTGGATGCAACCGTCGGGGAGGGGCTTGCCCCTCCCGCCTGCCGCGCAAAGCTCCCGCAACAACGGTGCCGTCCTTACGCTTCCTTATTTTCTCTTCTTCTCTTCTCCAGCCACACCGTCAGCACCGCGACATCCGCGGGCGTCACGCCGGGGATCCGGCTGGCCGCGGCCAGCGATACGGGTTTCTGCTTCTCCAGCTTCTGGCGAGCTTCCAGGCGCAGCGTATCGATCTCCTGATACGGGATATCCTCATCCAGCTTTGTTTCCTCCAGTTGTCTGGCCCGGCGGATCATCGCGTCCTGCTTTTCAAGATACCCCTCGTATTTCAGGCGGATCTCGCTCTGTTCCGCTGCAGCTGGAGAGAATTCCTTAAGCTCCGGAGCCATCTCTTCAACATCCTTCAGCGTGATGGCCGGACGGCGCAGCAGATCCTCCGCGCTCAGGCCGGAGGGCGTTTCCTCCTGCCCGTGCTTTTCCATCCATGCGCTCCGGATCGGTCCGGGCGCGAAGCGTGTGGTGTGCAGCTTACGCAGCATCTCCGCGGTCTCACTTTCCTTCCGGCGCGTACGCTCCATCCGTTCCTCCGTGGCCAAGCCGGCCGCGTAACCGATGGCGGTCAATCTCAGGTCCGCGTTATCCTGTCGTAGCGCCAGACGGTGTTCCGCGCGGCTGGTCATCATGCGGTACGGTTCATCCGTGCCCTTGGTGGTCAGATCGTCCGTCAGCACGCCGATATAAGCCATATCCCGCGTAAAGATGATATTCTCCTTGCCCTGGAGGGTCAGCGCCGCGTTCATGCCCGCCAGCAGGCCCTGGCAGGCGGCTTCCTCGTAGCCGCTGGTCCCGTTGATCTGTCCGGCAAAGAACAGTCCGCCGATCCGCAGGCTTTCCAGCGTGGGGCGCAGCTCCCGGCTGTCGATGCAGTCATATTCGATGGCGTAAGCCAAACGTGTAAACTCACAGTGTCTCAGGCCCGGGATCGTCCGGTACATGGCCCACTGAACATCCTCCGGCATGGAGGAGGACATCCCCTGCGCGTACCATTCCAGGCTCGCCTTGCCTTCCGGCTCCATAAAGATCTGATGCCGGTCCTTGTCGGCAAATTTGACCACCTTGGTCTCGATGCTGGGGCAATAGCGCGGGCCGATGCCGGAGATCAGACCGGTATAAAGCGGCGCGCGATGCAGGTTTTCGCGGATGATCCGGTGTGTTTCTTCGTTGGTATAGGTCAGGTAACACTTGAAGGTGTTGGTCAGCTCGCGGTCCGTGAGGAAGGAGAACGGCACCACGGGGGTGTCTCCTTCCTGCGGCTCCATTTCGTCAAAGTCGATGGAGCGCTGGTCGATCCGGGCCGGTGTGCCGGTCTTGAAGCGGCGCAGCTCAAAACCAAGTTCCCGCAGGCTGTCTGACAGACCTGTGGCGTTCATCAGTCCCTGCGGGCCACCCGCATGGGTGTGTTCGCCAATGATGATCGTGCTTTGCAGATAAACGCCGGTGGCCACCACCACGGCGCGGCAGG
>JAZQNF010000061.1:0-3777 GCA_045627225.1 Bianqueaceae bacterium
CCGCGCTCCGCGAGGGCGGCCGCCTGACCGTCGCCCACGGAGCCAGCCGCGCCGAGATCGAGCGCTGTCACGAGCACGCGCTGGCCGGTCCCCACGAGCATATCTCCCGCCCGCTCGAGCCCGCCGCCGCGCTCAGCGAGCGCTTCGCACCCTTTTTCACCGTCGACTGCGTCATCGATGATGACGAAAAATACATCGTATCCGGCCTCCGCCGTCCGGCCGCCGAGATGCCAAAGGAGGAAACCATGCACGATCATCCCCACACCCAGGCTGACGAAAACGAGCAGCTCGCCCTGCTGGAGTACATGCTGCACCACAACGAACACCACCTCGAGGAATTTTCCGAGACCCTCTCCGCACTGAAGGAGGAGGGCAAGGACGCTGCGGCGCAGCACCTTGCGGAATGCATCCGCATCCTGAAGGATGCCGACGCGGAGCTTTCCCTGGCCATCGCGGCCTTAAAGGAGGGCTGAGCCATGTGCCTGTCCGCCGTCTATCTTGAGCTTCCCGACGAGAA
Organism: Bianqueaceae bacterium; assembly: GCA_045627225.1. Taxonomy (GTDB): domain Bacteria; phylum Bacillota; class Clostridia; order Lachnospirales; family Bianqueaceae; genus JAZQNF01. Next base: position 518 of record JAZQNF010000061.1, read on the forward strand.
AAAGCTCGTCATGGAGCGTGTCGCCCACCTGCGCGTCCTCGCCGAGGGCATAGAGCTCGAGGACCTGCTCGGCCGGACCGAGCTCGTGCCCGGCGCCTATATCGCCTCCGTCGATCTGATGGAGAATGTGATCTATTGCAGGAAATAACGCGCTCCGCTGCTTATCCTTTTGTGAACGCAAAAAAACGCCGCAGGCATTTGCCTGCGGCGTCTTCATTTCATTTAAATCAGAACTCGGGATACCAGCCGTCCAGGGTCTCGCCGGCAGCAATGGCGTCAGCGATGTACTGAAGGGGCTCGGGATCGCCGTCATCATAAGCGATCTTGGTAAGGTCGGGGTCGACCGCGTCCTTAATGGAGATCTCGTTGTTGAGGTGTCCGTCACCGTCCGGAGTGAACAGGTCGATGTCGGTGATGGTCAGAACGGAACCGTCGGTGAACTCGATGCGGATCTCATAGGTGTCGCTGGCGGGACGCAGGAAGAAGCCGAACAGGTAGAGGCCGCCCTTGCCGGGCTTCCAGGTACCGATGGGGTTGCCTTCTCCGTCGACAACGAACTCGACGAGGTTGTTGTACTTGGTGTAGTCAGCACCGGTCTCATAGAAGTACAGAGCGCTGGCTTCGAGCTCGGTCTTGTTCTTCAGCTCAACACCAAGCTTCTCGTAACCGGGATAGAAACCGTCGGTGGTCTTGCCGGCAGCCTTGACAGCGTCCATAGCGGGCTTGTCTTCGTCGTCAGCAGCTTCCTGCTCCCACTTAGCGGGATCAACGCCGCTCTTGAAGGACAGCTTGTCATAGTTGGCGATCTCACGGCCGGCCCAGGTGGCGTTGGTGCCATCCTCGAACTCTACGAAGATGTCATAGGTAGCCGCAGCGGGGCGGATGATGTAAGCAAAGATCTCGTACTTGTCGCCGTCGGCATCCTTGTCGGGCCAGTTGGAAACAAGGTTGGCACCCTTATCCTCGGCGCCGGTGGGGAAGATGTAGCAGCCGGTAATGGTAACGCCGGTCTTGTTCTTCAGATCAAGGCAAAGGGGAACGAAATCCGCAGCGGGTTCCGGAGCCTTCTCAACGACCTTGACGGAGGTGATGTGGGGGTTGACACCCACATACCAGTACAGGAAGCCTTCCATGACGATGACATCACCGACCGTAAGCTCCTGAACAGCCTTGTAAACGTCGGTCTCGGGGCCGCAGAGGTAGCTCTCTACGGTGAAGCTGTAGACCTTGCCGTCCTTCTCAACGTTGAAGTACAGGTCGCTGCCGACAGAGCCGGAGCCGTCCCAGTTGTACAGGAAAGCGGAGCCGTCCGCAAAGCCGGCAACCTTCATTCCCTTAAAGGAAACGAACTGGTTCTGATTCTTGATCAGATCGTCGGTTCCCAGAAGAGCGGTAACGTCCTTAGCGGGAGCAATGTAGCTGCCCTCTTCGATAACGTAGGTAGCATCGGTGATTTCGATCTCGCCGGCCCACTCGGATTTGAAACCGGTAACCTTGATCTTGGTGCCGGGAACGAGCTTGTCAGCGTCTTCCTGAGAAGCGCAGGCCATGTTGTAGATGAAATAAGCACCGTCCTGATCAGCCGCGTATACGGTGATCTTGTTGTCCCAATAGGACTGATGAGCCTGAACGTAGCACTCTACGGTAACCGCGGAGTTAAGCTCAGCCGCATCGTATTCTGCATAGCTCATGATCTTTTCCTTGGGCTGGCAGGCGCAAAGTCCAAGAACCATGAGAGCTGCAAGAACAGCTGCAAGAACTTTTTTCATTTTATAATCTCCTTTTCACATGTTTAATGTGCTGTTACTATTATACCTTTTTTTCGGACAAGTTCAACCTTTTTATCACTTTTCTTCTCTTTTTTTCAGCAGAACGCCTCTGAAGTAGAAGAAGCCGATCAGCACCCAGGCTCCCGCCAGCGAGCCGAGCAGCAGCTTGGAGGTCGTCGGAAGGGGCCCCAGCTCGCCCTTTTCAAGGCGATAGAGGCTCTTGATATCGGCGAAGAGCGTCTTCATGTATTTCTCGTTGATCTTTTCCTTGCGTTGGACCGATTTGGTGACCTCCTCGATCAGCTGGCCGGAGGCATCGCGCAGCGAGGCGGAGCCGTTGAAGACGGGGGTGACAAAGGTGCTGCCCGTGTTGTCGAGCAGCAGGCGGGCGGCCTGGATCTTGGTCGCGTAGTGGGCCGCATCCGTGCCCTCCAGCGCGAGATAGGTCTGATAATCGATGCTTTCCTGCGCGCGCTTCGTGACCGGCACATAGCCCTCGGTCTCGGAGTAGGCGATCTGGACCTGATTCGTCATCAGGAACTGCGCAAAAAGCCAGGAGGCCAGCACCTCCTGCGGGTCCTCCTTGTTGAAGAGGCAGAGAGACGGACCCTGAGAGATCATGCTCGGGTTCTCCGGATCGAACTGCGGGATCGGCTTGACGACGGTCTCGAACTCGACATACTGCTCACGGCTGATATCGGACAGGGGTGCGTCGCTGCCCATCCAGGTGGCGCCGGCCGTGGAGTCGACCGCGAAGATGCACTGGCCGGCGTTCAGGAAGTTGGCCGGATAGCTGGAGATCTTGAAGGTCGTGAAGGCGCCTGTCTCGGCGTGCTCCGCCACCGTATACAGAAGCTCCTTCGTGGTGTTGTTGAAGAGAAGGATATCACCGGCCTCCGTCGAGTAGCCGGCATCCAGCTGATGAAGCATCTGGATCATCATATTGTCGGTGGACTTGTAGATGAAGGGAAGCATGACGGTCTGGCCGTTGACCAGGTATTTTCCGTCGGCGCCCTTCTTCGCGGCGGCCTCGGAGACCTCCCAGACAAAATCCCAGGTGAGGATCTCGGGCAGGGTGTAGCCGAGCGCCTCGACGTAGGTCTTGTTGATGTAGAGGGCCTCGGTGGAGCGCATGAAGGGCAGCGCGTAGTAGTGCCCGCCGATGATGCACTCCTGCATGAACTCGGGCACCATTTCGTCGAAGGAGACCGAATCAAAGGCGATCTTCGAGCCGCCCATGCCGTAGTTTTCGTCCCCGATCAGGCTGTCGAGCATCACCATCGTGTCCTTGCCGGTCAGATAGGTGGCGATGTGGTCGGGGTAGGTGATGCAGACATTGGGCGTCGTGTCCGTGGCGATGTTGGTGATGACATCGTTGTAGATGCGCGCGTAGTCGGTGTAGAGGCGCAGCTTGACCGAAATGTTGGGGTAGATGGCCTCGAAATCGGCGACCGCCTGATTATAGATATCGACCTGGTTCTTGTTGGTATC
>JAZQNF010000062.1:0-8663 GCA_045627225.1 Bianqueaceae bacterium
GCCTCCGACTTCCTCGCGCTCCTTCAGCTTCAGAAGGTAGCGCATGTAATACGAAAACGGACAGCGTGCATAGCATTCTGCCTGAGAAACGCTGTAGGCCTGATAGCTTTTTAAAAGAGCGCGTACGCTTCGCGGCGATAAGGAGTCCTCGCGGCCCTGATTTTGGGACGCTTTTCGCATGGAGGCCACCAGCTCCTTCCAGCCGTTTTCCTCCAGCCAGGAAAGGGCCGTCTCGGGAAGCGCAAGACCTTTTTCACAGAGAGAGGGATAGGGAAGCGTCGGCTCCGTCCGCTGCGGCCACTCATGCGCCCCGGTGATTTTCCGGATCCGGCTCCACTGCAGGGCCGGGGTAAAGGACGAGCCGTCCGAGCTTCCCCGACTGCAGCTGAAGTAAACCTTTTTCCCTGCTTTTCCCAGCAGCGTATAAAGGCTCAGATAGCGGAGCAGCACGTTCTCGGAGGAATCCGGCGCGGTTTCGAGGAGCCTGCGCATATCCGCCCGTTCTTTCCGGTTGAACAGACCGGGATTGTCGGTATTGCCCGGAAATGCGCTTTCGGTAAAGCCCGTCACGAAAATGACCGACGCGCGGGTCAGATGAGAGACGGATAAATCGCCCACCAGAAGCTGATCGGCCGTCGGCGGGATCGAAGCAAGCTCATATTGAGAAAGGGCGACCGAAATCAGTCCGCCGAAATCGCGCGCGGACAGCTGTACGGTACCCAAAAAGCCTTCAGCTTTTTCGCAAAGCTCAAGGAATTTGTCCCAAAGATGTCGGTATTCGGCCGTGCGGCGAAGATAAATCGCCGGCGAGGGTCCGGGAGAGGCAGCCGAGGCAGCCAAAAGCTCGGCATCGCGGGCGCGCGCCTCCATTCGCTGCGGAACCTCCCATTTTGTCAGAAGCTCCTTCAGGCAGCCGATCCGCTCGGCAACGGTTTTCCCGTTTTCGCTCATGGAGGAGGAAAACACCTCCAGACTCTCCGCGAGCAAAGCAGCTTCCTCAAGGTCCTCATGAGCCGAAAGGAGCCTGCAGAGGCGCTTGGCGCCCGATACGGCCCCGGCTCTCAGCTCGTTTTCGAGCAGATCGCTTTGCTCCTTGGAAAGCGGTGTCAGGCCGGTTTTAAAGATTCCGATCACATCGGCCGTGGACCAGCCCATAGCGGCCGCCGATAACAGTCCGTTCACCAGCTGCGAAAAGGGATGGGCACTCAGCGGCGCCTTGACATCCATGTATGCGTTCAGACCGTACAGATCCAGGGCACGGCGAAGCGGATACGCCTGCCGGTCAAAATCGGCGGAAAGAACCGCAATATCCTTATATCGGAAGCCCTCCTCGCGCACCAGATGAAGGATCTCATGCATGAGAGCGGTGATTTCGTCGCTCTCCAGGTTGAACTCCGACAGAAAAACGGCTTGCTGCTGCTCCTGATCCCGCGGCAGAAGCACGGGCTCGCTGACAGAAAACAGACTTTCTCTCAGCCTCACAAGCGCACGTTCATCCGCCGTTGTGCCCTCACGCGGATCGAGGAAAACCACCTCCAGCGGAAGGCCGGTCTCCGCAGCCATCGCCTTCAGCTTCAGAAAGCTCTTCTGGGTTTCATAAAATACATTTCGCGACAAGGAGCGCACATCGGAAGCGGACTGCGCCTCGTAATAGGCCCTCTCTGACATTGACAAAGAAACGGTCAGCCTGCGTGCGCTTCGGGAAAGCTCACGGAGCACTTTATATTGCTGCGGGGTAAAACCGCTGAATTCATCAAAATAGAGCTCTGCCTCCCGGACGGTCTGGGAACCGCCGAGCCGCTCTGCCAGATAGTCCAGCAGCTGCTCGGAGGAAATCTGACGTTCGGAAATCTCCTCGTTATAACAGCGGTACAGATGCAGAATGTCCCGCCATTTGGCCGCAAGCACCGATTCCTTCGGAAAAGCCGCAAGCATTTTTTCGATGTCCTCTTCCGTCAGACAGTACTGAAGCATTTCGGTCACCATCAGCTTGAGCTGCCCGATGAAGCCGCTTTGCCGGACACTGCGCCCATAATACTCAAGCGATGAGCGCTGCTCTCCGGCGATGCGGTACAGAAGCAGGCTTTTGCCCACATCGTCCAGAACGCTTTGTGCGGGCAGACCCACCTCTTCGAAAATACGGTGCGCCAGACGGTTGAAGCTGAGCACCTCGGTATTCATGACGCCGTGCCCGGGAACCGCCTCCAGAAGCTTTTGCTGCGACGACAGCGTCATCTGTTCGGGCGCAATGTAGAAATTGCGGCTCATGGGATCTTTTTGGGCAAGCTCCCGCATCATCAGATCGGTTTTCCCCGATCCGGCGGGACCGACAAGCAGACGAAGCGCCATCGCACAGCCTCCTTATTTTTGTTGAAAATCCTTGATCTCAAGCTTCCCCTTCTCGGTAAAGAACAGGGTCGCCTCTCCTTTTTCATGCGTCTGCGGAAGAGTCATCTGAACCCTTTCGGAACGCTTTTCCAGCAGCTTTTTCATCAATTCGTCCGTCAGCGGGATCCCGTAGCGTTCCAGACAGTCCAGCCACACGGTCAGGGTGCAGCCGTCCCGGAAGCAGCTGCAGTAATAGGCCTTGCTGTTCCGATATACCTCGCCCTTTCCGCAAAGCGGACAGCGGCCCAGAGAGACCCGGGGAGTGCGGGAAGCGCTTCCCTCCTTAGCCGGAGCAGCCGTTTTTCCAGAGCCTGCCGCAGCGGGTGCAGCGGCAAAGCGGGCCCGGTCGGCGGGGGCGCTTCGAGCATCGTTGACGATGTAAACCACGTAGCGGCGGATGCTGTCCATGAAACGGACCGGATCCATGCCGCCCTGATAGATTTTTTCGAGTGCTCTTTCCCACTTTCCGGTCATTTCGGGACTTTTGAGCTGATCAGGCACGATGCGGATCAGCTCCTTTCCTTTATCCGTCGGAAGAAGGCTTTTTCCCTTTCGGCTGATGTAGCCGACCTTGAGCAGCCGTTCGATGATAGACGCCCGCGTGGCGGGAGTACCGAGGGAAAGCTTTCCCATCTCCTCCATCAGTTTCTCGCGCGTGGCTTCGTCCTCGATATACTTGCCGGCAAACTCCATGGCCGTCAGGAGCGTCGCTTCCGTAAAAGGCTTGGGCGGCTGCGTCTGCTTTTTCAGGATCTCTCCGTCGATGATGGAGACCGTTTCGCCTTTTTTCAGCGGCGGAAGCGCCTCATCTCCCTCATCCTCCTCATCGGCCGGACCTTCTTTCTTCTCCGCTTTATCGGATAAGGCCATGAAGCCGGGCTTTTTGACGACCTTGCCGCGGGTAAAAAAGCTAAGGGAATCCGCCTCCAGCACGACCTCCGTCACTTCATATTCGTAGGACGGATAAAAGACCTCGATCAGCCGTTTGCAGACGAGAAGATAGATTTTCCTTTCGGCATCGGACAGACTGTCCAGATTCGGCCGTTTTGCGGTCGGAATGATGGCATGGTGACCCGTGATTTTCGAATTGTCGATGATCCTCTTGGAAAAAGCAAGAGGCGTCGGAATGCCGCTGATCCATTTTTCAAGCTCTGGAACCGAAATAGCCTTGAGCGTGGACGGAATGACCGCCTTCATATCCTCGCTGAGGAAACGGGTGTCCGTTCGGGGATAGGTCAGCAGCTTATGCTTTTCATACAGCGACTGCGCGATCTCCAGCACCTGATTGGCGGAAAGCCCGTACTTGCGGTTTCCGTCGCGCTGTAGCTCGGTCAGATCGTATAAAAACGGAGGCAGCGTCTTTTTCGGCGTTTTGGTGACGGAGCTGACCCGGGCGGTAAGGGCCGCCAGCGCTCTCTGCTTCAGCTGCTCCGCCGTTCCGATCTCGTCGATGCGGGTGATGCGGTTCTTGCCCTCCTCATCCGTCACGAAATACCGGCTGAAAAAGCTTTGTCCTTCTTTTTGATGCGTCAGACGAAGCTCAAAGTAATCTTTGGGCACAAAGGCATCAATTTCCTGCTGACGGTTGACGATCATGGCCAGTGTAGGGGTCTGAACGCGGCCTACCGACAGCACGACGCCTCTTCCGCCAAAGCGCTTGGTATATGCTCTGGTTCCGTTCATGCCAACCAGCCAGTCAGCCTCACTGCGGCAGCGAGCACTGTCGTACAGACGGTCATAGTCCGAACCGGGACGGATGTTCCGGAAGCCCTCACTGATGGCCTCCTCCGTCATGCTGGAGACCCAAAGACGGGAAAAGGGCTTTTTGCATTTTGCCATTAAATAGATATAGCGGAAGATCAGCTCGCCCTCGCGTCCGCTGTCGGTTCCGCAGATGATCGAATCGATCTGGTCCGAGTTCATCCAGCTCCTGACAAGCTCAAACTGTTTTTTGGAGCCGGCGATGACCTCATGCCGGAAACGCTCGGGCATGATCGGCAGATCGTTCAGATTCCAGCTTTTATATTTTTCGTCATAAGCCTCCGGTGCGGAAAGCTCGACCAGATGACCGACGGCCCAGGTGACCACATAACGGTCACCGATCAGACAGCCGTCGCCCTTGCCCTGACAGCCCAGGACCTTGGCATAGTCCCGGCCGACCGAAGGTTTTTCCGCAATTACCAGAGTCTTACCCATATTGTTCTCCTGAATCCATTCTTTCTTTCAAGAAAGCTGTCGCTTGTTAACAATAAAGCCTTGGTCAGAGACCAAGGCTTTTTGCTTTAGTTGTACTTTCTCTTTCTGGCAGCCTCAGACTTCTTCTTTCTCTTGACGCTGGGCTTTTCGTAATGTTCTCTCTTACGCACTTCCTGCATGATACCGGCTTTCGCACAGTTTCTCTTAAAACGACGGAGCGCGCTATCCAGAGACTCACCATCTTTTACGACTACACTAGACATATTCACTACCCTCCCCTCTGTCGGTCAATTGTGCTGACACATTCGGGGTCTCAAATTTAAGCACATCAGTTATTATACCCGAGCACTCTCCGATAGTCAAGCAAAAAAAGAAAAATCTTTCTTCTTTTCTTGCTCTCCGGAAGCCTTACGCGTCATTTTCCTTCTCTGACGCATCCGGCGAAGAGGATGGCTCCGTCCGCGCCGGTCACGGCAAAGAAGAAGGGACGGTCGAGGACAAAATCGCATCGTTCGGAGCTGATGATCGCCTTTTCCCGGATGTCAAGCTCGGTGTAGGCGGCGCCCAGAACGCCCTGTTCGTCGATCTCGACGCACACGGCCTGCTCGGCTCTGCCGAGGTAAAGGCCGCGGCGGTCCGTAAGCGGGCTGAAATCCGCGGTGAGCTCGTCTAAGATGTCGGTAACGCCAAGGGAACGGAGCGTTTCGAGCAGGTCAAGCTTGGTCGATATCCTGAATTTCGGGAGCGTGAGCACGACGAGCGCCTCAGTCAGACGCTCATCGGCGGGGTCCCCGTACAGCGCATCGAAAAGCTCGGGGGCGGCGAGGATATCCTCCGGCTGCAGCCCCTCAGCGGGAAGGAAGAAGCTGACGGCGCCGCTGTCGAGGAGGCCGAGACGGACGGCAGTAAAGCTTTCGCCGCGGAAGAGCATCATCTCAGCGGTTTTGTGCATCATACTGACGCAGCAATCGCCGGAGAGGCCGTGAAAGACCTCCTCCGAATTCTCCGAGGCGATGAAGCCGCCGCGCCACATCGCTTCAAAATAGAGGGTGGAGATAAGGGACATGACGGTGTTGCCGGAAAGGGACATGTTCTCCGTGTACTGACTCAGGAGTCCGCCCGTGTGCTCGTCCGTCCATTGGCGGAGGGCCCGGTCCATGGCTTCTGTGCCGACCTGGCCGGCGTAGGAGGAGACATGATAGTGCTCGGCCAGGCGCTCGAGGGGTTCGGGACGGAAGGCATAGCTGTCGCTCAGCCAAAGAGAATTTGCGAGAAGACTTTTGAGAGCAGGGGTATTCGCGCTGTTTCCCTTCCAGAGGGCGGCATTCGACTGCCGAAGGGCCGCGAGATCCGGCGCCCCCAGAAGCTCCAGCAGCTGCTGACGGCTGCTGCCTCCGCAAAGCTCCGCCAGCATCGAGAGCGCGATATAGCCGCTTAGCGGCGAGCAGAGACTGTTCCCCTCCTCCGCAGGCAGAAGCGCCTGCATCAGGGCAGCACAGCAGGGCTCGATGCTCTCCGCGAACGGGCGCGAGGCCTCCGTGCTCTCCCGATTCTTGCTCCACCACTCCTGGTAGCCTGCGCTGTTCAGGAACTCCTCAGCGCTCATATTTACCGCGACGGCCTCCGGATATCCTGCCTCGACCGACAATGTTCCTTCCGTCGGCCGCGAGATGATCGAAGCGGATAATGCGCCTGTCAGCATGGCTGCCGCAGCGGCACCGGCCAGACACCTCACAAGACCTTTCTTTTTCATATTACGATCCTTTCTGCCGGCCGCACAGCCGACATCCCTGGCATGCTTATTCATTCATTCCCGAGGAAAAGGCTCCTCAAGGGATTTCATACTATGAAATCCTGCGCTTGTCAAGCCTTCTGCGGCTTAATCATCGCGGAAAGAGCCATCTTTCGTGCATTTACGGCAAACCGTGCGGAAGCCGCGGCGCCTCCGGCGGGCTCGGATCTCCTCCGAACCGAGGCTCCGCCTCTTTACAAGCCGGCAAATTCGGGAGTATAATATATACAGTTTGTTTTTAAGGAGGATTTTTAATGAAAGTCTTTAAGAAGCTTCCCTCCGTTTCGGCAGCCGTGATGGCTCTCGTCCTTGCTCTTTGCCTGAGCTTAAGCCTTATTCTCCTGCCCAAAACGGTTCTGGCCGCCTCTGCCATTTCCAAAATCGAGATCGTCGACGTCATCGAGCCCCTCAACGGCCAGACGCCCGACTACAACACCCTTACCGTTGTCACGGAAGGCGTCAGCGAGACCGGCGCCGGCACCTATATCAACTGGTACTACTCAGCGGACAGTAAAAACTGGGAAAGCATGAAATACGAAAACATCAGCTTCGGCTACGGCACCTACTACCGCTGTCAGATCCTGGTCGCCCCCGAGGATAATTACGCCTTCGCCGATAAGGTCACCGCTACCATCAACGGACACGAGGCCGAGGTCGAGGTACGGCGCGAAAACAATTACGCCGTCGTCTCCTACGTCTTCGCTCCCATGAGCGTCAAGACCATCCGTCAGGTCGATCTGGTCATTCCCTCCGAGCCTGCCGCGGGTGCCGCTGTCGATTATGATAATATCTTCGTTCCCACCGGCGATTCCTACGGATACGTCGTTCGCCCCCTGCCCCGCAGCGAGAAAACGCTCAGCTGGTCTGTCTCCGAGGACGGTATCAATTTCCGCCCGATGAACGCCGAGGATCCTTTTGAAGGCGGTCTCTACTACAAGCTGAAAACGCGCGTCGTCAGCTTCCCCGGCTACTGTTTTGCGCAGGATACGGCCGTTAAGATCAACGGCAAGGATTGCGATCTGGTCGGCTGGGGCTTCGGCGATGCCCAGGAAACCGAGAACGGCAGCTACGAGGACTGCATCGATATCGAGTGCGTCTTCGGTCCTCTGTTCATGGGCTACATCAAGACGGTCGAGATCCTCGACGTCGTCGAGCCCTCCGTCGGAGCGGACTATGAGGCCGAAACCTTCCGCCTTCCGGCCGATGCCAGCTACGATCTGATCGGCGCCGGCACCACGCTTCACTGGGATTATTCCTGGGATGGCAAAAGCTTCAGCTCCATGAAGGAGCCGACCGCCGAGGGATACAACATTCTGAAATTCCGCGCAGGCTGCTATCACAAGCTTACCGCAACGGTCCTCGCCGCAAAGGCTTACCTCTTCGATGAGGCGGTCAGCGTCACGGTCAACGGAAAGCCTGCCGCGATTCTTAATCACTCAGCCAACACGGACGGTCAGGAATACCTGAATATCGAGATTATCTTTAAACCCATCATGCTGGGAACCGTCACCGAGGTCCGCTTGGATAACCTGTCCCGCCCCACCATCGGCGGAACTCCCAATCCCTCCTTCTACACCCTCAGCGGAAGCGACGGACTGAGCCTTGACGAAAGCGACACCGCTCTTCTCTTCGAGTTCTCCGAGGATGGCTCTTCCTACGCCGATATGCTGGCCTCCGAGGATACCTCCGTCTTCCGCAAGGATTGCTACTACCGCGTAGGTGCCCTCGTCATCGCCGCCGAGGGATATGAAGTGTCCCCCAACGTCACGGTAACCATCAACGGTCAGGAGGCTGAGATCAGCCGCATGACGACCAAGGACGGCGTGACCAGCTTCTATGTCAGCTACGATTTCGGTCAGCTGAACGCCTCCGACCGTACCCCCTATCTCATCGCAGCCTCTGTTGCCGGCGGCATCGCGCTGATCAGCCTGCTCGTGCTGATCGCCTCCCGCCGCAAAAAGGGCATGCCTCCCGTCTTTATCACGAAATAAGCCACGCCCTGCCTAAAAAAAGAGAGGTCCTATGCCCGGTGTTCTTAAGGACAGTAGTTCAAAAGCACGGGCATTGGCGAGGCAAAAGAGATACCGAGATTAGTAAAACTGCTTTTCTCGGTATCTCTTTTTGTTTGGAAGGATGCCAAGCAAAGCAAATTTGGCATCCTTCCTTTTTATAATCCGCACATTCGATTTATCTGCTTATTTCCACTAAAATAAAGGTGAAATCAAAAACAGGGGGTCGAAAGTCTATGAAAACAAAGCGGAAATACTTCTATTTGGATGACTTTGAA
>JAZQNF010000063.1:0-10009 GCA_045627225.1 Bianqueaceae bacterium
CGCTCTGTCAGGACCACCGACTAGCCGGTAGGGCGAACCAGCGGGGCCGACAGGGCGAAGTGAGGCTTTTCATAGTCCGTGTAACGCAGGACCCGGGTATAAACAGCCATGTTGTTGGCCGAATCGAAGACGATATAGGTGATCTTGGCCGTATTATCGGTGATCAGCTGGGTGATGCCCTTGATCATGATCCGGTCGGTGATATCCCCGTCCTTGTCATCGTAGGCCGTAAGCCCCTGCAGAAGAACCTCGTTTCCGGCGCTCATGCTGACCGAAAGCTCGGGCTCCTCGCAGCTGAAAACAGGAGCGGTTTTGTCCAGACGGATATAGCTGTAGGCCATGGAGCCTGCGAAAGCCAGCAGGACAACGACAAACAGCACAACGGTTACTCTCTCCAAAATACGCATGTTTCTTTCCTCATTCAGAATAATTGCAGACAGGGCTCAGGCCTGACATACCGGCCGGTTTTCCGCGATGCGGGCGGGATTATCGTCCAGCAGGATGCGCGTATACTCGCTTCCGAGCTCGCGCTCCAGCTCGTGACGGATCTCCCGCATATGGGGGGTACGGACCGTGCCGGAGTGCGCATCGCTGGCGACGGCGTGGGCCAGCCCGTGATGAAGGATCCAATGAGACATCTCCATGGCCGAGCTGCCCAGCTTTCCCTGGATGCTGCCCTTGTTGACCTGGATGATGATGCCGGCCTCAAACCAGTCGGCGATGACGGAGGGCGTGCCCTGCACGGCCTCGTAGCGCTCCGGATGCGCCAGCACCGGAATAAGCCCCTCTGAAAGGACCTCGCCGAGCATGCGGTCCATAAAGCTGAGCGGCTCGTCAAAAAAATACTCCATCAGCAGATAACGGCTGTCCGCCAGGGTCTGAAGACGGCCCTCGCGGATGAGCTCAGGCACCTCCGGCGTGGTCAGGATCTCGGCACCCAGCTTGATTTTGAGCGGGATGCCCGCTTCCCTGAGAGCGCCGCGGAAGGTCTCAAACTCTTTTCTGAGCGACTCGCCGCGGTAGTTGCCTCTGGTTTCATAAGGAATATTGCAGTGGGGGGTGACGATGACCGTATCGGTCCCGCCGGCGACGGCCATGCGTGCCATGGTCAGCGATTCCTCCAGTCCCGAGGAACCGTCATCGGCTGCCGGCAGCATATGACAATGGATATCGACCATTCCCTCTCCCCCTTTTATGTATACAAATACACCCTATCATACCATTCTTTTTCTTTTTTGACAATCACCAATAACAAAGTTGACCTTCCGTTTTTTTAGCAGTATAATGAACTGTCAGATTCTGAAGAACGATAAGGAGGCGATGACATGAGGAAACGCTCGGACAAGCGCTCTCTGTGGCTTCTTTTGGCCGCGGTCGGCGCCGCCCTTCTCGTCGGCTTTTCCGGCCGTTTTCTGCCCGATGCTTTTCGCGAGCAGGCCGTCAGTCTGGTCCTCTCTCCTCTTCAGCAAACCTTTTACCGTTTTCTCAGCTGTCTTGCCTGTCCGATGATTTTCCTTTCCGTCGCCACAGGCATCTGCGGCATCGGTGACACGGCCCGCATCGGCAGGATCGGACGCAGAATGGTCGCCGCCTTTTTCGGCATCTCGGCCCTTCTGGCTGTTTTCACTCTGCTGGGCGGCTATTTCCTGTACGGTCTCTCCGCGTCCTCCGGCACCTCCGGAAGCTCCCAGCTCTCCGCCATTCTGGAGCTCATTCTGGCCATCGTGCCCCGCAATCTTTTTTCGCCCTTCATCGACGGCAATACCCTTCAGATCATCTTTCTGGCGGTGATCCTGGGCCTGGCCCTGCTGGCGCTCGGAAAACGCGCCTCCGCGGTCTGCGCCCTTTCAGAGGAGCTAAGCCTGGTCATCCAGAAGCTGATGGGTTTTCTCAGCCGCCTCATGCCCCTCTACGTTTTCCTTGCGCTTCTGAAAATGCTCTGGAGCGGCACCCTCGGCGCCTTCGACCGCCTGTGGCTGCTGCCTCTGCTCTTCCTTTCCGTTCTTCTGCTCTCCTTCCTCGTCCTGTGGCTGTATGCCTCTCTGCGCAGCCGGATCCGTCCCCTGCGCCTGCTGAAGGAGGTCCTGCCCCCGTTTCTGATCGCGCTTTCCACCTCTTCCTCAACAGCCTCGTTCGACGAAAGCATGAACAGCTGTGACCGCCTGGGCATCGCACCAGGCCTGTCCCGCTTCGGACTGCCCATGAGCATGATCATGTACAAGCCCGCTTCCGTCATCTATCTCGCCGTGGTCGCCTGCTATTTCGCACAGGTCTATCAGCTCTCCTGCTCCCCGATGTGGTTTCTCTCCGCTGCCCTTCTCTCCGTCATTCTGGCCTTCGCCATCCCGCCCGTTCCCGGCGGCGGCCTGAATAATTACGCGATCCTCTTCCTGCAGCTGGGCATTCCCGACGCCGCACTGGCCGTAGCCCTCACGGCCGATTCCGTTTTCGAATTCATCATCACAGGCTTTAATGTTCTGCTTCAGCCCATGGAGCTTTGTGCCCTCTCCGCCGGCTGTCCTTCAGAAGAAAAGGAGGAAAAAAGCGATGTATTATCTGATTAGCGAAAACCTGAAGGAGGTATCCCTGAAGGAATGCTCCCGCGCCGTCCGCAGCGGCAGGGGCCCCTATGCGGCCACCGTTACCGCCGAGGAGTTTTACGCTCACCGCGATCTTTTCGACATGGGCATCGACCTTGACCTGAACCTTGAACATCCCGAAATCTGCAAGGCTGAGGTCAATTTCGATTCCCTGACCGGCTGCTTCTCCATCCCCGTCCGCACCGACATTTTCGGTCCGCAGCAAAACTTCTCCTTCGCGCTCGACGAGCACGGGATCGTCTTCATCGATAATTCCGAGGAGAGCGCCCGCACCATCATCGAACGCATCCGTTCGACCAAAAAATGGCGCATCCCCAGCCTTGAGCGCTTCCTCTACGACTTCCTGGAAAGCATCATCGTCGATGATCTGAAATATCTGGAGACCTACGAAAAGGAGCTGGACGGACTGGAGGCCCGCATCCTCGCCGGCGAGGCAGACGAAAACACCTTCCCGCGCCTGCTGGATATCCGGAGCGAGCTTCTGGATCTTCTGACCCACTATCAGCAGCTTCAGGACATGAGCCAGGAATTCGAGGAAAACGAAAACGAGTTCTTCTCCGAGGACAACCTGCGCTACTTCCGCATGATCTCCGAGCGTCTGACCCGCCTGCAGGGCATCATCTCCTCCCTTCGCGAGCAGACGAATCTGGTCCGCGATCTCTACACCTCTCAGCTGGACGTCAAGCAGAACCGCATCATGACGATCCTGACCGTGGTCTCGACCATCTTCATGCCGCTGACGCTGATCACGGGCTGGTACGGCATGAACTTCCGCTACATGCCCGAGCTGGAGACCCGCTGGGGATATCCGGTCGTGCTGGCCGTTTCGATCCTCATCGCCGTCTCCTGCCTCCTGTACTTCAAAAAGAAAAAATGGCTGTAAAGCCTTCATTCCGAAAGAAAGGACAAAAAAGATGCTTTATTATCTCGCCTATCTGGCTGTCATGTCCGTCATTGCCCTGATCCTCTACCGCATCGATAAGACCCGCGCGCAGAAGAACAAATGGCGCATCCGCGAGTCGGTCCTTCTGGGCTTCGGCTTTTTCGGCGGTGCCGTCGGAGCCCTGCTGGGCATGAAGCTTTTCCGCCACAAGACCAAGCACTGGTATTTCTGGGCCGTCAACATTCTGGGCCTTCTCGTACAGGCCGCCGCCCTCTGGTTCTTCTTCCTGAAATAAGCGGCTCATCCCTTATGATCAATTCGACTCTCTGCTATATCAGCCGCGGTGACGAGGTCCTGCTGCTTCACCGCATCAAAAAGAAAAACGACCTGAACGAGGGGAAGTACATCGGCGTCGGCGGCAAGTTCGAGGACGGCGAGAGCCCCGAGGAATGCCTGCTGCGCGAGGCGCTGGAGGAAACCGGCCTCACGCTCACTTCCTACGCCTACCGAGGCATCGTCACCTTTGTCTCCGACCGCTGGGAGACCGAGTACATGCACCTCTTCACCGCCGACGGCTTCACCGGCCGCCTGAGCTCCTGCGATGAAGGCGTCCCCTGCTGGGTCAGAAAATCCGATTTTGCAGCTCTCCCTCAGTGGGAGGGTGACAAAATATTTCTCAGGCTTCTGGAGGAAGGCGAGCCCTTTTTCTCCCTGAAGCTTCGCTACGAGGGCGAAACCCTCGTATATGCCGCCCTGAACGGCCATCCACTCACTCTTTCATAAGAAAGGAAATCCGCCATGAGCAAAAAAACCAAAACGCTCTTTCTGAGCAGTGCGATCGCATTTATCCTCTTCGTCATCTTTACCCTGCTGCTTAAGTATATCAACGTCAAGCCCGCCGGTCCCGAGGATTCCCTGGTCGGCCTTGACGGCCTGAACGAGGCGCTGACCTTCTCCTCCCATCCGTTCTTCTACGATCTGACCAAATATCTCGGCTATTTCGCGCTGCTCCTGGCTGTCCTCTACGCCTGCACCGGCTTCCTGCAGATGATCAAGCGCGGGGGCATCGCCAAGGTCGATAAGGACCTGATCGCGCTGGGCGGTGTCTATGCCCTGACCATCGTCGTCTTCGTGTTCTTTGAATTCGTGGTCATCAATTACCGTCCCGTCATGATGGCTGAAGGCCTGGAGGCCTCCTATCCCTCCACCCACACGATGCTTTCCATCGTCGTCTTCCTGACCTCGATCCATCTGGCCCGCAAGCAGATCAAAAACAAGAAGCTGCAGAACGCCGCCGTGATCGTCTGCATCGCGCTGACCGTCATCGCCGTCGCCGGACGTCTGATCAGCGGCGTACACTGGTTCACCGACATCGTCGGCGCCGTGATCATCAGCGCTTCGCTGGTCCTTCTGTTCTATGCCCTTGTTTCCCTGATCAAGGAGAAGCAAAATGCCGATTAAGGTTCTGGTTCTGGGCGTTCACAACGATGATCCGGAATACGGCTGCGGCGGAGTTGCCAAGCTTCTGTCCGATCTCGGCGCCGAGGTCAGCTTCGGCTGGCTGTTCAGCCGCTACCATCAGAACCTCTATGATTGCGAGCATCAAAAGGACGAGCGCAATCTCCTGGGGCTCAAGGAAAAGCTCTGCGCCTTTGTCGACACCCCCGACGCCATCCGTTTCGACGAAAAAACCGTCGCCGCCTACAGTGAAATGATCGCCCGGGTCGAGCCCGACATCGCCTTCATCATGTGGCCGCGCGACAATCATACCGAGCATGAGCATTGCGCCAAGGCACAGCTGGAGGCCATGACACGCGCGGGCGGCTCCTGCCGCGAGATCTATGCCTACGAGGTCGGCCCCCTTCAGACGAGCGCGCACTTCGGCATGCCGGATCTGTCCGTCAACATCAGCTCCGTCATCGACGACGTCCGCCGAGCCCTCAATTTCTTCAGCGATGACCCCGAGGCCGACAGCCCCCTCTGGTATGAGAAAAAGGTATCCGCCGCGCTCCGCGGCCACGCCGCCTACGCCAAGGTCAACGGCTTCGACGAGGACTTCGCCTATGCCGAGGCCTTCAAAATCATCAAGCTGCCGAACGGCGCCGATGATTTTCTCCTCCGCCGCCTGCTCGCGGATAAGTTCCGCTGGGGCGGCACCGGCTGCTACTACCGCTACAAAGAGTATTATTTCTGATTTTTCCCGCACGAAAGCGTCTCTTCCATGTCACATCCGTTCAAGCATTTTCAGACGATCACCCGTCATCGCCACGCCGTCATCCGCCACTGCTTCCGCTGCGGCATCGGCTGGCAGGGGCTCTTTCACGATTTGTCCAAGTATTCTCCGGCTGAATTCATCCCGAGCGCCCGCTACTGGACCGGCACGCACAGCCCCAATGAGGGCGAGCGCAAGGACTACGGCTACAGCAAGGCCTGGCTCCATCATAAGGGACGGAATAAGCATCACTTTGAATACTGGACCGATTACAATCCGGTCCTGCACTGCATGATGCCGGTCAAAATGCCCCCGCGCTACGTCGCGGAGATGTTCTGCGACCGCGTCGCGGCCAGCAAGATCTACCAGGGTCCCCAATACAGCGACCGTCATCCGCTCGAGTATTTCCTGCACGGCAAGAAAACCCGTTTTATCGATCCCGAAACCTCTGACGAGCTGGAGACTCTCCTGACCGTGCTGGCCGAGGAGGGTGAAAAAGCCGCCTTCGCGCTGGTCCGGCAATACGTCCGGGACGGTGCGCTTCCACCCCAAAATACCAATGAGGAGGTAGACCTATGATTTTCAAAAGCACCAAATGGAACCTGATCTGCATTTCCGCGCTGTTCATCATCGCCGGCATCCTGATGATCATTTTCCCCACCGCCAGCTTAAAAACCATTGCCTTTGTGCTGGCCGGCACCCTTGCCGCCGCCGGTCTTGCTTTTGCCGTCAGCTATTGCCTGAGAAAGATGGATATTTCTTTCTTCCGCTATGATCTGGTCTTCGGGCTGGCCCTCATTCTCTTAGCGGTCTTCATTTTCCTGAAGGTCAACGAGGTGGTCGCCTTCGTGCCGGTCTTCTTAGGCTTCCTGATTACCCTGAGCGGTATTCTGAAGCTGCAGAATGCGCTGAATCTTCTCCGAGTCAACGCCCGCAGCTGGCTGGCCGTGCTGATCTTCGCCCTGCTGGGCATCGGTCTGGGCATCCTTCTGATCGTTAATCCCTTCAAGCGCGAGGTCACCCAGATGCTCCTGTCCGGCGTCGGCCTGACGTTCAGCGGGATCACAGATCTCCTGACGACGCTCTTCATCAGCCGCTGCATCCGCCTCCGCGAGAAAAAAGCGGCCGAGGATTATTCCGCCGAGGAATCGATCAGCGTCGCCGTCAATCCGGAAGGGAAAAAAGAGAAGTACACCGAGCTTCCGAACTGAACCTAAAAAAGTCTCATGCCTCCCTTCGACACGGGGAAACGGTCTTCGGGAGGCATGAGACTTTTATTGTGAGCCATAGGCCAAAACGTATTGGTATAAACCGCTGCGAGCCCGCATCCATAAAGGGGTTTCGGCGGTTTTTTTCTTTCGCAAGCATGCTTTTAATAATAAAAGCGGTTTTCAGTCGGTGCTGTCAGCACCCGCCGAAACCGCTTTTTTTCTTCAGAAATCATGAAAATCCTGCCGGCAGAGCCTTGTCAAAGCAAACTATCAAATCAAGCTCCTGACCATAAAAATATCATCCGCATAGGTGCCGTCATCATATTTGTTGGCATGGGGAATACGGCCTGTCTCCGTAAAGCCGAATGACTCGTACAGATGGATCGCACGCTCGTTCCCTTCTACGACCGTCAGCTCGGCTGCCTCATATCCGCATTTCCGAATGTTTTCCATGACGAGCGAAAACAGCTTTCTGCCGATGCCCATGCCGGTATAATCAAGGTATAGAGCGATCCCGATATCGGCCCTGTGAGCATTCCGGCGGCTTGCGCCGGCAGCCGTAAAGGAAGCGTTTCCGACATATTCGCCGTCAAGCTCCGCAAGGATCAGACAGGCCCGGTCGTTCTCCGCGTGACTGCGGATAAAGGCCTCTTCCTGTTCAACGGTAAGCTCCCCGCATTCATCCGCCTCGCGCAATAAGAACCGTGTCTCCCCGCACACCCTTTTCAGGTAGGGGAGCAACATTTCCGCGTCCTTGCTTTCCGCGCTGCGAAGGACCAGCGTCCGGCCATTCAAATCATAGGTGACAGGATCGATCCTCACGGCTTTTCTCCTTTTCCCCGGATCGCAGGAAATGCGCCCCGGTTTTTTTATTCTTCCGGCGAAGGCCAGGCTT
This sequence comes from Bianqueaceae bacterium, assembly GCA_045627225.1. GTDB lineage: Bacteria > Bacillota > Clostridia > Lachnospirales > Bianqueaceae > JAZQNF01. The sequence goes on from JAZQNF010000063.1 coordinate 7,802, forward strand.
CGCTTACGATAAATCAATGCTTCGGATGAAACCGTGCCTCCCCGAAGCCAAAAGGCTTCACGACATGCTGCAAAATATAATCGCTTTGGAAGCTGCAACCGTGAACAGATAACCCTGAAGGATAACAAAAAAGGAATAACGGATAAAGGAATACCTTGAACCAGAGCAGGATAAGTTTCTCCGGAGAGAAGGGTGCAGGCACGCGATAACGCGGAGAGCCCTTCGGGGCCGCTCCGCAGGAATTAAGAGTTAAATATCGCTGATTTCGAACCTGACCGTCGAATTGACCTCGTCCAGCGCCATCTGTGCCCGGGCCAGCTCATCCGAAACAGCCTCATAATCAGCCTCGACCGCTGACAGCTCATAGTTTATGTAGCGGTAATCGAGGATCGCGGTATTCCGGTAGGACATGTCGCGAACCTTGGGAAGACGGGCCTTCATCGCGGCAAGCTTGCTCTTTCTGGCGCTCAGCTGCGGAAGCAGGATCAGCATCTCGTCGATTGTGATCCCGAAACCGGGAACGGTCTGCGTTGAGTTGAAAACATTCAGGGCATGCTTGACCTTGCGCACGGAAGCCTCCAGGCGCAGAAGCTCATCGCGCGTATCCGTGTAGCTGTAATCGGGACGGACCGATTCGGGATCCTCGCCCACCGCCGCGACATACTCGCGGCGAAGTCCTTCCTGTTCCGTAAGGCCGGAAATCGTATCATTCAGTTTTCGCAGCAGCTTGGCTGCTTCCGCAGAGGTAACTTGCATTTTTCTACCCTTTTCGCTTTTCGCGAAAGTTTCCTTTCTTAAGCTTCTATCCGGCGTGATCGCCGAGAGAATAATCGCGGGCGCCGAAGATGGCCGACCCGACGCGGACCATGGTGGCTCCCTCCTCGACGGCGATCTCAAAATCCCCCGTCATGCCCATGGAAAGCTCCCGGCAGGAGGGATATTTTTCCGAAAGCTCATCCCGAAGCGCCCGCATTGCCCGGAAGCAGGGGCGGACGAGCTCGGGATCATCAACGGCCGGCGCCACGCACATCAGCCCTTCAAGCCGAAGGTGCGGAAGGGCGCTGACGGAGGCGGCCAGGGCCGGGGCGTCCTCCAGACGGACCCCGCTTTTGCTCTCCTCCTGACCGATGTTGACCTCGATCAGGACCGGCTGGATCTTATCCAGGCGTGCGCAGGCTTTTTCGATCTCCTCCGCCAGGCGAAGGGAATCGACGGAATGGATCAGACGGATCCCCCGTTCCGCCAGGACCCTGACCTTATTGCGCTGCAGATGGCCGATCATATGCCATTCCGGCACGAAGCCGCTTTCCTTTTCAAAGCGCTCCGCCTTGCCGTCGAGCTCCTGGACCTTGTTCTCGCCGAAGGCAAGGACGCCCGCGGCGGCAAGCTCATAAAGCATTTCATAGGGCTTTGTCTTGGAAACGGCGATCAGCCTGACCTCGCCGGGATCGCGTCCGGCTCTTTGAGCGGCCTGCGCGATGCGCTCCGAAACCGCTTGATATCGTTCATACAGACCGGGCATGCTACTTTTCCTCCACAAGACTGCGCGCCCAGCTGCCTTTTTTCAGCAGATAACCGCCGACCAGCGTCTTCAGCAGATACGGCAGCTGAACGGTAATAAACAGCGGCAGGATCGTCATGTCGGTGCAGTAGGTGATGACAGCGGCAAAGGGAACGATGATCGCCCACATAAAACCGCTGTCAAACACGATCGTGATGGCGGTGTTGCCGCCCGCGCGAAGCGTGAAGTAGCAGGCATTAAAGAAGGCATCGAGCACCATGAAGCCGGAGTAAACCCAGACCATCTGGGTCGCCAGATGACGGACCTCCTCCGAGGTTTTATACAGGTTCGGGATGTACGGAGCCAGCGCAGCCATCACAAGGGCCACCGCCGCACAGGCCGTCACCGAGAAGAAAATCAGCTTGCGGTCCGTGTCCTTGGCCTCCTCGATCTTGCCGGCGCCCAGAAGCTGGCCGATGATGATCGAGACCGCGGAGCCCGTGGAAAACACGGTCACCATGAACAGATCGCTGACCGTGGCGGCGATATTGAGCGCTCCGACGACCAGAAGGCCGCGCGTCGAGTAAAACTGCGTCAGCGTCGTATTGGCCAGCGACCAGGCCGTTTCGTTGAGCATCAGCCCGCTGCCCTGCGCGGTAATCCGCCAGGCCTCCCGGGCCGGGATGCGGAAGTGACGGTAGAGCCCC
>JAZQNF010000064.1:0-12477 GCA_045627225.1 Bianqueaceae bacterium
CGTATTTATCGGTGTAGTCGCCGATGATCTTGATGGAGTTCTTGTTGGCACCGACGGTACCGTCGCCGCCCAGACCCCAGAACTTGCACTCGATGGTGCCTTCCGCCGCGGTGTTGGGCGCGGGCTTCTCTTCCAGGGACAGATGGGTGACATCGTCGTTGATGCCCAGGGTGAACTGACGCTTCATGTCCTTCTTGGTCAGCTCCTCGTAAACGGCGAAGATGCTGGCAGGAGGCGTATCCTTGGAGCCAAGGCCGTAGCGGCCGCCGATGACCTTGATGTCATCGCGTCCGGTAACGTTGAGCGCGGCTACGACGTCCAGATACAGGGGCTCGCCCAGAGCGCCGGGCTCCTTGGTGCGGTCAAGGACCGCGATCTTCTTAACGGTAGCGGGGATGGCGCCAGCCAGCTTCTCGTCTACGAAGGGACGGTACAGACGGACCCCGACGATACCGACCTTCTCGCCCTTGGCGGTCAGGTAATCGATAACCTCTTCGGCGACGTCGCAGATGGAGCCCATCGCAATGATGATGCGGTCGGCATCGGGAGCGCCGTAGTAGTTGAACAGCTGATAGTTGGTACCGAGCTTGGCGTTGACCTTGCCCATGTACTCTTCCACGATGCCGGGGATGGCTTCGTAGTATTCGTTGCAGGCTTCACGGTGCTGGAAGAAGATGTCACCGTTTTCATGAGAGCCGCGCATAACGGGGCGCTCGGGGTTGAGGGCGCGCTTGCGGAAAGCATCGACAGCGTCCATGTCGACCATGTCCTTCAGATCCTCGTAGTCCCAGACCTCGATCTTCTGGATCTCGTGAGAGGTGCGGAAGCCGTCGAAGAAGTTGATGAAGGGGACGCGGCCCTTGATGGCAGCGAGATGAGCAACGGCAGCCAGGTCCATGACCTCCTGGGGGTTGGTCTCGGCCAGCATGGCGAAGCCGGTCTGACGGCAGGCGTAGACGTCGCTGTGGTCACCGAAGATGTTCAGCGCGTGAGAAGCGACGCAGCGGGCAGATACATGGAAGACCGCAGGCAGAAGCTCACCGGCAATCTTGTACATGTTGGGGATCATCAGAAGAAGACCCTGGGATGCAGTGTAGGTGGTGGTCAGCGCACCGGCGGCCAGAGAGCCGTGTACGGTACCGGAGGCACCGGCCTCGGACTGCATTTCGATTACATTGACGGTGGTGCCGAAAATGTTTTTCTGTCCCTGAGCAGACCACTGATCAACATAGTCAGCCATGGGACTGGACGGCGTAATGGGGTAGATGCCCGCAACCTCGGTGAACGCATAGGATACATGCGCAGCCGCGTTGTTGCCGTCCATGGTTTTCATTTTTCTTGCCATGAGATACTCTCCTTTATAAAAATAAAAAAATAATTAGCGAATGGCCAAAATACCGTAGGCTATTGTAGCATCATTCCAAATTGATGTAAAGAGGTAAGAATAAAAAGAACGGACTGCCTGTGTCAAAGCGTTTCCATTCCGCACTGCTCTTCATAAGCCCGCGCACCGCTTTCGTCCTCCTTGAAGACACCGCAGCAGGCAAGGACCTTTGAGAAGATCGTGCCGACCTCGGCCTTGAGAAGCGCATCGGCGGCGGCCGGGTCCATCGCGGAGCCGTGCGAGGCGATCAGGCGGTCAATCCAGGCACGGTGCTTTTCGAGTGAGGCAGCCTCCTCCTCGGAGAGCTCGGCGCGGCGGCGCTCGCCGCAGAGAAGGGCGCGGATCAGCTCGGTCTCGCGGCTTAAGCGTCCCGGCAGCACGGCCAGGCCCATCACCTCGATGAGGCCGATGTTTTCCTTCTTGATGTGGTGATACTCGGGAGCCGCGTGGAAGAGGCCGTCCGGGCGCTCGTCAGTCGTCACGTTGCAGCGCAGGACGATGTCGAGCTCGTACTCGCCCGCGGCGTTTTTGCGCGCGATGGGCGTGACGGTGTTGTGCGGAATGAGAGCACCCGCGGCGTCGGTATCGCAGGAGCGGATGCCTGCCTCGGGGAAGTCAAAGCGCTGCCAGACGCTGAGGAGACGGTCGGCCAGGCGGCAGAGCTCCTCGCGGTCCGGGCCGGAGAGGCGGTAGGCGGTCAGCGGCCAGTGCAGGCGGCCGATGCGGACCCCGGGAAAATCGGGGTGCCGGTATTCGGCCAGGCGGCGGGCCTTCTCCATGGGGAAGACGTGACGGCCGCCCTGATAATGCTCGTGGAAGAGGATGGAGCCGCCGACGATGGGCAGTCCCGCGTTGGAGCCCATGAAGTACGCCGGGAACTGATCGACGAAGTCGAAGAGGCGGCGGAAGGTCAGGCCGGACACGTGCATCGGCACGTGCTCGCCCTTCAGAAGGATGCAATGCTCGTTGTAATAGACGTAGGGGGAATACTGCAGGAACCAGTCCTCGCCCTGAAGCTTAAGGGGCAGCTGGCGCAGATTCTGGCGGGCGGCCTGCGTGAGGCTGCCGGCAAAGCCGACGTTCTCGGCGCAGAGGGCGCATTTCGGGTAGGCCGCGCTTTTGACGGTCAGAAGCTTCGCGACCTCGCGCGGGTCCTTTTCGGGCTTCGAAAGGTTGACGGTGATCTCGAGCTCGCCGTAGGGCGTATCGCTCAGCCAGTAGAGGTTCTTCGCGATGCGCTCGGTCATGATGTAATGGTTGGCCCGGGAAAGGGTGTAGAAATAATCCGTGCCGCGGGCGGGGCTTTCGGCACGTTCGCAGCGGTATTCGGCCAGAAAATCGGAGGGACGGGGCGTGAAAAGGCCCATGATGCGGGCGTCGAAAAGATCGCGGTAAACCGTCAGATTTTCGGCGATCAGGCCCTTTTCGGCCGCGTAGTCAAGAATACGGGAGAGGATGGGCTCGGGGGTAAGCGTCCCCGGCGGGCAATCCTCGAGGGCCCGGCTGCGGGCAGCCGGACAGGGAAGACCCAGGGGCAGGATCTCGCTCCAGGGCTCGGCGACGCCGAGAAGGTCGAGCAGCTGATTCCGGACATAACAGCAGTCGGTCTCCCGGATCAGAGAGCGGTCCAGACCGTAGGAAAGCAGCTCCTCGATCAGAAAACGGATATCCGTGTTCATTTGGCCACCTCCAGGATGACCTTCATGACGGCCTCGGTGCCGTCCTTGGCCTCACTGCTCTGCATGGCAGCACGAAGGGTCTCGCGCGCGTCATACATCGCGTCCAGCTCGTCCGAGAGGCGCTCGGACGTGATCTCGGCCTGCGGGAGGACGCGGCTGTAGCCGTTCTTTTCAAAGGATTCGGCGTTGAGCTCCTGGTCGCCGCGGCTGCCGGAGGAGGCTGGCAGCGGCACCAGAAGGGCCGGCATCTGCAGAAGCAGGATCTCAGCGAGCGCATTGGCACCGGCGCGCGAGAGCATCACATCGGCCATCGCGTAGAGGTGCTTGAGCTCCTCGGAGGCATACTCGAGCTGCACGTAGCCCTCAAGGCCCGCGAGGCTTTCATCGAGATTGCCGCGGCCGCAGAGATGCACCAGCTGATACTTCTTAAGCAGCAGCGGAAGCGCGGTCCGGACGGCCTCGTTCAGAGCGGCCGCTCCCAGAGAGCCGCCCATCACCAGCACGATCGGACGCTCGCGGGTAAAGCCGGTCAGACGGAGGCCCTCCTCCGGATCGCCCTCCGTCAGCTCCTTCCGGATGGGCGTACCGGTGCAGACCGCCTTGCCGGGCTTGAAGAAATCAACGGTTTCCCGGAAATTGGTGCAGACCCTGGTCGCAAAGGGGGCGCAGACCCGGTTGGCAAGGCCCGGGGTAAAGTCGCTTTCGTGCAGGACGACCGGGATGCGGCGCCAGCGTGCGGCGGTCACCACGGGGATGCTGACGAAGCCGCCCTTCGCGAAGACGATGTCGGGCTTCAGCTTGCGGAAGACCTTGTTGGCCATGAAGAAGCCCTTGATGTTCAGGAGCGGATCCCAGAAGTCCTTCGTGAGATAGCGGTGAAAGCGGCCGGCACGCACAAAATAATAGGGCAGACCGGCGCCCTCCGCGAGACCGCGCTCCATTTCCTTGGGCTGACCCATGTAGCCGACCTCGAAGCCCGCCGCGCGCAGCGGCTCAATGAGGGCGAGATTGGGGGTCACGTGGCCCGCCGTTCCGCCGCCGGTCAGAATGATGTTTTTCGGCATAGTTATTCCTTTTCAGCCAGCATGGCCGCCTTCAGTTTTTCGCAGATCGCGTTCTTTTCCTCGTCCGTCACGTCGACATGGCCCCAGGTCGGAATGGAGCCGACGCCCTCGAAGCGGGGGATGACGTGCAGATGGAAGTGCATCACGGTCTGACCGGCCGCCTCTCCGTTGTTCTGGATGAGGTTGAGACCGTCCGGCTGAAGCTCCTTTTTCATGACAAAGGCCAGGCGCTGAGCCAGCAGCATCGCCTTGGCCGCAAGCTCCGGCGAAAGCTCAAAAAGGTTTTCGGCGTGCTGCTTGGGAATGATCAGGGTGTGGCCGGGGCAGGCGGGCGCCGCGTCCAGGATCGCGCGGAAATCGTCGTCCTCGTAGACAGTAGCGGTAGGGATGACTCCGTTGGCCAGCAGGCAGAAAATGCAGTTATCCATATGAATTCTCCTTTTAATCAAGTCTCATTTGAAGGGTAAAGCGCTGATCGGCGGCGACGGCGGTGGCGTTGGCTCCGCAGATGAGGGGCATCATCGGGGGCAGGTGCCCGATATCGAGGTCCATAAAAATCGGGACGCCCAGCTCGGACAGAAGCCCGGTGACGGCGCTGTGACGGTCGAGGCCCATCCCGCTTTCGTTAAAGCGGCCCGGACGGCCGATCAGAAAGCCGCGGGCGGTGTCGAACCAGCCGGCCTCGCGCAGCTGCCAGAGGGCGCGGCGGACGCCGATGGGCGAGAGCTCGCAGGCCTCCAGAAACCAGAGCACGCCATCGCTCTCGTAACGGCGGCAGAACTCACGGACGCGGTCGAAGCGCGTGCCCGCGAGACCCACAAGGACGTCGAGGCAGCCGCCCAGAAGGCGTCCGGACACGCAGGCGCGGTCGGAGCCGTCCGGCGTATACAGCGTCATGCAGAAGGGCTCCTTCGCGTTGTAGGGCGCAAGCGGCCGGTCCGCGATCTCGGCCTCGTCCTCCTCGGATTCCCAGGCCGGATAATGGTGAAGCGTGAGCTTCTGTCCCCGAAGCACCGCCAGGGCATCGTCCACCGCGGGGTGGCGGGGACGCTGGCCGAAGGCCGGGGCGCAGGGACCGTAGATCGCCGCCGTATCGCAGAGCGTCGGCAGCGTAAACGTCAGGTTGGTATTGTCGGAGTAGCCCATGAACCAGCGGGGCGGCGCCTTAGCGAGGGCCTCGAAATCCAGATAGGACAGGTCCTCGCACATGGTCTCCCCGCCGCCGACGCTCAGGATCACATCGGCACGGTCATTCAGGAAAAAATCGCTCAGCTCCTCCGCGCATTTCTGCGGCGTGTTGGACTTGCCGCAGCCGAGCGCCAGGCGGCAGTTAGGACCCTCCGTCAGGCGGTAGCCCATGCCCGAGAGCGCCTCGCAGGCCGAATCGAACGCGGTGGCATAGGGCTCGGTCGTGCAGCCGAAGGACGGAGCGACAAAGCCGATCCGGCCGCCGTCGGGAAGAAAGCCGGGATATCTCATGCTTCGTCCTCCCTTCCGGTTTTCAGCGCGGCATAGACCTCACGCTTCGAGATCCCGCGCTCGGCCGCGACGCGCTTCATTGCTTCCTTTTCGGGAAGCTCGCGGTAGAGGGCCATATGCTCCTCCAGGCTCAGGCTTTCCCAGGCAGCCTGCTTCTCGCGCTCGATTATTTCCCGGGAAATACCCGCGATCAGGATGACAAACTCGCCGCGCGCCTCGTTCTCGCGATAATAGGCGCCCAGCTCGGCAACGGTCCCGAAGCGGACCTCCTCGTATTTTTTCGAGAGCTCACGCGTGCAGCAGCAGGCGCGCTCGCCCGCAACGCGGCTCATCTCCGCAAGGGTCTTTTCGAGCCGGTGCGGGGCCTCGTAAAAAATCACGGTCTCATCCGCCCGGGCAAGGCGCTCGAGGGCCTCTTTTTTCCCGTCCTTATCCTGGGGCAGAAAGCCCTCGAAGCGGAAGCGGCGGGAGTCGAAGCCGGACAGGGCGAGCGCGGTCACAAAGGCGCAGGGGCCGGGCAGGGCCGTGACGGGGATGCCGGCCTCGTGGCAGGCGTGCACCAGAATCTGCCCGGGGTCGGAGATCGCCGGCATGCCGGCATCGGTGATCAGCGCGATCTCGGCGCCGTTTTTCAGCCGTTCGATCAGCTCGGGCGTGCGCTCCTGCTCGTTGAATTTGTGATAGCTCGTCATCGGCTTGTCGATTCCGAAGGCGCGCAGCAGCGGGTAGGAGGTGCGGGTGTCCTCCGCGGCGATGAGGTCGACCGCGCCCAGCACCTCGAGGGCGCGGGGAGTCATGTCTCCCAGATTGCCGATGGGAGTGGGGCAAAGATACAGTTTTCCGGACATAGCTTCCTCGTTTTACAGTTTATTGGCGATGCGGAAGGCCAAAGGCTTTTTGATGCTGACCGCGTTTTGGGGGCAGAGCTCCTGGCAGCAGTAGCAGCGGATGCAGTTTTCATAATCGACGGAGGGATGGCGGCGCCCGGTCTCCGGGTCCTTGACCATCGTGATGACCTGCACGGGACAGTTGGCCGCACACTCACCGCAGCCGACGCAGAGGCCGGTGTCAAAGCTGACACGGGGACGCAGATAGCGGTTCGAAAGCCTGCGCGTGCCCTTCGGGAACCATCCGCCGATGAGGTTGGCGGAGATGTGATCGGGCATGCGGAAATCTTTGATGAAGAAGCGCTCGGGCGCATCGCCGGCGCGCTCCACCTTCGTCCAGTCCGCCGGGATCAGCCCGCGATGTCTCGCCCGGTCCAAAAGAGGCACGCGGGAGGCCTCCAGGCCGATCATCCGGGCGGCGATGAGGTCCAGCGCCGGGGCATCGGGCGAGGCCATGACGACGCCGATGTGCCGGGGCGTGCCGCCGGTCGGTCCGTTGCCCTCCATGCCGAGGATGCCGTCCATGAGCGAAAGCACGGGCCGCGTCGCCTGCCAGATGTCCAGCAGCGCATCGGCAAAATCGCCGGCCTCGGGCATGCGCATGTGCAGCTCAGCCTTCTCGGTGCCGGGGATGGCGCCGAACATGTTTTTCGTGACGCCCGTGTAGGTCATCATCGCATGCGTCTTGATCTTGGCGAGCGAAATGACCTTATCGGCGGAGGCCACCATATCGGTAACGGTCAGATGATGCAGCAGACGCCCCTCGGGGTTCTCGAGCTCGGCCGTGCCGGTGTTATAGCTAAGCTCCGCGCCGCTCTCCTCGGCCGCGCGGTCCATGCCGCAGAGGTGATAGACCCGCTTCAGATGGGCGGCGTTGAAGGTACCGCCGGGGCTGTCGCCGATGACGGGCCTCGCTCCGTAGGCGATCAGACTTTTGGCGACCTCGCTGACAAAAACCGGATGGGTCGTCGCGCCGAGCTCGGGATCGCAGGCCGACACCAGATTGACCTTCAGAAGAACGCGCTCGCCGGGCGCGACAAAGCGGCCCCAGCCGCCCAGATCCTCCAGACAGGCCGACAGGGCCCTCGCGACCAGCTCAGGCTCATAGGCCTCACAGGCATGCAGACTGACCATGATTTATTCCTCTTTTCCGGCCGGCGAACCGGCATCTCCGTAAATCGATAAAAGCTCCTCGGAGTAGACTCCGGGAGATGAATATTCAAACAGCGGGGGCATCACCGAAAGCTCCGGGCCTCCGTCCCTGACCGCCTCCAGCAGGATCTCGGAGGGAGCGGCCCCGGCATAGGCATGCACGAAACGGAGCCGTTTAGGCTCCAGATGAACGCGCCGAAGCTCCTCGAAAATATCGGGCAGACGTGCGGGACGGTGCACCAGATACAGCCGCCCGTGATAATTCAGAAGGTGCGCGGCGGCCTCGCAGACATCGCGCAGCGTGCACGAGACCTCGTGACGGGCCATCTCCCGGGCACTGTCCGGATTCCGGAGCGCGCTTCCGGCCTTCATGTAGGGCGGATTGCAGGTCACGGCCCGGAAGGAGCCGCGCGGAAAACGCGTTCTGACCTCCCGGATATCGCCGGCGATGATCTCGATCCGGTCCGAAAGCCCGTTCAGCCGCACCGAACGCGCCGCCATGTCCGCCATGTCCGGGTGAAGCTCCAGTCCGGCAAACGAGGCCCCCGGATAACGTCCTGCCATGAGCGTCGGAATGACGCCCGTGCCGGTCCCGAGGTCCATCACGCGCTCGCCGGGGCCCGCCTTGGCAAACTCGGCCAAAAGCACCGCATCCATCCCGAAGCAGAACTTGTCCGGGTCCTGGATGATGCGGTAGCCGCAGCGGTACAGCTCATCGACGCGCTCACCGGCGCGAATCAGTTCCTCCACAGTGCCTCCTGCAAGAAATCCGCGGGGCAAGACCCCACGGACTCTTCATTTTTATTCTTTTTCAAGCTCGGAAAGCTCGCGCTCCTCATCGCGCGACTGACGCTCCTCCTGGCTGCGGCGGCGCCGATGCTCCAGGATGCGGATATCGTCGAGCTTGTACTCGTTGATGACGATATCGCCCTTCTCCTGCTTGATGCCGACCTTGATCAGCTGGCGCAGGACATTGATATGCAGGACCTCGCCGGCGCCGTCGACGGTCTCGACCGTGTCGCCCTCGGAGGGCAGGCGCTTGTTGAGCTCCTCGTAGGTGGCCTGCTCGTATTTCAGGCAGCACATCAGGCGCCCGCAGGTACCGGAGATCTTGGTGGGGTTGAGGGACAGATTCTGATCCTTCGCCATCTTGATCGAGACCGGCGCAAAGTCGGCCAGGAAGGTATGGCAGCAGAAGGGACGGCCGCAGATGCCGATGCCTCCGCCCATTTTGGCTTCATCGCGCACGCCGATCTGGCGCAGCTCGATACGCGTGCGGAAGGCCTGCGCAAGGTCCTTGACCAGCTCGCGGAAGTCGACGCGGCCCTCGGCCGTAAAGTAGAACAGAAGCTTCGTGCCGTCAAAATTCATTTCGGCCCCGACCAGATTCATTTCCAGACCGCGCGCGGCGATCTTCTCCTGGCAGGCCGCAAAGGCGCTCTGCTCCTCCTCGAGGTTCTTTTTGTACTGCTCCTGATCGGCCTCGGTGGCGACGCGCAGCACGGGGCGCACGGGCGCAACGACGTCCTCATCGCCGGCCAGACGCACGTCCGTCACGGCCAGGCCGTACTCGATGCCGCCCGCGGTCTCGACGATGACATAGTCTCCCTTCGTGACCTGCACCGCTCCGGGGTTGAAATAATAGATCCGGCTCCCGTGACGGAAGCGGACACCGACAACTGTAATCATAAAAAATCCTTTCCTGCGGAAGAAGGCGTCTGATCCGCCCTTTCCTTCGCGTTTATTTCGTCCCGTCTGACGTCCCGACGGACAGCAGCAGGCAGTCCATCGACAGGGAATAATTCACATTCTGCTCCAGCTTGGCGCGGATGTCCGCGATCTGCCAGATGATGCCGGAGAGCTTGGCCGGGCTGTAGCAGACCGCCGCCTCGCGGATGGCCGGGAGGTAATCGGCGGACAGGACCAGCTCGTCCCGACCGGTCTCGCGCACGACCAGAAGGTCGCGGAACCAGGCCTCCCACAGCTCCAGCAGACGATGGAAGTCCTTCTTGAAGACCTCCAGGAGCTCCTCCTGCGACAGCAGCCAGCCGGTGCCCTTAAACGGCGCCTGCGACAGGAGCTCGTAGACCTGCCGGCGCATATCGGTAAAGTCCAGGTCGGTGCAGACGCGAAGCGCCTGCCCCAGGGAGCCTCCCGCGAAGGTCGTCCCGAGCGCCACCTGTTCGCTGTTCATGCCGCGCTCCTTCAGCGCTCCGCGGATGAGCTCCGCCGGCAGCGGCTGAAAGCTGACCTTCACGCAGCGCGATTCGATCGTGGAAAGCATCGCCTGCGCACTGCCGGCCAGCAGGATGATGTGTCCGTATTCCGGCGGCTCCTCCAGCGTCTTCAGCAGGGCGTTCTGCGCCTCCGTGTTCATCTGCTCCGCGTGCTCGACCAGAAAAAGCTTGTGCCGGCCCTGATAGGGACGGACCGCCATATCGCGGATCAGCTCCTCCCGGACGGTCTTGACCGTGATGGTGTTTTTGTCCGGAGAGGGAGAAATGAGGCGTACATCCGGATGATTGCCGTCCATGGCGGTACGGCAGGCCACGCAGCAGCCGCAGCCCTCGCGCAGGATATGCCCCTCTGCGTCCTTGTTCTCGGTGCAGACCAGCGTGCGGATCATCGCATAGGCCGTCGTATGACGGCCGACGCCCTCGATGCCCTCAAAAAGGTAGGCGTGACTGACCTGATCCGACAGACAGGCGCCCATCAGATGCCGGCGGATGGTCTCATGCCCGAGGACATCGGAAAAGGGAACGGAAGCCATAGGCGGCACCTCCTTATCAAAATAAAGCCGATATAATCAAAGGGAAGCGGACTTAAGGTCCGGATGCTGCGCGAGGAAGCGCTCGACCGTATCGAGGACCGCCTTGTGGACCTCCGCGATGCTCCCGCAGGCATCGATCAGCACGATGCGCTCCGGATACAGCTCGGCCAGCGTTTTGTAGCCCTCGTTCACGCGGCGGTGAAACTCCTCAGCCGCCTGCTCCAGGCGGTCCAGATGGTCCTCCGTCTGCAGCTTTTTGCGGCGAAGGCCCTCCTCGTAATCGATGTAGAGAATGAGGGTCAGATCCGGCATCAGACCGGAGACGGCCCAGCCGTTCAGCTCGGCGATCTCGCGGATGCCCAGCCCGCGGCCGATGCCCTGATAGACCACGCTGGAATCGATGAAGCGGTCGCAGAGCATGATCTCGCCCCGCTCCAGCGCAGGCCGGATGACCTCGCGGACGTGCTGCGCGCGCGAGGCCGCATACAGCAGCGCCTCGCAGCGCTCGTCCATCTCGCGGTTCTCCGGATCCAGGACCAGCTCGCGGAGCTTCTCCGAAATACGCGTGCCGCCCGGCTCACGGCTGCGGGTAAGCGCATAGCCGCGCGCAAGGAGCGCCTCCTGAAGAAGATTCATCTGCGTGGTCTTGCCGCAGCCGTCCGAACCCTCCATGGAAATAAACAGACCCATTTTATGCCTCCGAAAAACGAATTGCCTGCAGGATGCGGCCGGCGCGCTCGGCTGCCAGAGCCGCAAATTCGGAATACTGCATGCCGGCGTCATCACCGGCGCCGTCCGAAATACTGCGCAGGATGCAGAAGGGGACGCCGTTCAGCATGCAGACCTGCGCCACGGATGCGCCCTCCATCTCCGTGCAGGTACCGTCGAACTGACTGACCAGCCAGGCCTTTTTGGCCGCGTCGCAGATGAACTGATCGCCGCTGAGGATGCGCCCGAAGCGGTAGGGAACGCCCGCCGCCTCGCACGCCTTCGCCAGCATGCACCCGAGCGAAGCGTCCGCCGGGATCTCCACCGAGGGCAGACCGGTGATCTGGCCTAACGCGTCGCCGAAGAAGGTCGTGTCGAAGTCATGCTGGACCGCATCGCGCGCGATGACGACGTCCGCGATGTGCAGCGAGGGGTCCAGTGCCCCCGCCACGCCGACGTTGATGACGGCCTCGGGCTGATAGCGGTCGATCAGCATCTGCGCGCAAAGCGCCGCGTTGACCTTCCCGATGCCCGCGCGCACGGCCACCGCCGGGACCTCGCCCAGCCTGCCGCGGATGAACAAAAGCCCCGCGGCCCCCTCTTCTTCAACGGCTTCCTTCATAGCAAAACGCACCGCGCGCTCCTCATCGAGCGTCGCGACGATGATTCCCAAAAGCTTCATGCGAACCCTCCGGCAGATTATTCCTTCATAGTATTCTATCATACAAAAAGAAAATGCACAAGCGCAAAGCGCTGCACAAAGCGCATGCGTATACGCAAGCGCTGCGCAAAGCAGAAAGCGCCTGCGCTTCGGAAAGCGCGAAGAAGTATTTGAACCGCAGCGTGTTTTGTGGTATAGTAAGTGCACACGTGTTTTTTCCCGTGAAATCACAAAAAGAGGTATACACAATGAATTCTTTCAAGAAGTATGCTGCCGAATTCCTCGGCACTCTGGTCCTGGTCGTTTTCGGCTGCGGTACCGCCATGACCGTCGGCTGTGACGCCGCCTCCGGCGCCGGTTACCTGCTGACCGCCCTGGCCTTCGGTCTGGTCATCGTTGCGATGGCTTACTCCGTCGGCAACGTCTCCGGCTGCCACATCAACCCCGCCGTCTCCATCGGCATGCTGGTTGCCGGCAAGATGAGCCTGAAGGATTTCTTCGGCTACATCATCGCTCAGTTCCTCGGCGCCACCGCCGGTGCCGCCATCCTGAAGGGCATCTTCGCTCTGGCCGGCCTTACCGATAAAACCGGCGCGCTGGGCTCCAACGGCCTGGCCGGCGGAAGCATCGTCGCTTCCCTTATCATCGAGGTCATCCTGACCTTCGTCTTCGTGTTCGCCATTCTGGGCGTCA
>JAZQNF010000065.1:0-11121 GCA_045627225.1 Bianqueaceae bacterium
ACCATGAACATCTGGACCGGCGACGGCTTCAAGGACATCCCCGCCGACCGCCTCGGCCCGAGACAGCGCTATAAGGAAGCCATCGACGAGATCCTCAGCGAGCCCTTCGATTTTGAACTGGTTAAGCCCTGCGTCGAAAGCAAGGTCTTCGGCATCGGCGTCGAGGCCTACACCGTCGGCTCGGCCGAATGGACCTTAAGCTATGCGGCCCTGAACCGGGACAAATGCATCCCGCTCATGGACAACGGCCACTATCATCCGACCGAGGTCGTCAGCGACAAGATCCCGGCGCTCCTCACCTTCTTCCCGCAGATCGCCCTGCACATCACCCGCGGCGTCCGCTGGGACAGCGACCACGTGGTGCTTCTCGACGATGAAACGAAGGAGCTCTGCAAGGAGATCGTCCGCTGCGGCGGGCTGGACGGCCGCGTTTTCATGGCCCTCGATTATTTCGACGCCTCCGTGAACCGCCTCGCCGCCTGGACGCTCGGCTACCGCAACACCCAGAAGGCCCTGCTTAACGCTCTCCTGACCCCGCACGAAACGCTCGCCGCGCTTCAGAATGAGGGCCGCCTGAGCGAGCTTTTAGTCATGCAGGACGAGCTCAAGACCCTGCCCTTCGGCGAGGTCTGGGCCGAATACTGCCGCCTCCAGGGCGTCCCCGCCGACGGCGAATGGTATCCGCTGGTCAAAGATTATGAAGAAAAGGTATTGGTAAAGCGCGTATGAAAAATATCTTAAAAGCCCCCTTTATGACCGAAATGATCCGCACCGTCTCTCTGATGTACGATCACGGCTGGGATGAAAGAAACGGCGGCAACGTAAGCCTTCTGCTGGACGAGGAACAGGTCCGTCCCTATATCGGCCGGAAGGTCCTGCGCCGCATCCCCCTCAACTTCAATGCGCAGGCACTGATCGGCCGGTATTTCCTCGTCACCGGCACCGGCAAGTATTTCAAGAATGTCAAATATGATCCCGCCCGGAACTTAGGCCTCATCCGCATCGCCGAAAACGGCACCGACGCCGAGCTCCTCTGGGGCTACAGCGACGGCGGCCGCTTCACCTCGGAGCTGCCCGCTCATCTCATGAGCCACAGCGTCCGCCTTCAGGTCAATCCGAAAAACCGCGTCGTCATGCACTGCCATCCCGCCAACCTGCTGGCGATGAGCTACGTCCACCCCCTGGACGAAAAGGCCTTCACAAAGACGCTGTGGCAGATGTGCACCGAATGCATCGTCGTCTTCCCCGACGGCGTCAACGTCCTGCCCTGGATGCTCTGCGGCACGAACGAGATCGGCGAGGCCACCGCGGAAAAAATGAAGACCGCCCGCCTGGTCGTCTGGGCGCAGCACGGCATCTACGGCTCCGGCGAGGATCTCGACGAAACCTTCGGCCTGATCGAGACCGCCGAGAAGGGCGCCGAGTGCTACATGAAGATCGGCGAACGAAAGATCCTGCAGACGCTCTCGGACGAGGACATGAAAAAGCTTCAGAAGCGCTTTGAGCTTATGGTCCGCGAGGGCTATCTCGACTGAAAAAGGCCCGGCTCAGCGTAAAAGAAAAGTAACATAACCCCGGAGGCATCCCCTTGCAATTCATCAAAAAGAACCGTCACTTCGTCATCGCGCTGGCGCTGTGCATCGTCTATATCATTCTGAACTACGCGTTCTCGCTCCCGTTTTACTGGCTGCTGATCGCGCTCTTCGTGTACGCGCTCATCGCCGTGCTCGTCAGTCTTCCCAACGCAGCCGGCATGACCGGCTTTCTGCTCTACTCGATGACCAAGCGCTTTGAGCCCTACGAGGGCCTGATGAGCTGGGGCTTCGACCGCGGCTGCAATAACCCTGCCACTCTCGCAGGCTACGGGCTGGAGCTCACCAAGCGCTTCCGCTTTGAACGCGCCCTCGAGGCCTACAAACGCCTGCTCGAGCAGCCCGATATCCCGCCGATGATCCTCAAGACCGCGCGCCAGAATTACTCGCTCACGCAGTGGAAATGCGGCGACATCGACGGCGCCATCGCGACCATGGAGCAGATGCTCGTCGACTACGAATACTTCAGCGCCGATTTCTTCACGACGCTCGGCTTCTACTATCTCGAGAAAAAAGAGTACGAAAAGGCGGTTGAAACCACGAAAAAGGCGCTGGAATACGATTCCGGGAACGCCGCCGCCTTCGATAATCTCGGGCAGATCGCCTACCGGCAGGGGCTCTTCGACGAGGCCCGCGCGCAGTTCGCCGAGGCGCTCGAGCACTCCATGACCCTCCCGGACAGCAAGTACTACCTCGGCTGCATCGCGGAGGCCGAGGGCGACCCGGAGGCTGCCGCCGTCTTCTTCAGGGCCGCCGCCAAAAACAAGATCAACGGCTTCAATACGATCACGCCCGAAATGCTTCAGGAAAAGCTTTCGCAGTACTGCTGATTTGCCTTTTCCTTGCCGCGGTGGTATAATACTGTAAAATCTCTGATCTCAGAAAGGAATTGACTGTTATGGACGGAACCTTCGGTTTAAGCCTCGACTCTGACAATCTCTTCGACGAACTCCTGAAGGCGATCCAGGGCATCAGCAGCGCGTTCGGCCTGATCCTCGTCGTGTTCATGATCCTCTGCACGGCCAAGCTCTTCATCAAGGCCGGGGAAAAGGGCTGGAAGGCGATCATCCCCTTCTACAGCGACTATCTCACCTTCAAGCTGTGCTGGAAGGGCAAAAAATTCTGGGCCGTCTTCTTCCTGACCTTCTTCCTGATCATCACCTTAGGCGTCCTGACCTTCTGCGTGATCCTGCTGCAATACGAGGACGCTCTGGGCTTCGATTACAACAGCGCAGCGATCATCACCATCATCGCCTCGGCGGTGATCGTCGTCCTGAGCATCTGGCTCCTGATCCTCCAGATCAAGCTGAATGTCCGCGTGGCCAAGGCCTACGGACAGGAGGGCGCCTTTGCCGTGGGCCTCATTTTCCTGCCCGTCATCTTCTTGGCCATCCTGGCCTTCAATCAGGATAAGTATATCGGCCCGCAGCCCTGAGCGCCGTGTGATCAATCCCCAAAAGCAAAAATCTCATGCCTCCGAAGGTCCTTCACCTTCAAGGAAGCATGAGATTTTTTATTGGATTTCGAGCATTCCGCATCGGGGGACCCTGAATTCGAGCAGACCGCGGCGCTGGAGGAATTCGCCCTCCTTCGAAACGTGTCCGCAGCAGTCGGTGATACGGTAGCGGCGGGTCCCTCCGTCTTTCGCAAAGCGCGCAACGGCAATATCCCTGTCCGTGGCGTTGATATGGAAGACAGTGCGAAAATCCCCGAGCTCGAGCAGCGGATCCGAGTAGGATACGGCGATCAGCTCGCCGTCCTGCTCCGCCCTGACCTGGCTATACAGTCCCTCCGGATGGTCCGCGGTCAGCTCCCCGTCCAGAAGAGTGCCGCGGTGACGGTTCCAGAAGCCGAGATAATGCTCCAGCATCCGTCTGTGATCCTCGGGGATCCTGTCCAGCAGGACCGAGATCTGGGGAACAGAGAACAGCGTGCAGATCAGCTGATACGCGGCCGCCTCGACCGTATCCTCCGGATGCCACATCAGCATATCCGAATGCACCGGCGTGGCACCGAGCAGATAGCGCAGATCCACGCCCGCCACGTGATTGCGCAGCGAATCGTCGGGGCAGTCGCCCACGCGGATCATATTGCCGTATTTGCGGATCACGGGTCCGAAATACGACTGGCGGAATTCGATCAAAAATTCGGGATCGATCGCCCTCAGGGCCGACGTGACCTCCGAAAGCAGCTTATCCACCGCGTCCTCGAGGGACAGGGTGTCCCAGCGCTCATCAAAGGCAGGCGTTTCGGGAGAGAGGCTGAAGGAGTCGATAAAGTCAAGCTTCAGGCCGTCGAGTCCCCAGTTCCTTACCGCGTCGGTATAGATGCCGGTCAGATACTCGCGCACATCGGGAAAACGGGGGTCCAGCGCCGCCCAGTTGGCCGCCGACGGATTCAGGAGCTTATCGCGGAAGCGCCGGTAAGCCCGGGAATAGATCCCGACCGCCGGCACGGAATACCAGAGGATGAATTTCATACCGACAGCGTGCACGCGCTCCACGAAGCGTTTCATGTCGGGTACCTTTGACGGGACCGCCTCCCAGTCGCCGCAGTAGGCGTAGCCGCCGTTCCTGTCGTCACACTGCCAGCCGTCGTCCACGATGACGCTCTCCATGCCCATGGCCTTTGCCAGCTCGCACTGATGAACGATGGCGTCCACGTCGATGCTCTGGTGGAAGGAATACCAGCAGGAGTAAAGCGGACGGCGGGCCGTGTCGGGGATGTACGCGCAGGGATATCCGCACTCCTCCTGCCAGAAGCGGTCGGCCGCCTTCAGCGACAGATCGTACCGGCGGTCGGTAAAGTCAAGATAGATCACCGCATGGTATTCGGAAAGCGTGTTGACCGGAGAGGTAAAGAAGCTCACCTCACATTCCAGCTCGGCGGTTTTTTCCAGAACGCCGACGGCGATCTCGCAGGGCGTCATCGCATCGGACAGAGCGACGGTCATGCGGTTGCGCCCGTCGGACGAGATCAGCTGATGGATCGGCGCACCGGAGGCAAGGCGCGATGAGGTGCGGCGCTTGTGCCAGGAGGGTCCGATGGTGCGGTCATACATCGAGGACGCGCTGAACGTCGAATAGATATCCACGCAGGGGAACTGCCATTTTACGGTAATCGGCTCCGGCACCCGGGGCTCCGCAAAGATGACGTCCACGTAAACGAGCGTCACTCCGCTCTGCCCCCTGTACGGGCGCTCCGTCAGCGTAAGCGACAAGCCTTCGCTGTGATGATCTGTTGCGGTAAAGTCCATATCGTTGCTCTCCTTCAGCGATGCACCGCTGACTTAGTATTTCAGGCCCTTGAACACCGGCTTCAGGGCCGGATAAAGCGTTTTGAACCTGGCATAGGCGAGGTCGTAGCGCGCCGCGATCTCGGGATCGGGCCGCGTAACGCTTCCCTCTGCGCAGAGCGCCCGGGTGCATTCCGAAACGCTTCCGTAAAGGCCGCAGGCCACCATCGCCAGCATCACGGCGCCGTAGCCGGGGCCCTCCTCGACGGCCGGGCTGACCAGCTCCATGCCCAGCACATTGGCCATGATTTTGCGCCACAGAGGCATTTTCCCGCCGCCTCCGCAGATGCCGGAGCGTTCGATCCGAAGCCCCTGCCCGCGGGCGACCTCGACGGAGTCACGGATGGCGAAGGCCACGCCCTCCAGCACCGCCTGCAGAAGCTCGTTGCGGCCGCTGTCCAGCGAAAGGCCGACAAAGCAGCCGCGCGCGTCGACGTCGTTGATCGGGCTGCGCTCCCCCATCAGATAGGGCAGGAAGAAAACCGGGCAGCGTCCCAGACGCTCGTCCGTGATCTCCTCCTGTTCCTCCCGGCAGTAATCGTCGGAGCGCAGAATGCTCTTGCACAGCCAGGCGTTGCAGCTGGCCGCCGAAAGCATGCAGCCCATCAGATGATAGCCTCCGCTCGCGTGAGCAAAGGCATGAAGTGCGTTGTTCGGATCGACCACGAAACGGTCGGAGGCGATGAAAACCGTCCCCGAGGTGCCCAGCGAGATATTGCAGGCACCGTCATCGACGGTACCGGTCCCGACGGCGGCCGCCGCGTTATCGCCGGCGCCGGCTGCCACGAGAACATCCCCGCGCAGGCCGAAACGGCGGGCCATCTCCGGCGTAAGCGTCCCGATCGGCTCGAAGCTTTCGAAAAGGCGGGGCAGCTGCTCCTCGCGTATACCGCAGAGCTCCAGCATCTCCCGCGACCAGGTCCGGTTCCGGACGTCCAGAAGAAGCATGCCGCTTGCATCCGAATAGTCGCAGGCATGCACGCCCGTCAGGCGGTAGTTGATGTAATCCTTCGGCAGCATGATGCGGCGGATCCGGGCAAAAAGCTCCGGCTCATGCGTGCGCATCCACAGAAGCTTGGGGGCCGTAAAGCCCGCAAATGCGATGTTGGCGGTCCACTCCGTCAGGCGCTCGCAGCCGATGACGCCGTTGAGATACGCGACCTCCTCGGCCGTACGGGAGTCGTTCCAGAGGATGGCCGGGCGAAGCACCCGGTCGGCCTCATCCAGCACGACAAGTCCGTGCATCTGGCCGCCGCAGGCGATGCCGCGCACCTCCTCGCGCGGGATCCCCGCAAGGAGCTCATCGAGTCCCGCGCAGACGCCGTCCCACCAATCCTCGGGACGCTGCTCGCTCCAGCCGGGAGCCGGAAACAGCAGCGGATAATCCTTCGAGGCGGAACGCAGGATCGTCCCCCTTTCATCCGAAAGCAGCAGCTTAACGGATGAGGTTCCTAAATCGATTCCAAGAAAAAGCATCATGACCTCCAAATGAAAAGCGCGCAGAGCTGCGCGCTTTTTCCTGTCAAAATTGATCTGACGTGCCCTGTATGTTCGGCTTTTCCGCGCGCTCAGCGATACAGCTCCACGTCAAGAAGATCCCGGTACCCGCTGCCCTCATAGCTCAGGTACAGCGCATAGGGGCCGTCTGTCCCGGTCAGTTTGGCCGAGACGCCCGCCCAATCGCGGGAGCCGCTGCCGAGCTCGATCTCGGCCAGAACGGGGCCATCCTCGCCGTTTCGGACGATCATGCGTCCCTTCCCGCGGCCGCGGACAGTCACGGAGATAAAGCGCGCGCCTCCCTCAAAGCTGCGGAAGCCGGCCACAGCGCCCTTGCGCAGATTGCGGATATACTGGGTGCCCTGCAAGCCGTCGGGCTCATCCTGGGTAAAATACGGGCAGAGCGGTCCCTGCTCCCTGCCGCTGAAGCAGCTGCCTTTTTGGGTATACAGCTGGGAGGCGATGCGCGCCTCGAAGCAGCCCTGTCCCGGAAGCGACGCGGCCATACCGGAGCTCTGCATCTGAGCCTGAAGAAAGCCTCCCTTGCCGTCGGTCTCAAGGCGGGCGACACAGCCCTGACGGCTGCACCAGCTGCGGCCGGTATGACGGTGATAGAAGACGTAGTACTGTCCGCCGATCTCGACGACGCTGCCGTGATTGTTGCCGGTAAAATTACGTCCCTCAGGGAAGAACGCGCCCTTCCGGAGCTCGTCATCGCTCACAAGACCCAGGTCCGCGTTGGAGATCAGGGTACCGCCGTAGGAGAAGCCCTCGTCGGGACGGTCGGAATACGCCCAGCAAAGCTCGTGCAGACGGACGGAGGAATAGATGAAGTAATAGCGCTGGCCGAAGCGGCGGATGGAGCTGGCCTCGAAGAACTCATGACCCTCAAAGCCGGTGCCCTCGGATTCGGTCAGGTTGGGAAGCAGACGGTTGGGATCGGTCCGGACCGTCAGCATGTCCTCGCAAAGCTCCATGTGATAGGCCGTATCGCGGGAGCGATCGTTCTTTTTGGCCTTTTTCTCAGCCTCCTTGAGGCTGCGCGGACCCTGACCGGTGTAAAGATGGATGCGGCCGTCGCTGTCGCGAAGCACGGCGGGATCAAAGGGGAAGAGATCGTCCGGCGCGGCCCCCAGAGGCGTTCCGTCCTCGTGACGGACATAGCCGAGGAAGAAGTACTGGCCGGCCGGCTCTTTGGCGACGGCGACGCCGATACGGGGACGGTTGGCAAGGCAGTAATACAGATAATACTGCCCGTCTGCGCCCTGACAGACATCCGGCGCCCACATCGCAAGCTCTGCATCCTCGTTTTCGGGGTCCTGATTCGTGCGATAGATGCGTCCCTCATAGCGCCAGGCATTGAAATCGTCCAGCGGGCAGCTCCAGCAGACATAATCGTTCTGACAGAACTTTTTGCCGCCGAAGGCGTCATGCGAGCCGAAAATGTAAAGACGGTCGCCGAAGATATGCGGCTCTCCGTCGGGGATATATTCGTAACCGGGAAGGTAAGGACTGGTGATCATGCCTTCTGCTCCTTATTTCGTGAAATACAGATTGACTGCGCCGGTGATGCCGGTCTTGCCGGTCTTGCCGGGGTAGGACGAGGACTGGAGCACGGGGCCCGTGCGTTCCAGCGTCGTGGCGACCTCGATGATGAGCTCGTTGCGTCCCTTCCGGCAGCAGTCCGTCAGGCGATAGCGATAGCCGGGGATGACCTGGATGCCCAGGCTCAGACCGTTGACGAAGACCTCGACGCCCTCGTAGGCATCGGTGATCTCGAGGTCGACCTCGCCCTGCTCGTAGTCGAAGAGCGTGCAGTAGCGGACGATGCCGTCAAAGCCGGGCTCAAAGGCCTGGTAGCCGACAAAGGCGCCGCCCTCTCCGGCCTTGATCTGTCGGTCCGGACCGAAGGCGGGATAATTCTTGGACGTGACCGAACTGACGCTGAACTCGGTGATGGGCCGGCATTCGCCCTTTTCCTTGGCCTCGGCAAGAAGCGCGCGCTCGGAGAGCACGGTCTCGGCCTTGCCGAAGATGATGAAGGCGCTCTCGGAGGGATCAAGACTGATGCGGGCGCGGCCGTCGGAAAGCTCCAGCGTCTCGCAGCGATCGTCCCAGGGATTGTAAAGATAGGCCGGGCCCTCGAGCTCGACCGTACCCTCATAGGGCACGGAATCCTCGTTGAAGAGATAGAGGAAGTCCAGATCGCTGGTATAGCGAAGCGCTCTCATGCGCTCTGCGGCGGGCTCCAGACGGACCGTGCGAAGCGCGTCGGCCTTCCCGGCCAGCTCCTCCAGCGTGATGACGGGGCAGGCGGAAAGCTCGGTCGGCAGAGACAGACGGGCCTCCTCGCCGTTGGAGATGCCGTCGGGCAGCGCATCGATAAAGAAGACCGGGAAGCCCTTGGCCAAAAGCGCGGCGATGCCCTCCGCCGCCTGGCGCGTGATGAACTGCGCGTAGGGGATGACGAGCATACTGAAGCGGTGACCGTTGACCGTAAGTCCCTCGGAAAGATCGGTACGGTAAAAATCAGGCTCCTCGAAAACATCGGAGGGAACAAAGAAAAAGTCGGTCTGATGCGTGGTCAGCACGCGGGCGGGCTTCTGCATCAGCATGCATCGGCCGGCCCATTCGGCCTCGCCGTGATAGAGGATGCCGACAGGGGCCAGCGCCTCGCCGCCGGAAATCAGGGAGCTGACACGCTCCGTATACTCCATCAGCTTGCCGAAGTGACGGTATTGAGGGTTAAAGCCGTGGGCATAGAAGTGAGGCGGACAGTCGGGATCCGGGAAGCTCTTTCCGGTAAAGGCATGCGGGACGAAATAGTTGATGCCGCGGACCATGAAATGATCGACGAGGTACTTTTCGAGGCGGACGCCCTCCTGCCAGCCGTAGTTGCCGAAGATTTCACACAGGGCCCTGCCCTGCATGTTGGGGTTCAGCGCACCCAGAGAAGCGCCGAGCTTGCCCAGCGCGAAATGATAAAACTCTCCGTCGGAAAGATTGCCGGCGATGCTCTTGACCGACAGCTCCTCGCCCTGCGGATAGACCTGGCCGCCGATATCGTCGATGCCGGCCATGGACTGCCATTTCAGGCCGCGGAAGTAATGCCCGAGGCTCGTACCGGTGCGGGCATGCTGATTGTTGTCCTCGATGACGTGGCCGATATACTCGACCCCGCGCTCCCGGCACCAGCTGCCGATCTGGCGGGAGAAATCCTCCTCGACCAGACGGGTGACCGCATCCATGTAGGCGTAGCGGATGTGCGCGGTCTCGGACGCATCGTAGTCCTTGCGCCACAGAAGGGGCAGATTGGCCTTCCAGCCGGCGCCCAGGGTCTTTTCCAGGCGCTCCTCCAGCTCATCGCTGTAGGGGAGATCCTGCTCGGTGCCCAGAATATTGCCGTGCTTCAGGAAGCTGCCGTTGCCGAGTCCGGGCTCATCGCTGAAGAAGCCGGCGATGACGGTGCCGAATTTGTCCTTGTAATGCTCATAATGAGGCTCGTACACGCGGTCCAGCAGGATGCGGCAGGAGGCCTTGTTCATCAGATTGATGTGATCCCTTTGCTTGCCGGCATTGAGCGTGGAGGAGCAGATCTCAACGGTCCAGCTGCCCTCGGGCGCTGTCCAGCAAAGGATGCCGTCCAGGATGTAAGAGGACAGATTGAGGATCTTCTTCTGGCCGTTGGGCAGGAAGCCGATGGCGCTGACGGAGACGAGCTCGTCGGCATCGATTTTTCCGGCCGTTTTGCCGGTATAGGCAGCCGATGCCTGAGCCGCCGCTCTTTTTTCGTTATATTCGATATAGGGAGCCAGCTTGAGCTTAAGCGTCTTGCCGGCCCTGGCCTTGACGGTGGTGTGGAAGAGACTGCGGCGATGCTGGGACAGAAGGGCCCCTTCCAGGCCTCCGTTGGCATAGCCGGTCGGAAAATGCTTGTCATCCAGGATCCAGACCTTCATGCCGCGGCGCTCGGCCTCATCCAGGATCACGTCCATGTCATGCCACCACTGGTCCCGGCAAAAATTTTCATGAGTACGGGATTCTACACAGAAAGCACGGATGTTGGCATCGTAAATCGCCTTGATCATCTCGCGGTAGGTCGTCTCGTTTTCGCCGTGTACCCAAAGGAAAGGCAGAATATGGGTATTCATATATATACAGTACTCCTATCATATAGATTAGTGTTGATATCTTATCACATCGGCGGGAAAAAAGAAAGGCAAAAAGTCGCGAGGATTGACACTTTTTTCTCACGCGTTTATAATAGAGAAAATCCTTTTCAATCAAAGAGGTCGTATTATGGAGAAAAAACCGCTGTTCTGCCCCGCCTGCGGAGCGGAGCTTAAAGGAAACGAAGAATTCTGCCTCAGCTGCGGGGAAAAGCTGACGCCGCCCGAGCCGCCCGAAGGACGCCCCGAGGATCATCACGAGGAGCATCGCGAAGAGGGCAAGAGCCGCCGCAGGGACCGCAGAGACAAAAAAAGACGCAGACGTCATCGCAAGCTGTTTGTGATCCTTCTTCTGCTGCTCCTCATCGCGCTGGGCGTGCTCGCTTTTCTGTACCTGCCCACCCTGCTGAAAAAATCAGTCATCTTCGACGCCGATAACGGCAGCCCCGTCACGACCGTCGAGGTCTGGCGCGGTCAGACCGTCGGAAAGCCCGCCGATCCCAGCAAGGACAACTGCAACTTCCTCGGCTGGCAGCTGCCGTGGGAGGAGGAGCTGCAGCCGGTCGTG
>JAZQNF010000066.1:0-2944 GCA_045627225.1 Bianqueaceae bacterium
GGCAGCCGGCCAGCACGCCGTGCTGGACGCACTCGGCGATACCCTTTTCAACGGCGGGGAAGTAGTTCTTGGGAACAGAGCCGCCAAAGACCTCTTCCGCAAATACGTAGGGCTTGTCCTCACCGGACGGCTCAAAGCGGATATGAACATCACCGTACTGACCGTGACCGCCGGACTGCTTCTTATGCTTGCCCTGTACGGTGACGGTGCCGCGGATGGTTTCACGATACGAGACCTTCGGCTTGGAAAGAATGACGCCGGTCTTGAACTTGTTCAGCAGCTTGCTGCAGACGATATCCAGATGCTGCTCACCGATACCGTAGATCAGCTGCTGGCTCATTTCGGCATCAACAGCCATCTTGACGGTGGGATCCTCATCCATGATCTTGGCGATGCCCTGAGCCATCTTATCTTCCTCGCCCTTGGTGGCAGGAGCGACAGCCATGCAAAGCAGGGGCTCGTCAAAAGCGGCGGGAGCATAATGAAGGACACTGCCCTTGGCACCCAAGGTATCACCGGTGGCGGTGATGCTCAGCTTGGTGGCCGTACCGATATCACCGGCATGAAGCTCGGAAACCTCGATCTGGGTCTTGCCGCGCAGGATGTTGAGCTTGGCGATACGCTCGTCGGAGCCCTTGGTAACGTTGGTAAAGGTGTCAGGCTTCATGACGCCGGACATGACCTTGAAATAGTTGATTTTGCCGAAAAGCGGGTCAACAGTGGTCTTGAAGACATAAGCGGAGACCTGCTCGCTGTCATCGCACTTAAGGCCCTTCTTCTCGCCGTCATAGGTAAGGGCAACATTGACCTCGTTTCTCTGAGCGGCAGAGGGGAAGTACTTGGTGATGGAATCCATCAGAACGCCGATACCGGTGCCCTGGGGCGCAATGCCGCAGAGAACGGGAACGACGACGTTGTTCATGGTACCTTCGAGAAGAGCATCCATCAGCTCCTCGGGGCTGATCTCGTCATCCATCAGGATGCGCTCCATCAGTTCTTCGCTGACGTTCGCAACGGCATCCTCCATCAGCTGGGTGTGTACCTCAGCGACCTCATCAGACATGGACGCAGGAATATCGCAGTCGATGACCTTATTGCCTTCGAACTTACGGCCGGTCATGGTGGGAATATCAACAAAGCCGACGAACTTGCCGCCCTCTTTGATCGGAACCTGGAAGGGAGCTACGGCAGAACCGAATTTTTCCTTCAGCTGGCCGAGAACGCGGTCGATATTGGCTTCGGGATCATCCATGTTGTTGACGAAGAAGAAGCAGGGAAGACCGGCCTCAGATACCTTTTCCCAGGCCAGCTCGGTGCCGACCTCAACACCGCTCTTACCGGAAAGAACGATGATCGCGGCATCCGCTACGGAAAGAGCCTCTTCTACCTCGCCCACGAAGTCGAAATAGCCGGGGGTATCCAGCACGTTGATCTTAAAGCCTTTCCACTCTACGGGGATCAGAGAAGCGTTGATCGAAAACTTTCTCTTGATTTCTTCGGCATCATAGTCACTGACCGTATTGCCGTCAGAAACCTTACCCTGACGGGAAATGGCTCCGGAGGCAAACAGCATAGCCTCGGCGATCGTCGTTTTTCCTACTCCTCCATGACCGAGTAATACGACGTTGCGCACCTTGTCTGAGGCGTAAACATTCATAGAAGGGTTCCTCCAATATATTTATTTTTTTCGTTTTATCGTCTGTAAAAAAACGTCTCTTTTGTTACTTTACCATACAATTTGCAAAAAGAAAAGAAAAAAATTACTGAGTTTCGGCAGATTTCAGTTTTTCTGCCTGATCGGTCGTAATGAGCGCGTCGATGATCTCATCCAGCGCTCCATCTAGAATTTCCTCCAGCCGATGCGTCGTATAGCCGATGCGGTGATCGGTCACGCGGCTTTGCGGGAAGTTGTAGGTACGGATCTTTTCGCTTCGATCGCCCGTGCCTACTTGGCTTTTCCGCTCAGCCGAAACGGCGCTTTTCTGCTTTTCCTGCTCGATCTCGTAGAGCTTGGCCCGAAGCATTGACATCGCCATGTCCTTGTTCTGATACTGCGAGCGTTCGTTCTGGCATGAGACGACGATGCCCGTCGGCAGATGCGTGATGCGGATGGCACTGGAGGTCTTGTTGACCTTCTGGCCGCCGGCGCCGCTGGAACGGAAGATGTCGATGCGAAGGTCATTCGGATCGATGGAGACATCGACCTCCGCCGCCTCGGGCATGACCGCCACCGTGGCCGTCGAGGTGTGGATGCGTCCGCCGGCCTCGGTTTCCGGAACACGCTGTACGCGATGGACACCGCTTTCAAACTTCAGCCGTGAATAGGCACCTTCTCCTTTGACGGAGAAAACCACCTCCTTAAAACCGCCCATCGCGCCCTCACTGGCGCTGACGAACTCGGTCCTCCAGCCAAGGCGTTCGGTGTAGCGCTGGTACATGCGGTAAATATCGCCCGCAAACAATGAAGCCTCGTCGCCTCCGGCACCGGCGCGGATCTCTACGAACACGTTTTTATCGTCGTTGGGATCCTTTGGCAAAAGAAGCAGCAGCAGCGCATGCTCGGTCTCCTCCTTCTGCAGCGCGAGGGATGCCAGCTCCTCCTTAAGCAGTGTCCGCAGCTCCTCGTCGTTTTCTTCCTCCAGAAGCGTCTTGTTCTCCGAAAGCTCGGACAGTATTTTTTCGTATTTCAGATAGGTATCCGTCACCGGGATGAGTGCGTTCAGATCCTTGACGCACTTCTGCCATTTGGCCTGGTCGGCGATCAGGGAGGGATCGTTGATGCGCTCCGCCAGCTCCTCCCGGCGGCTGACAAGCTCAGGCAGCTTTTCAAACATCGCAAGGCCCCTTGCGCGCTGTGACCACGCGCTCCTTTCTTCCCAGATCGCAGATCGTTCCGATACCGGTAAACCGGGCTTCCTCCAAAAGCGCCCGGACGGCAGCCGCC
>JAZQNF010000067.1:0-22653 GCA_045627225.1 Bianqueaceae bacterium
AAAACCACTACCTCCGGCAATATGGCGCAGGCGCCATATTGCAAGGGCTGGTCACTTACTTTAAAGCAACGGTCGTGAACCAGCCCTTCAGCCCTTCGAAACCACTACCTCCGGCAATATGGCGCAGGCGCCATATTGCAAGGGCTGGTCACTTACTTTAAAGCAACGGTCGTGAACCAGCCCTTCAGCCCTTCGAAACCACTACCTCCGGCAATATGGCGCAAGCGCCATATTGCAAGGGCGCGTCAAAGCTAAACCGAGCGATACAATCAACGCGCCCTTAAACTTTACAAAACCCTCTCCCTGTTGTATAATAAACTGATTTTATACGGAGGTTTATGTCCTATGCCCGATGTATGGTTCCCTTTTTTAGGCATTGAGTTCGATCATTTGGATCGCGTCTTTTTGTCCATCGGAAATTTTGAAATCGCTTGGTACGGTTTTCTGATCATGCTCGGCTTTCTGACCGGTTTCCTTCTCTGCATGCGCATCGCTAAGAAATCCGGACAGAACACCGATGATTATTTTGATTTCTTTATCTATGCGGTCATCGGGGGAATTATCGGCGCCCGCCTCTACTATGTTCTTTTCTCCTGGGATTATTACAGCCAAAATCCCGGGGAAATCCTGAAAATCTGGCACGGGGGTCTTGCGATCTACGGAGGCGTCATCATGGACATTATCATCGCCTTCTTCTTTACCCGTCATCGCAAGATGAATTTCTGGCGTCTGCTCGATACCTGCCTGCCCTGCGTGGCGATCGGCCAGGCTATCGGCCGCTGGGGCAATTTCATGAATCAAGAGGCCTTCGGGGGCTATACGGAAAATCTTTTCGCCATGCGTCTGAATGTGCAGACCGCCTATTATCTTCCGCTTGAGCTTCTGGAAAAGGCCATTACCGTCAACGGAACCACTTATATCCAGGTCCATCCGACCTTCCTCTACGAGTCCTTCGGCTGCCTGGTCGTTCTGACTGTCATGCTGATCCTCTGGAAGCACAAGAAATTTGACGGAGAAATCGCCTGCACCTACTTTATCGGCTACGGTATCGTCCGCGCCCTGATCGAGCCTTTACGTACCGACCAGCTGCTCCTTTGGAACACAAAGATCCCGATTTCCGTGCTCGTCTCCTGCGGACTGATCCTGATCGGCACGGTTCTGCTCATCCTGCTGGCACTGAAGCACAAGAAAACTATTCCCGCCGAAATCGTCCAAACGGCCGAAAACGGCGAAGCCGAACCCGAAATCAATGAAGAAAATCAGTAAGATCCTTTTAGCACTTCTGATGGTCCTCGGAGAGCTTGGTCTGATCGTCTATTCCGGTCCCGAGCCGGAGCGTCTCGCTCAGAGCGCGGCTTCTCTTCTCAACCGCTTTCAGCTCGCTCTGGAAGAAAAAGAAGAAACCGACCCGGCCGATTCGACGGCCGAGAGCCTTGTCCCTTCGGAATCCTCCGAGGAAAGCCCCCATAAGGACCGGACAGACAGGGAATCCCAGGCACCGACGCCTCCCGACAGTCAGCCGCCCGAATCCGTCCCGGATGAGCCTGATGTGCCGCTGATCACGCTGGAGGAAAGCCTCGGTTATTCCCAGGATGTCGTCATCGTCCATCTGGCCGCCTCCTCCACGGAGGAAGACATGTACCTCGTCGTCCGAGACGACAAGGGCCAGAACGCTCAGGCCTCCTTCCGCGTCACACTGACCGGCCCTGACGGCCGGCGGACCGTCGTGGATACCAACGGTCACGGAAGCACCTATGTCAACCGGCTCACGCCCGGCCTGTATACCCTTTCCTGCGAGCCCCTCGACGGCTTTACCCAGCCTGACCCCATTACGGTCCGCGTCAAGGAAAAGGTCGCCAAGAAGATCATCGAAAACATCACCGACGTCGTCGATATCAAAACCAATACCGAAGACACCGACAAAGAGCTTCAAGGCGATACAGGCGACAAGGGCAGCACCGAGCAGCAGGATATCAGTGAGCTGAACGAAAAGGAGCCGGCAGAGGAAAGCCGCCCCGAGGATAGTCAGCCCGAGGAAAGTCAGGGCTCCGAGGAATCTCGTCCCTCTCTTCCCCCCATCTACTCTCCCGAAGGAAACGGCGCCCGCCAGGATCTTTCGGACGGTGTCTATCGATTCTCCATCGGTCCTAACGGTTATCTGCTTCTGCGCGGATCGGATACCGAAAGCGACGTTTACCCGGTGCTGACCGAAGGCTTCCTGTCCTACGGTCTGAGAAAAACCGGTACCGAGGAGGAGCCCTCGGAGGAAAGCGTCGAGCTCATCGGTCTGCACGGTACTCCGGCCGAGAGCTATGAGATCACCCTGCTTGAGCCTGAGGAGCCCGATCCGCCCTCCCCGCCCCAAAACGGCTGGTTCGAAAAAGAGGGCAAGCTGTATTATTACGAAAACGGCTCTCCCGTCACAGGTTATGTCAAAATCGACGGAAAGCATTATTACTTTAACAGCTACGGCGTCAAGGCCAGCGGCATGGGCATCGATGTTTCCGAATGGCAGCGTGTCAGCGATTGGAACGCCGTTCGCGAAAGCGGCATCGATTTCGTCATCATCCGCATCGGCGGCCGCGGCTACGGCCCGGCAGGCACCATCTACAGCGATGACCGCGCCGTCGGCTATATCAAAGGAGCCCAGGCCGCAGGGCTGAAGGTCGGCGTCTACTTCTTTTCCGCGGCTGTGACCACACAGGAAGCCGTCGAAGAAGCCTCCTACGCCCTGACCGTGCTGAAGCAGAACGGACTCAAGCCGGATCTGCCGATCTACATCGACATGGAACACAGTGCCGAATACCCGAACGGCCGCGCCGATAAGCTGAGCCGCGAGCAGCACACCCTGGTCGCCAAGGCCTTCTGCGAAACCGTCACCAACAGCGGATACGAGGCCGGCATCTACGCCAGCAAGAGCTTCTTCCTCAGTGAGCTCTTCTATACCGAAATCGATCAGTATTCCATCTGGCTCGCCAACTGGACCTCCGATTATTCCATGCCCTCCTTCTCCTACCACTACGATCTGTGGCAGTTCTCCTCCAATGCGAGTGTAGGAGGCATATCCGGGCGCGTTGATATCAATGTCAGCTTCTGAACCCGCTAAGCACAATAAAAACCGGTCTCTCGGAGCCCTCCGAAAGACCGGTTCTTTTTAATTATCATCATCGTATTTCAGAACGCTCATGAAGGCTGCCTGCGGCACCTCCACATCGCCGATCTGACGCATACGCTTCTTGCCTTCCTTCTGCTTTTCCAGCAGCTTCTTCTTACGGGAAATATCGCCGCCGTAGCACTTGGCCAAAACATCCTTGCGCATGGCCTTGACGGTCTCGCGCGCAATGATCTTGCTGCCGATGGCTGCCTGCACGGGTATCTCAAAGAGATGGCGGGGGATCTCATCCTTCAGGCGCTCGCAGATCCGGCGTCCGCGTTCATACGCCTTGCTCTCATGAACGATGAAGGAAAGAGCGTCGACGTATTCCCGGTTGATCAGAATATCCATGCGGACCAGCTCGGATTTCTCGTAATCCAGCAGATTATAATCCAAAGAAGCATAGCCGCGCGTTTTGGACTTCAGCGCATCGAAGAAATCGTAAATGATCTCGTTGAGCGGCATATGATAACGGAGGATCGCCCGTTTATCCTCGATATACTCCAGTCCCTGATATACGCCGCGCCGATCCTGGCATAGATCCATGATGGAGCCGATGTATTCGGACGGAAGCATGATTTCGGCCTCGACGATCGGTTCCTGCATCTCCGCGATCTCAGAAGGATCCGGCATGTCCGTCGGATTGGAAATCATGAGCACCGTCCCGTCCGTCCGGATGATGCGGTAAATGACGCCGGGCGCCGTGGTGACCAGCTCCAGATTGAATTCTCTTTCCAGTCTTTCCTCGATGATCTCCATGTGAAGAAGGCCGAGAAAACCGCAGCGGAAGCCAAAGCCCAGCGCTTTACTGGTTTCCGGCTCATAAAACAGGGAGGCATCGTTCAGCTTCAGCTTTTCAAGCGCCTCGCGCAGGTCACCGTAATGAGAGCCGTCCGCGGGATAAAGGCCGCAATAGACCATGGGCTGGACCTGCTTGTAGCCGGGAAGCGGGGTATCGGTGGGACGAAGCGCTTCGGTAACCGTATCACCGACGCGGGTGTGAGCAACCTCCTTGATGCTGCCGGTAAAATAGCCGACCTCGCCGGCGCAAAGCTCCTCAGCGGGGATCAGCGTCCCTGCGCCCATGTATCCGACCTCGACCACATCGTATTCCTGCTCGGCCGCCATCATGCGGACCCGGGAGCCTTTTGTAAGCTTTCCGTCCATGATGCGGCAGAATACAATGACTCCGCGGTAGGAGTCATACAGCGAATCAAAGATGAGCGCCTTAAGCGGTGCCGACACATCGCCCCGCGGCGCGGGCACATCGGTCACGATGCGTTCCAGCACCTCCTCGATATTGATGCCCTTTTTGGCAGAAATAAGAGGAGCCGTCTGGGCCTCCAGACCGATGACGTCCTCGATTTCGTTCTTGACACGGTCAGGTTCCGCGGCAGGAAGATCGATTTTATTGATGACGGGAAGGATCTCCAGATTATGCTCGAGGGCCAGATAGACATTGGCGATGGTCTGAGCCTCGATTCCCTGCGCGGCATCCACGACGAGAACGGCGCCCTCACAGGCGGCCAGGCTTCGGGAAACCTCATAGTTGAAATCCACATGCCCGGGCGTATCGATCAGGTTGAAAACGTACTCCTTGCCGTCCGAGGCCTTATAGATCAAACGGACAGCCTGAGCTTTGATGGTAATTCCCCTTTCACGCTCAAGATCCATGTTATCCAGGACCTGATCCTGCATTTCACGCTCGGTCAAAAGACCGGTCATCTGAATGATGCGGTCAGCCAAGGTGGATTTGCCGTGGTCAATATGGGCAATGATGCTGAAATTTCGGATAAGCGAAAGCTCGGTCATATTTCCTCCGAAGTATATCGTAAAATCGATTTATTTTAGCATGCCTGCGCCGTTTTCGCAACTGCAAAGCGAAGGGACAGGAGGCAAAAAAATGAATTGCGTTTCTATACCGTTTATAGTATGATAGTGAAAAACCAGCGTCAAAAGGTGAATTATGGGTAAAAAATCGGTTAAGGAAAACAAGAACATTTATCAGCTCAGCCGTGAGGAAATGGAACTGACCCGTGAGCAGGCAGCCGAGCAAATGATTTTTGTCTCTGCGGACAGAATCGAAAAAATTGAAAACGAACGCTCCTTCCCGCATCCGGACGAAATCATGGCTATGGCAGAGTGTTATAAAGCGCCTTCCCTCTGCAACTTCTACTGCTCGCATGAATGTCCCATCGGGCAGAAATATGTTCCCGAGATCCAGCAGAAGGACCTCTCTCAGGTCACGCTGGAAATCCTTTCTGTTTTGAACAGCCTTGAAAAAGAAAAAAACCGTCTCGTGGATATCACCGTCGACGGTAAAATTTCAGAAGATGAATACGAGGACTTTCTCTCGATCAAGCAAAAGCTGGATGCCATTTCGTCTTCCGTATCCGCGCTTCGTCTGTGGGTCGAAAAAAGCATTTCCGAAGGCGAGATCAGCAAAAATCTTTTGAAATAAATCAGGACTGCTCCAGCATTTCCTTCAGGGTCTGACCGCTTCTTCTCCGCGAAAGCTCCATAAGTCCCAAAGAGGTATAGCCATAGAGGCGAATGCTCATGGGGTCGTTAGCTGCCAGCTCACCGGCATAGGCCAACAGTTCTTTCCGATTGGACTCGTCCTTCATGTTGACAAAATCGATCAGGATCATTCCGGATAGGTTTCTCAGCCGCAATTGTTCAAATATGAGCTTTGCGGCTTTTTTATTGGTTTCAAAAACCGTTTTCTCTTTCTCGCTGCCCTTTCCCTTGGCCGTATTCACATCGACGGCGACCAGTGCATTGGTCTGCTCGATGAAAACGTATCCGCCGCCCTCCAGAAAAAGCTTCGGCATCAGCGCCTTCTCGAGCTGAGAGCTGATTTTGCTGAAATCAAAAAGAGAGAATCGGCCGTCGGAAAAAAGAGAGATCTCCAGCTTCGGATAGCTCTCCCTAAGCTGCCTGGCCAGAACGGAGGAATCGGTGGTAAGACTTGCTGCGCCTTCCCTTCCGATCCATTCGACCCAGGGCGGCAGGGGCTCATAAAGCATCGTGCCAACGGTACGGAAAACCGCTTTCCCGACGATTTGCTCATATTGAGCCAGAAGGCTTCCAGCTTCCGTGATCAGCTCCTCCGGCGAGGCCGTCTGCGCTTCGGTGCGCACGATGTACCCAACACGGTCTGTGCCCGGAAATGCCTCAGCCTGCTTGCGAAGCGCCGCGCGGACTGCCTCATCCGTGATCCGGGAAGAGACGCCGATGCCCTTCCTTTCGTTCAAAACCAGAAAACGGCCCGCAAGCTCCAGCACGTCGCTGAGCTCAGCCCCTTTTTCCCCCACGGGAAGCTTTTTGACCAGCAGCGGCAGCTCCTCTCCGGCGTGAAATCGGGAAAGGGAACGGCCATCCAAAGGAAGAAAGGCCGGTTTGCCCGTGCCGATGTTGACAAAGGCCGCCTCAAGCGAAGGAACCAGCTCCTGAATGCAGCCGATCAGAATCATCCCGGGCACGAGAGCTGCCCGGCGGTCGGTCTGAGCGTATTCGATCAGCCTGCCCTCCTCGGTCAGAGCCTGCCGCAGCACATAGCCGTCTTCGGAAAGATAGATTCTTTTCATTACAGCTCCTCACACTGCTCAAGGGGATAGTAGGCACCCTCCTTTTCATAAAGGAGCCGCTTGCGCGAAATGGAGGTTTCCGGATATTTGTCAAGTCCGCTGAAGGAGGCCAGGGACGCAAGCAGATGCTCGGGATTGAAATTGACGGAAGGACCGCCGGCGCCGATGACAAAAAGACTTCCATCCTGATAGCTCCAACGGTAAATCAAGGGTTTGATATCGACGGTGACCGTGCGCTTTCTGCCCTTGACCTTGCCCAGCTTTTCGACCG
Source organism: Bianqueaceae bacterium (assembly GCA_045627225.1). Lineage (GTDB taxonomy): Bacteria > Bacillota > Clostridia > Lachnospirales > Bianqueaceae > JAZQNF01. The sequence continues at coordinate 7,016 of JAZQNF010000067.1, forward strand.
GAAGCTCCTCCTGCTCGAAGAAAGACCGAATATTTTGTTCGGTAAAATAGGCATGCGTCGATTTCAGTTCGAATTCGGCTGCCGCAAGGCGAGCCATAGCGTTTCCCTTCTGACCGACGCCGGTCCGGACCGAGCGGAGCTTCAGGCCTTCGGGAAGCTGGGCTGAGAGAGCGTCGAACAGCGCCTCATCTGTCATCTCCTTTTCCAGGATGATCTCGACGATTTCGTTTTCGCCCTCATAGCCAAGCGACAGGGGGGAGGCAAAGGACATCAGCGGATGCGGATTGAAGCCCTGCGAATAGGCCAGCTGTATGCCGGCCCGATTCAGTGCGCGCTGAAAGGCACGCATCACATCAAGGTGTCCGACAAAGCGAAGCCGTCCGCCTTTGGAAAAAACCAGGATCTTCTTCATTCGGCTCCCTCCTTCGTTTCATAGCAGATACCGCCGCAGCTCAGGTTCTTCATGCCGCATCCGCTGCAGGCCTGATTGCAGGGGGCAGTCGTTTTGGCTTCATAGGCCTTATCGTATTCACGGAGCAGGAAACGCTTGGTAACGCCGACATCGATGTGATCCCAGGGAAGGATCTCCTCCCGCGAACGCACACGGTAATTATAATACGCGAGCTCGGTCCCGCTTTCCTCGATCGCCTTTTTCCAGGCTGCTTCCGAGAAAAGATCCGACCAGCTGTCAAAGCGGCAGCCATTCTTCCAGGCAGCGTAGATCAGCTTGCCGGTCCGCCGGTCGCCGCGGGCGAGCAAGCCCTCCAGCGTGCTGAGAAAGGCATCGTGACAGTCATACTGTATTTTCTTATGACGGATCTTTTCCGTCAGGAACGCCTGCTTTTCCATGAAATGCTCGTAGCTGTCCTGCGCACACCACTGGAAGGGTGTAAAGGGCTTGGGCACAAAGAAAGAGGTGCTGCTGGTGACACGGACGTCGGCACTCCTCTCTTCCTTCGGCAAGGCATTCCAGGTCCAGACAATCTTTTTGGACAGCTGGGCGATGCCTTCGATATCTTCATACGTTTCCGTGGGAAGACCCAGCATGAAATACAGCTTCACCTTATCGAAGCCGCCGCGGAAGGCCAGTCCGACTCCGCTCAGGATCTCCTCCTCGGTGATGCCCTTGTTGATGACATCGCGCAGACGCTGCGTGCCTGCCTCCGCGGCAAAGGTCAGACCGCTCTTTTTCCCCTGAGCCAGCTCATCCATGAGGGCGAGCGAAAAAGCGTCAACGCGGAGAGAAGGCAGAGAAATGTGAATATGCGGATATTTTTCATGGATCTCACGGATGATGCTGTAAAGCTCCGGATAGTCATTGGAGCTGAGCGAGGTGAGAGAGATTTCATCATAGCCGGTGTTTTTCAGGACCTCATCGACCCAGGCAAGGATCGCCTGACGGCTGTGACGTCTGACGGGACGGTAGATCATGCCGGCCTGGCAGAAACGGCAGCCGTGCAGACATCCGCGGAAAATCTCCATGGCAGCACGGTCGTGAACGATCTGAATATAAGGAACGATGGGCTTGGTCGGGTATTCGACCGTATCCATTTCTTCAACCAGGACCTTGCGCACCTTTTCAGGCGCAAAATCATATTTCGGTCTGAAGGAGGTGATGCAGCCCGTGTGTTCGCAGCCCTCGGCCGCCGTCTCATCATAGCTGACCTCATAAAAGGAGGGGACATAAATACCGGGGACCTGCGCGGCCAGCTTTAAGAAATCGCGTTTGCTTCCGCCGTTTTTGCGATGCTCGGCATACAGCTCAAAGAGATGCGCGTATTCGACCTCTCCTTCGCCGAGATAAAACAGGTCGATAAAATCGGCAAGAGGCTCCGGGTTATAGGCATTTGGACCGCCGGCCATGACCAGCGGAGCTTCCTCTCCTCTTTCGGAGGCAAAAAGCGGGATCCCGGCCAGGTCCAGCATATTGAGGATGTTGGTGTAGGACATCTCGTACTGCAGCGTAAAACCGAGAAAATCAAACTCTTTAAGAGGGGTGAACGTTTCCAGCGAGTAAAGAGGGATCTGCTGCTCCCGCATTTTCTCCTCCATGTCCGGCCAGGGCGCAAAGGCACGCTCACAGTAGACATGATCCGGCTTGTTCAGTTCATGATACAGGATCTGCAGGCCGAGATGACACATGCCGACATCATAGACATCGGGGAAACAGAAGCAATAATGAACATCATAAAAACCCGGCTCTTTATAGATGGAGTTGACTTCCCCACCGATATAGCGAGCCGGTTTTTGAATGGATAAAAGCAATTCGTCCGAAAGCTGAACCTTCATTTTGTTACTCCCATCAGGATTTGAATAAAAGACGCCATTCCAGATCTCCGCGGTCAAGCCCCTGGATCAGCATCTCGGCTGTGGCGAGGTTGGTGGCCAGAGGAACCAGATGCTCATCACATTCGGACATGATTTCGGCATGCTTGCGAAGGCTTTCCGAGCTGTCGGGGTCACGAAGAAAAATGACGATATCGATTTCATCATTGGCGATCTGGGCACACATCTGCTTTTCTCCGCCGAGTCCTCCGGAAAGAAGCTTATGAATCCTGAGATTCGTCACTCTTTCGATCTGTGTTCCGGTGGTATCAGTTGAATATAGCGTATGCTTGGACAGAATGGTGCTGTAGGCAGCACAGAAATTCTGCATGAGCTTTTTCTTGTTGTCGCTGGCCAATAATGCAATGTTCATGAAAGTACATGCTCCTGTTTAAAGAATACCTGCGTCACGGAAGGAATAATAGGCACGGTCGCCTATGATGATATGATCGATAAGCGGGATCTCCAGAAGATCACCGCAGGCCCTCATTTTTTCGGTCAGCTTCAGATCGGCCTCGGAAGGAAAGGGATCTCCGCTGGGATGATTGTGAAGAATGATCACTTTCCCGGCGCCCTTTTCATAAGCCGGCAGGAAGACCTCGCGGGGAGAAAGCACCGAATGGGAAATGCTGCCCATGGAAACCGTCTTTTCGTATACGATGGCGTTCCGGACGTTCAAAAAGACGGCCTTCACGATCTCCTGCCGGAGACTGCGCATTTCCTCCATGTAGAGCGATGCGACCGAAGACGAGTCGTGGACCGATAGCTTTTCCCGAGCCTCACGCTTGGATAAGCGGCACAAAAGCTCTCTGACGGCGGTGAGCTGCAGAGCCTTGATCCGACCGATTCCTTTAAAACCCTGAAGACGCTCGGCGGAAAGGCTGAACAGACAGCTGAGCGGATCCTCTCCCGACATGGCGCCGCAATCTGCCAGAATACGGGTCGAAAGCTCCAGCACCGTTTCACCCGGCAGTCCGTTTTTCAGAAAAACGGCCAGAAGCTGGGCATCTGTCAGTCCTTCCGCCCCTTTGTCACGGAGCAGCTCATACGGCCGCTCGGACAGAGGAAGCTCCTTCATGGTGACGTATCTGTCGTTTTGTTTCATACTCTTTTCCTCCTGCTTTTGAGGAAAAGAAAATACATGTCTTTTTTATTTTAGCACAACGCCGCGGCTTTTGAAAGGAAAAACTTATTCAGCCTTTTTAATAATATGACGCGGACATTTTTCGGCACAAAGACCGCAGGCGATGCAGAGCTCGTAATCGATCTGCGGAAGGTTATCCTTCATCTCGATGATCATCTGCGGGCAGTTTTTGGCGCAGAGACCGCAGCCGATGCAGCCGACCTTGCAGACAGAGCTTACATCCTTTCCTCGCTTCGGATTAACGCAGCTGACCCGGACGAAGCTTGAAGCCGGCACCAGATGGATCAGATGCTTGGGGCAGACGGCTGCACAGGCACCGCAGCCGGTGCACTTCTTTTCATCGACCACAGCGACACCGTTCACAACGGAAATCGCGTCAAACTTACAGACCTTAGTGCAGGTACCCATTCCGAGACAGCCGTAGGCGCAGGCTTTATCGCCTCCGCCCGGAAGAAGCATGAGCTGCTCGCAATCGCAGGAGCCATAATAATCCACGCGCTTGGAGGCATTCTCGCAGTCGCCGAGACAGGCCACATGAGCGATCATGCGAGCCATTTCGGACGACTCGATCCCGAGGATGCGGCTCATTTCACGGTTGGCATCGGCGCCGCCGACGGCACAGAGATTGGGGGCTGCTTTCCCTTCCGCTACGGCCTTGGCATAATCGTCGCAGCCGACAAAGCCGCAGCCGCCGCAGTTGGCGCCGGGAAGCGCGGCTCTGAGCTCCTCCGTCAGAGGATCCTCCTCGACGGCAAATTTTTTGGAGGCAAAGCCCAAAAGGCAGCCGAAGAAGGCGCCCAGAATGCCGAGGATGGCCAAAGGAAGAATAATATCAATCCACATATAAGCTCTCCTCCTTTAAATCAGTCCCTGGAAGCCGAGGAAGGCCATGGCCATCAGACCCGCCGCCACCATGGCGATCGGAAAGCCCTCCATGCACTTCAGGATCTTGTTGTTCTCGATGCGCTCGCGGACACCGGAGAAAAGCACGATGCCGAGCAGGAAGCCCAGTCCGCCGCCCAGGCCGTTGATGACCGAGTTCAGCAGCGTGTAATTGGACTGCATGTTCAGGACCGTGACACCGAGCACGGCGCAGTTCGTCGTGATAAGGGGCAGATAGACTCCCAGTGCCGAGTACAGGGCGGGACTTACCTTCCGGATGACCATTTCAACGAACTGGACCAGCGCAGCGATGACCAGAATGAACGCGATCGTGTACAGGAAGGTCTTGTCGAGGGGAATCAGAATATACTGATAAACGAAATAGCAGATGGCGGAGGCAACCGTCATGACGAAGGTGACCGCAACGCCCATGCCAAGTGCCGTATCGGTTTTGCGGGAAACGCCCAGGAAGGGACAGATGCCCATAAAACGCGACATGACGAAGTTGTTGATCAGGATCGAACTGATCAGAATGTAAATGACGGTTCTCATTTCTTCTTCTCCTTTCTCTTGCGGACAGCCGCCGAAATGGCACGGAAGGCTGCAATGGAGAAGCCGAAAATGAAGAAGCCGCCGGGCGCCATCGTAATGATCGAAACCGGCTGAAAGCTTTCGGGCATAACATGAAGGCCGAACAGAGAACCGGAGCCCAGGAATTCGCGGAGGATGCCCATCAGCGTCAGGGCCATCGTAAAGCCGAGACCCATGCCGAGGCCGTCAAAAACAGAGTCCAGAGGCTTGTTTTTGGAGGCATAGGACTCTGCCCGTCCGAGAATGATGCAGTTTACTACGATCAGCGGGATGAACAGACCGAGGGACTGATAGAGCGTATCGTAGAAGAAGGCCTGCAGCATAAGGTCGATGATCGTGACAAAGGTCGCGATGATGACGATGAAGGCCGGGATACGGATCTTTTCGGGAATGATCTTCCGAAGAAGAGAAATGACCAGATTGGAGCCCATCAGAACAAAGGTGACCGAAAGGCCCATGCCGAGGCCGTTGATGGCGGTCGTCGTGACAGCCAGCGTCGGACAGGTACCGAGCACCTGAACAAAGGTCGGGTTTTCGGTGATGATGCCGCGCTTTAAATGCTCTCCGATTTTAATCATTGTCTCCGGCCTCCTCTCTCAAAAAGTAGCGGTAATACTCACAGGCCGTATTGATGGCGCTGACGATGCCGTCGGAGGTTTTGGTGGCTCCGGTAATGGCATCGATTTCGTTATCGCCGGGATCGCCCTTGACGCAGCCGATCGGCTCCAGTGCATTCAGACCGATGAACTGATTCAGGAAGGCAGGCTTGGCCGCGTTGGCACCAAGGCCGGCGGTCTCACTGTGCGTGATGATCTGAACACCGGAGATGATGCCGACCGAGTTGATTCCCAGCGCCATTTCGATCGGATCGCCCTTATAGCCGTTTCCGATGACCTTCAGCGCATAGCCGTAGCCGGGGGCCTCGTAGCATTCGGAAATGACGAAGTTGAAGATTTCGGGAACCTCCATGGGAATCAGCTCTGACGCGCCCTCCGGAAGCACGCTTTCAAAGGCGGCCCTGCTGACCGCATCCTTTTTGGCGGCGATGGTGTCCTTGGTGTTTTCGTAAACCACACCGAGCAGCAGACCGGCAAACATGCAGAACAGGAAGAGCATCAGGCCGAGATAAAGGACCGGCTTCTTTTCCAATTTAGCCTTCAGGCTTTCTTTACCGCTCATTGGGCTTCCCCCTTTCTCTTGGCGCTTTTACGGGAAATACCGTAGACGCGGGGCTTGACAAAGCGATCGATCAGAGGCGTGCAGATGTTCATCAGAAGGATGGCAAAGGACACGCCCTCGGGATAGCTGCCGAAGCGGCGGATCAGGACCGTGATCAGTCCGCAGCCGATACCGAAGATCCAGCGGCCGCCGCGGTTCATGGGAGTCGTGACATAATCGGTCGCCATGAAGAAGGCTCCCAGGAAAAGACCGCCGTTCAGAATCTGATACAGACCGTCCATGCCGAAAACAAAGGAAAGCACGAAGACCGTACCGATGAAGGAAAGCGGGATGCGGAAATCGATGACACGGGCCGCGATCAGATAGAGACCGCCGATCAGAAGGAACAGCGCGGAGGTCTCACCCAGACACCCGGCCGTATTGCCGAGAAAGCATTCCATGTAATCCGGCAGAACGGCGGCGCCGCTTTCCGCCATGGTAAGCGGCGTGGCCTGGGCAACGCCGTCCAGCGAAAAATCGGTCATGAGGGAGGTCCAGGAAATCAGCAGAAAGCACCGCGCCGCGAGGGCCGGGTTTACGAAATTCTGGCCGATACCGCCGAAAAACTGCTTGACGACGATGATGGCAAAGGCCGAGCCCACGACCGGGATCCACCACGGGACGGAAACCGGAAGGTTCATGGCCAGAAGAAGACCCGTCAGAATGGCGCTGCAATCGGAGATGCGGACCTTCTGTCCGGACAGCTTCTGGAACAGAAGCTCGGACAAAACAGCCGTGATGACGGAAAGACCGATCAGGATCAGAGAACGAAGACCGAAATTCAGGAACGAGGCCGCCACGGCGGGGATCAGGGCGAAGATGACCTCGAACATCAGCGAAGAGGTGCTGTTTTTAGCCCTGAAATGCGGCGAAACGGAAAACATTTTCAAGGATGAATCACTCATTTCTTTCCCTCCTGCTGACGTTTTTTGCGGTTGGCCAGACCTGTTTTGCGGCCGAGCTTAATGGATTGTGTCAAATGACGTTTTGCGGGGCAGATAAAGCTGCAGGAGCCGCATTCGATGCATTCGCAGCCGAATTCCTTTTCGAAAAGATCAAACTCGCGGCGCTCGGCCAGATCCGCCAGGCGGTAAGGCTGAAGGTGCATGGGGCAGGCCTCCACGCATTTCCCGCAGCGGATGCAGGGGCTCTCCTCCGCGTGCGAGGCTTCCTTTTCGGTCAGAAGCACCACCGAGGAGGAGGTTTTGATGACCGGAATATCCAGGGTGCTGACGGACAGACCCATCATGGGGCCGCCGGCGATGATTTTGGCAGGCTCCTCGGTAATGCCCGCATACTCGACCAGCTCACGAAGGCTGGTGCCGATACGGACGCGGTAATTGCCGGGATTTTTGACCATGGTACCGGAAACCGTTACGATCCTTCTCTGAAGAGGACGGGCCTGGACGACCGCCCGGTAGATGGCGATGACCGTGTCGATGTTGATGACGATGCAGCCGACATCCGCGGGAAGTCCGCCGGAGGGCACCTCGCGGCCCGCTGCGGCGCTGATGATCATTTTCTCGCTGCCCTGCGGATATTTAGTCATCAGCTGAACGATGCGGAAATCCTCGTCGCCGGGGAAAAGCTTGCCGATGCATTCGTTCACGCGATCAATGGCCTTCGGCTTGTTGTTCTCGATGCAGAAGCAGCAGACCGAGCCGGGGAACAGCTTGCGGACGATGGCGCCGCCGACCACCAGACGCTCGGTATCCTCCAGCATCACACGGTAATCGGAGGTAAGATAAGGCTCGCATTCGGAGCCGTTGATCAGCACATATTCGATTTTTTTGTCATCCGGAGGCGTCAGCTTGATAAAGGTCGGAAAACCGGCGCCGCCCATGCCGACGATGCCGGCGTAGCGGATGCGCGCGCGGATCTCCTCCGCCTCCAGACTCTGATAGTCGGCCGGCTGATAGGGACCCTGAAGCGCTTCATACAAATGATCGTTTTCGATAATGACCGCATCGACCATGCTGCCGTTGGGATGAAGCATAGGACGGATGTCCTTGACCGTGCCGGAAACACTGGAATAGACGGGCGCGCTGACAAAGCCGCCCGGCTCGCCGATCAGCTGATGCCTGAGGACCCTGTCGCCGACCTTGACAACGGGTCTGCAGGGCGCCCCCAGATGCTGCTGCATCAGAAAGACCATGTCTCCTTCCGGATCCATGAAGTCCCGGATAGGAATGTTCTCCGTGGTATCCTTGTGCTCCGGCGGTTTGATGCCGCCCTTGAACGATTTGACTACACTGAGCAAATTATCTGCCATAGTATCCTCACACGTTTGCCATAGTATTGAATCGATTGTAAAGGAGAGCCGCGATTATTTCAAGAATAGTTATTTCTTTAACGTAAACGTTATTTCTTTAACAGGACAAACAGGACAAACGGCCGCCTCCTCCGCCCCTTCAGGCAGTCCGTACACAAATTATTAACAAAATGACCAGTTTCCGCATCTTGCCCTCATTTCCAAAAAAGTTTATAATAAAAGGAAAAACGGAGGGCGGAATGATGAAATCGATCCTTCATCTGGATATGGATGCTTTTTTCGCCTCCGTTGAGGTACGTGATAATCCGGCCCTCAAGGGCAAGCCCGTCATCATCGGCGCGCTGCCGGGCGAAAGGGGCGTGGTTTCCACCTGCTCCTACGAGGCAAGAGCCTACGGGGTGCACTCGGGAATGAGCATCAAGGACGCCTATATGCTCTGCCCTGACGGCATTTATCTTCACGGCAGCTATCATAAATACGCCGAGGCCAGTCATGTCATGCACAGCATTATGCTGGAGTATTCCGACAGAGCCCTGTTCATCGCCAGCGATGAGGGTTATCTCGATCTGACGGACAGTCTCATGCTTTTCGGAAGCGCCGAAAGCATCGGACGCGAAATCAAAAAGCGCGTAAGCGATGCTCTTTCGCTGTCCTGCTCCGTCGGGATCGGCTATAACATGATGTCCGCCAAGCTCGCCTCCGAGGAAAAAAAGCCGGACGGCTTCTTCGTCATTCCGGATGAAAAGGCGCTTCAGGCTCTGATCATCGACCGACCCGTGCGCATCCTGGGCGGCGTCGGGAGCAAGACCGAAGAGACGCTCCGGCGCTACAATATCCGTACCGTAAGGGATCTTTTAAGCTGGTCTCAGGAGGATCTTCGCCGCTATCTCGGCGACAGCGGCGCCTCTCTGTATCAAAAGGCCCGCGGGATCGACCTCCGCGAGATCCCCGTAAAATCCGAGGCCTCCAAGTCCTACGGGCGCGAGGTCACCTTTCAGGAGGATCTCACAAGCTTTGAAGAAATGGAAAGCGCTCTCCGCCTGATCGCGCGGGAGCTCGCCACCAATCTCCAGCGCGCCGGCAGCTGGTGCGGCTGTGTCACCTTAAAGCTCAAGTACAATAATATGAAGCTGCATACCCGCGCCCTCACGCTGGACGCTCCCTCCAACGATGCCGATGTGATCTATCGGGCCGCCGCTTCCCTGCTCCGCCGGAGCGGATTTGATCGGCCCGTCCGCCTGATCGGCATCCAGACCTCACGCTTTACCGATTCTCCCTCCGAGCAGCTGAGCCTGGAGGACGATCCCGGAAAAGCCAAAAAAGAAAGCCTGAACAAATCGCTTCTCAGTCTGTATGAGCGCTTCGGAGCCGGTATCATCCGGACCGGCGCCGAGATCGAAAGCGAAAAAATACTTTATCCAAAGGAATAAAGCCATGACTCCTGAAAAAGATTCCGCTTCCCGGGTTAAAAAAGCGGTCAAAAAAGAAAAATGGGTGCTTCCCCGTCACCGTTTCTTCAATGTCCTTTTCCGTCCCGTCTTCTGGCTTCTGTGCAAGCTGAAATACGGGCTCCGCTATGAAAAGCTGAAGGATCAGGGCAAGCGCAATTACCTGGTCGTATCCAATCATCAGACCGGGTTTGACCAGTTTTTTATTGCTCTTTTGTTTAAGGGGCCTCTCTATTTCGTGGCCACCGAGGACATCTTCTCCAACGGTCTCTCCTCTTCCCTGATCCGCTATCTGGTCGCTCCCATCCCCTTCCGCAAATCGACAAAGGACTTCCGCTCCATCATGGACATGATGCAGGTCGCCAAGGAAGGCGGCAGCATCTGCCTTTTCCCGGAGGGCAACCGTACCTTCAGCGGAAAAACCTGCGACATCAAGCCCTCCGTAGCGCATCTGGCGAAGAAAATGAAGCTTCCCATCGCGGTCTGCCGTATCGAGGACGGCTACGGCGTGGGTCCCCGCTGGAGCAACGTCACCCGGAGCGGTCATGTACACAGCTATGTCAAACGGGTCATCGAGCCCGAGGAATATGCCTCTCTCTCCAACGATGAGCTTTTCGAGCTGCTGAAAAGCGAGCTATGGGTCGACGAATCCGAAACCCCGGGCACCTTCAAGAGCCGGAAAAGCGCAGAATATCTGGACCGCGTCTTCTATGTCTGCCCCCGCTGCGGACTCAGCCGTTTTTTTGCAAAGGGAAAGTTTATTACTTGTCAACAATGTGATCTTGTGCTAAAATACGAAGCTAATAAAACCTTTTCGGTGACCCGCGGCAGCGGTTTCTCCTTCCGGAATCCTGCGGAATGGTATGAATATCAGGAAGAATTCATCCGTTCACTGGATCTTACCCCTTATAAAGACCGGCCGCTCTGCACCGATCACGCTGCTTTTTCCGAGATCATCCCCTATAAAAAGAAAGAGCCCCTTGCCAAAGGAGCCTGCCTTTCCCTGTACGGTGACCGCCTCGAAGTAAGTGGAAGCGTTTCTCAAACCTTTGACTATGATAAGGTCTATGCGATGGCTGTCATGGGACGCAACAAGCTGCTCCTTTATTACGACAGCCGAACCTTCATGTTTAAAGGCAACGCGCATTTCAATGCCTTGAAATTCGTCAACATTTACTATCACTACGCAAACAAAGGAGATCACCATGGAGAGTTTCTCGGATTATAGCGTCTGGGGTTCCGTTCTTCTTGTCGGCACCCTTCTGCTCAGCCTTCTGGCTGCCAACTTCTTAAAAAAATCTATTCCTTTTCTTGCCAAATCTCTGATCCCTACCTCTGTGCTCGGCGGACTGCTGATCCTGATCGCGTCCATCATCTATAAAGCCTGCACCGGCAAGGTCATGCTGGACAGCGCTCTCTACAACCATCAGGGCATGAACATCGCCGAGATCATCACCTATCACAGCCTTGCACTCGGCTTTATCGCAACCGTTTTCAAGCCCAACGTCGGGAAAATGCCCAAAAAGCGTTATATCGAGATCTTCGACTCCGGTGTCACCACCGTCTCCACCTATCTGATCCAGGCTATTCTCGGCCTTGGCATCACGATGCTCTGGGCCCTTTTGAAGCCCGGCTTTTTTCAGGCAGCGGGTATTCTTCTTCCCTTCGGCTACGGTCAGGGTACCGGCCAGGCCATGAACTACGGCAATATTTACGAGCTTGACTACGGCTTTACCGGAGGCAAAAGCTTCGGTCTGACCATCGCCGCCCTCGGCTTTTTAAGCGCAGCCATCTTCGGCGTCATCCATCTGAATCTGCTCCGCCGCAAGGGCCGTCTGATCATCTCCGAGGAGCCTGTGGCCGAAACCTATACCTCTCAGGATATCCAGAGCGCCGACGAGATCCCGATGAACGGCAGCGTCGATAAAATGACCGTTCAGCTCGGCATCGTTTTCAGCACCTATCTGGCCGCCTATGCCGTCATCTATCTGCTGGCCTCCCTGATCCCCTCCTTCAGCTCCGTCCTTTACGGCTTTAACTTCCTGATGGGCGTGCTGGTCGGAACGGGCATCAACGCCATTCTCGGCTTCCTGAAACGGAAGAAGGTCATCCAGAAGGAATATATCAATCCCTTCCTGATGAAGCGGATCAGCGGCTTCTTCTTTGATCTGATGATCGTCGCCGGCATCGCCGCCATCCGCATCGATGTGCTCGCCGACTACTGGCTCATCCTTCTGATCCTCGGCATCGTCGGAGCTCTCGCTACTTACTTTTACGTTCACGCCGTTTCGAAAATTTTCTTCCCCGGCTACGTCGAGGAACAGTTTATGGTCATGTTCGGTATGCTCACCGGCACCGCAAGCACCGGCATCATCCTGCTTCGTGAGATCGATAAGAACTTCGAGACGCCCGCGGCCGATAATCTGGTCTATCAGCAGCTTCCGGCCATCGTCTTCGGCTTCCCGATGATGCTTCTGGCGACGCTCGCGCCTCAGGAGCCGCTGCTCACGCTCATCATTCTGATCGCCTTCTTTGCCGTCATGAACATCATTCTTTTCCGGAGCAGGATCTTCCGGAAAAAGCAGAAATAAAGCGCTCCATGGCTTCAAAGCCGCGGTCTGCCGCTTTCCCGCCGTAAAGCATGTAGGCATGCCAGCATTGACGCTCCACCAGGAGGTCGGCCTCACCGCCGGCCTCTTTTATTTTGCGGTACAGAACGCAGGAATCGGGCAGAAGGAGCTCGTCTCCTCCGGCCAGGATCAGGGCAGGCGGAAGAGCCCCGAGATCGCCGTAAAGGGGGGAGATACGCTCATCGTCGGCCGGGATCTCTCCGCGGCAGGTATCGGCATAAAAACGAAGAGCCTTTACGGAAAGCGTCGGATCGGGGACGCTTTCGTACGGACTCAGATTTTTCAAAGACAGATCCGTCCAGGGAGAATGAAGCAGCAGCGCCCCGGGAGCTTTCTGACCGCTTTTCGCCAGCTGCTGAGCCAAAAGAAGGGCAAGTCCCGCCCCCGAGGATTCTCCGGCCAGATAAAGGGGCCCGTTGTCCGCATCGGCCAACAGGAACTCATAGGCCCGAAGGGCGTCGCAAACGGCCGTAGGACACAGATGCTCCGGCGCGACACGGTAGCCCACCGAAAACAGCTTCATGCCCAGACGGACCGCGAGGGCGGAGCCGAAGCCGCGGGCATACAGAAGAGAGCCGGCCACATAGCCTCCGCCGTGAAGATACAGCAGCGTGCCCGGGTGACGGAGCTCATCGGGGATCAGCCATTCGCAGTCAAAATCGCCGAAGCTTTCTTTTCGGACGCTCACTCGGTCCCGATAGCGGCGGGCCATAAACAGTCCGCGTTCATCCTGCCCGCGTCGGGCCGATTCTACGGATGCCTCCTGAAAATTCAGAAAAAAGGCGGGTTTTCGAATTTCTTGCTCGTTCATATTCTCTCAGGAAGCGTATTTCAGAATGATCAGCATACAGGCATCGTTGGCTTCCATGTTTCCGTTTTTCGAGGAGGCATCCATTTCGAGCAGCTCCTCGAGCACCTGCCGGAGGTTTTCTTCTCCGAACTGCCGGCTTTGCCGCACAATGATCGAGGTGACCGAATCGCGCAGCCCGAGCACCGAAGCAATTTCCGTGAGACTCTTCCCCTCCTTTGAGAGGATGCAGGACCGAAGCAGCTGCCGGAACTGACGCACGATCATGTACAGTACCCGCTGAGGGGCCTCCCCGTTCGAAATCAGATCGGAATAGACCTTCATCGCGCTCGCCGCCTTTTTATTGGCGATCGCATCCGTGATAGCGAAAATATTGTCATCGATGTCCGGCGTTGCGATGGCCGCGATATCCTCCCGCCGGATCTCCTCGCGTGCGCCCAGATAGGCGCAGATCTTCTGCAGCTGCTTGGTCAGGTTGGTCATGTCCGAGCCGGAAAAATGAACCAGATAAGCGGCAGCGGAGGGGCTCAGGCTTTTGCCCGCCTTTCTTGCCTCCTGCGCGAGCCAGCGCGTCAGCACCTCCTCGGGCTGAGTCTTGAACTCGACCGCCCGGCCCAGAGAGGACACCGTTTTATACAGTTTCGAGCGCTTATCGACCTTCTCCTCCGCGAAAACGACCACGCTCAGCTCTGATTCCTCCAGCGCCGAGGCCAGCTCGGAATAATCGTCCCCGGGCTGAAAATAACCGCTGTTTTTCAGGATCAGCAGGCGTTTCTCCGCCATAAAGGGCAGCGTATCCAGCGTTGCCAGCACGTCGGACAGATTCTTCGGGCTCTCGAGCACGGAAAGGTTCATCAGCTCATCCTCTTCGGACAAAAGAGCCCTTCTGATCTTCTCCGTATACAGATTCACAAGATAACGCTCCTCGCCGTACAGCAGGTAAGGCCCGCGGAGCTCTCCTTTTTCGATCTGTTCTTTTAATACCTTCATGGACTTGAATCTCCTTTGAGAAAGGGTTTGACGCGGATGTGACCGAACAGACGGTATATCCTGATGCAGCCGGCGTACTCCGTGATCAATACGGCACTCGCGGCTTTCTGAAGGCGCTTGAGGGTCTCCTCATGCGGGTGTCCATACACGGAATGATCGGCACTGATCACGGTATACAGAGGACGTGCAGCCTGAAGAAAAGCCTCCGACGAAGAGCCGGACGAACCGTGATGCGCCGCCTTTAAGACCGAAACGCGGGGAATAAGGCCTCTTCTGACGAGCTCCGCCTCGGTCCCGGCTTCGATATCTCCGGTCAGCAGCAGGTTCATCGCCTTCAATTTACACCATAATACCATAGAACTTTCATTAACGGAATCATATTTCTCAGATTTGACAGGGGAAAGACAGACGATTTCCTCCCTGCCCTTCCGCAAACGGTCTCCCTGCTGCCAGAAGATCACGCTGATCTGCCGGCTCCTCGCCAGCGAAACGAGCTGTTCCCTTTCCTCCGTGCGCTGGATCTCCGTATCCGCCAGATACAGATGACGGATCGTGATCCTTTCGTTTCCAAGCAGCCGCTCCAGTCCCTCCCGGTGATCCTCATCGGGATGAGTGAGAAAAAAGCCCTCGATGCTTCTGACCCCTTTGTATTTCAAAAAGGGCTCGAGGACCGAATCGTACGAGGGTCCCGCGTCCACCAGATAATGCCTTCCCTTCCACTGAAGATACAGACAGTCTCCCTGCCCGATATTCAGAAAATAAGCCTCCGTTTTCGGCAGCCGGAACAGCAGCACGCAGACGGAGAGCCCGGCGATGATCCACCTGTATTTTCGGAGCCGCGTTTTTCTTTGATCAGCCGACAGCGCTGTCAGCCGGCAGGCAAAAATCATCAGGGCGAAATAAGCGGCCATCCATAAGCTCCCCGGAGCCCCCGTCAGAAGAAAGAAGCCCGGAAGTCTTTGGGCAAGGCGGCAAAGAAGCTCATAGAAGCGCAGGATATAATAGACCGAGCCAAAGCAGAACTCCGAAAGAGATAAGGACAGGAAGCCGGCCGCGGCTCCCAGAAGTCCCGCCAGAAAAACGACGGACACCAGGGGCACGACCAGAAGATTCAAAAAAGGCGTATAAGGAGAAAAGCCGTAAAAGGTCCGGAGTGAAATCGGAAGCGCGGCCAGAAAGGCCGCAAAGGACGGACACAGAAGAAGCCGGATCCGCCGGGG
Organism: Bianqueaceae bacterium; assembly: GCA_045627225.1. Classification (GTDB taxonomy): domain Bacteria; phylum Bacillota; class Clostridia; order Lachnospirales; family Bianqueaceae; genus JAZQNF01. Next base: position 22,544 of record JAZQNF010000067.1, read on the forward strand.
AATGAAAAAACACCGCTCCAGAAGAGGCGTCAGATACCGAAGTCCCAGCACGGAGGCAAAGGACAGACAAAAGCCCGGATCGCAGATATACAGAGGCTGAACGAGCAGGA
>JAZQNF010000068.1:0-4124 GCA_045627225.1 Bianqueaceae bacterium
GATCGGACTGATGGCGACCAATCTGGTCCTCACCAACCTGATGACGCAGAAATATACCAGCTCCGCCACCTTTTCCGTCACGGCCCGTTCCTCCAGCACCGGCACGGGCAGCTATTACATCAACGCCAATGTGGCCTCCGAGGTCGTCAGCATCTATTCCGAGGTCTTTTCCAGCCGTCTGATGACGGACTCCATCCGGGAAAATCTCGGCCCCGTATCGGGCTCCATTTCGACCTCCGTGCTGGGCGGCACCAACCTGATCCGGGTCACCGTCACCGGCAGCAATCCCAAGGACACGCTTCAGATCATCCAGTATATCATCAATCATTACGCGGATGTATCCGAATATGTGTCCAACACGGCGGTGCTGACGCCGCTCAGCACGCCCAATGTCAGCGTCATCGCGGAGCGCTCCTATAATGTCCGGAAAATCAGTCTGCTGGCGGCCGTCGGCTGTGCGCTGCTCATGACGGCCCTGCTGATCCTGCGCCATCTGATGGAGGATACCGTCATGACGCCCGAGGCGGCCAAGAATAAGCTGGATGCCAAGATCATCACCAGCGTTCCGCACGAGGTGCAGGGGAAATCCAGGCTGTTTACCACCCGCAGTCAGCGCATGTCCGAAATGGGCAAGCGCACCAATCTGCTCATCACCTCTCCGACCACCAGCTTCTCCTTTACGGAAGCTATCCATAAATGCGCCACCCGCTTCGAGAGCGAGCACGATCAGGGCCGCAAGGTCTTCCTGTTCTCCAGCGTATCCGAATCCGAGGGCAAGTCTACCATGGCCGCCAACGTGGCCCTGTCTCTGGCCATCCGCGGTGTCCGCGTCCTCTTTATCGATATGGACCTCCGCCGCCCCGTACAGACGGAGCTGCTCGGCAAGGAGGTCGAAAAGGAAAAGGAGCTCGGCTACATGCTTTCGGCGGGCTATACCTCCAAAAAGATCCTGGCGAATGTGGTCCGCGATGAGAAGACCGGACTGGAAAGCCTTCTGTCGGCGCATACCTACAAGAACATGGTCGAGCTGATCTCGTCGCCGGTCGTCGCCCGGCTGATCAAGCGTGCCCGAAGCGAATACGATTATATCGTGATCGACTCGGCGCCTCTCGGCTATTTCTCGGACAGCGAGCTTCTTTCCGATCTTTCCGACGCCTCGGTGCTGGTCGTCCGTCAGGACGTCGTATCCGCGGCCAACATCAACGACGCCATCGATGATCTGCGCGAGGGCAAGGCGGAGTTTCTGGGCGTGCTGCTGAATGACATGAACAGCTTTTCCGAGGGCGGCTCCGGCTATGGCTACGGTTACGGCTACGGCTACGGAAAAGGCTACGGCAAATACGGAAAATACGGTAAATACGGGAAATACGGCAAGTACGGCAAGTACGGAAAGGCGGCCGCCGAAGACGCTTCGGAGGCTTCCGGCAAAGAGGAGGAGAAGCAATGAGCGAAGGAAAGTCGTCGACGGACAACCGCGTCGATCTGTTTGCCTTCTGGCGCAGATTCCGTCCTTTTCTGAAGAGATTCTGGTTTATTCCTCTGGTGCTGGCCGTGCTGGGCGGTCTGTTCATGTTCCTCCGGACTTATCGCTCCTTCACGCCCATGTATCGCAGCGAGGCGGTTTTCTCGGTGGCGGTCACGGATTCCGACAGCCTGGATGTCTCTACCTACAGCTATTATTATGACAGTGCCGCGGCCCAGCAGGCCACGGCCACCTTCCCCTATCTGCTTTCCAGCGATATTATGCAGGAGCTTCTGAAGGAGCGCCTGAACACGCCCTATATCAACGGGAGCATCTCGGCCAAGTCAATCGCGGATACGAATTTCATCGAGCTTTCGGTTTCCTCCTCCAATCCGGCGGAGGCGTACCGCATCCTGCAGGCCGTGATGGAGGTTTATCCTTTGGTCAGCCGGAAGGTCGTCGGTGATACGCGCTTTACGATCACGCAGCCGCCCCGTCAGGCTACGCTTCCCTACAATTCTCTCAGCTGGAAGCGTCCGGTGGTGCTGGGAGCGGGCGCCGGCTTCATACTGGGTCTTGCCATTCTTCTGGTCATGACGCTGCTTCGCCGCACGGTCCTTTCCGAAGAGGACGTCAAGCGGACCACCAATCTGGCCTGCCTCGGACGCATCCCCAATGTGACCGAGAAAAAGCGTACCGATACGGACGGCTCCATTCTGATGACCCGCCTTCACACGGACTCGGCTTTCAGCGAGGCACTTCGCGGCTTCCGCCTGAAGGTCACCCGTGATCTCGGTCCGAACGAAAAGATCCTGATGTTCACGAGCTCCCTGCCCTCCGAGGGCAAAAGCTCCCTGGCGGCCAATACGGCTCTTCTGCTGGCCAATCACGGGAAAAAGGTCCTTTTGATCGATGCCGACCTTCGCGGCCCCAGCATCAAGGAGATCCTCGGCATGACCGAGGAATCGGTCGGCCTGGGCGAGTGGCTTGCCAATCAGTCGGACGGCTTCAACTTCCTTCGCTTTAAGGAAACCGGTCTCTATGTCATGGCCTCCAGCAAGGCGATTCCCGACCCGACGCCCATCCTGGAGCATGCCAATATCAGCGATTTGTTCAACCTTCTGCGCGAGCTTTTCGACTACGTGGTGGTCGACACGCCTCCCTGCACGCTGATGAGCGATGCGGCGGCCTTCTGTCCGCTGGTCGACCGTGTCATCTATGTGATCCGGGAGGACTATGCGTCCGTGGGACAGATCGCGGACGGTATCGAGAGCCTGTCTGTGCATGGGGCGCATCTGAGCGGCTTCGTGCTGAACCGCTGCGGCATCACCGAGGCCTCCTCCTACTATTACGGCAAATACGGCTACGGTAAGTACGGCTACGGCAAGTACGGCTATGGCCGCTACGGTTACGGTAAATACGGTTACGGCAAATACGGCTATGGCAAGTATGGCTACGGCTATGGCGGCTATGGCTACGGAAGCGATCAGGAAGAAGCCGGTGCCGAAGAGGAAGAGGAGAAATAAAAACGGAAAGGAGGGCGCGGATGAAAAAGCTGAGTGAGCTGAAGGAGATGTGGCAGGAGATCTGCTGGATCTACCGTTACAGCCGCCGTTATCTTGGCTCTGTCGTTTTATATGTGGTGCTGGGACTTTTATCCACGGCCCTCGGCCTTGGGACCAGCGTCGTCTCCAAGTATCTGATCGACGCGGTCACCTCCAAGGAGACCGGCTTTATCGCCGTGATCATCAGCCTCTATATCGGCTTCGGCATCGCCAGGATCGTGCTTTCGGCTGTGATCAAGCGTTTCCGGGCCAAAATCAACGTCCGCGCCACCAATGAGATCCGTCAGGAAATTTTCGGACGCTTTCTGGCCATTGACTGGCAGGCCTCCCTCGATTACCATTCCGGCGATTTGTTAAGCCGCATCAACAGCGATGTCACCTCCGTCGCGGAGAGCATCCTGGGTCTGATTCCCGGCTTCGTGACGGCGGCTGCTCAATTTGCGGCGACGCTGGCCGTCATTTTGGTCTATGACCCGATGATGGCGCTGCTGGCCCTGATCTCCGCCCCCGTCACGGTCGTTTTTTCCCGTCTGTTTCTCGCTAAAATGCGCGGCCTCGGGCAGCGCGTCCGTGAGGCGCAGGCCGATCTTACCTCCTTCTATGAGGAGTCGCTGCAGAATCTTCAGGCCATCAAGGCCTTTCATCTGAACGGCTCCATGAACAGCCGTCTGGGCGAGCTTCAGGAGCTGTACCGGAGCATTTATCTTGAAAACAACGATTTTTCCGTCAAGGTCGGTGTGCTGATGTCCGTGCTCGGCTTTGCCACCTCGGGCCTGTGCTTTGCCTGGGGCGCTTACCGTCTGTGGACGGGCTATATTTCCTTCGGCACGATGACGCTGTTCATTCAGCTGGCAAGCATGGTGACCGGCGCGTTCGGCTCGCTGATGTCGCTGATTCCCGGCGCTGTCGGCTCGGCCGTTTCAGCGGGGCGTCTGATGAAGATCCTCGAGCTTCCCGCCGAGGATGACAGCCTGAACGAAGAGACCGCTGCCTTTGCCGAGGCCGCTGCCTCTCGGGGAGCCGGCCTGATCCTCAGGGATCTTTCCTTTGCCTACCGCGAGGGCGTCCCGGTGCTGACCGGGCTGAACCTGGAGGCG
>JAZQNF010000069.1:0-37336 GCA_045627225.1 Bianqueaceae bacterium
GGCGATCCTTCTGGGCCTCCTTCTGCAGCCCGGCTGCATGCTGATCTCGTACCTGACCGGCTTTCTCTTCACCAATGTGGAAAGCGGCGAGATCGTCAGCATGGCAGAGTACCCGCTTCCGCTGATTCTGGCGGCCGGCGCCCTTCTGCCCGGCTTCTTCGAGGAGCTTGTCTGCCGCGGCGTTATCCTTCAGGGATACCGGCGCGCGCCGGTCTGGATCGCCGTTTTGATGAGCTCCCTGTATTTCGGCGTGCTGCACGGCAACTTCCAGCAGGCGATTTACGCGGCCGCGCTTGGCGCCGTCTTCGCCTGGATGGATCTTAGCGCCGGCAGCATCGTTCCTTCGATGATCAGCCACTTCACCCTGAACGGCACTCAGCTCGCGCTGGCCTGGCTGATGGACAGAAATCCGTCCCTTTTCGGCGCAGAGGCAGAGGCCGAGGAAGCCGCGTCGGCCTTCTCCTGGCCCGAATTTTTCGCCTTTTTCCGGATCACGCTGATCACGGTTCCCTTTATCGTCATCTGCCTGCAGCAGCTGAGGAAAAACCGTCCCGCAAGCACCGGAATGGCCGGCGAAGCGCTCACCGGGACCGCCGGCGAGGCTTCGGCGCCCGACGAGGCTCCCTTTCCCGACGAGGAAGCCCCCGCCTCCTCCCCGGCTCAGATGTGGCCCATGTATCTCGCCCTCGTGCTCGGCATTCTTTACATGCTGCTTACCGAAAAGCTTCTCACACAAGCATAAGAAAACGGTCTGCCCAAGGCAGAGTGTCCTTTGGAACACCCGCCCAAGGCAGACCGTTTTTATAAACCATCCGTACAAATTATTTCTCCGGGCGCCAGACCGCCTCAAGACAATGGATCTTCTTCCCGCGCTTCACGAAAGCTGCTTCGTATTCCGTGATGACATTGCCCTCCGCGAGGGGCTCGCCGTCCGCGTGCAGGTCATCCGTCCGGGCAAGGATCTCCCATCCGTTTTCGGTCAGGCTTTCGACCGAATAGGCAAAGAGATCATCATTGTCGGTCTTGAAGCGCAGCACGCCGCCCTCCTTCAGCAGGGAGCGGTAGACCCGAAGATGGCGGTCGGAGGTCAGGCGCCGTTTGGCGTGACGCTCCTTCGGCCAGGGATCGGAGAAGTTCAGGAACAGACCGTCGACCTCGCCGGGCGCAAAGCTTTCGCCCAGGTACTCCGCCTCCTCGCGGACCAGGCGAAGATTCGGATAGCGCGCTGCCTCGCGGTTGTCGGCGCTGTAGGCAACGTTGGCCGTGCGGATGTTGTCGACCTCAGGGCTGCCCGCTGCCCGCGCCAGCACGGTCGAGATGCGCTCGACGCCGATGTAGGCGCTTTCGGGATCGCGCTCGGCCATTTGCCGGATAAAGCCGCCCATGCCGCAGCCGATCTCCAGATAGAGCGCCTTGGGCTCACGGCCCATACGCGCCCCAAGCTCCGTCCGCCAGGCGCCCTTAAAGCGGCGCGGCTCTGCCTCGACCAGGGCGGACGCGGCCAGGATCTCTTCCGTATTTTTCAGATAGCGGATACGCATCATAACCTCCGGATATAAAAAAATCCAAAGAATAATCTTTGGAATCTGAAAAATGAGCCGCGCGGGATTCGAACCCGCGACACCTGGATTAAAAGTCCAGTGCTCTACCGACTGAGCTAGCGGCCCATTTGACGCAACGCATAGCTTACCACAGGACAGCCTGTTTGTAAAGGAAAATTTTCCGAAGCGCCGCGAAAATACACGAAAGGACAGCAAAAAGCCTAATTCTGGTGGCGGACCATCTTGTATTCGTCACCGTCACGGTAGAAGGGACAGTCTTTTCGGCCGGCGATCAGGCGAGCCAGCTCGTCCTCATCCATATCGACATCGCAGACATATTCCTCATACTCCTCATCGTACACGAGATAGGCACAGCTGTCACACTGATCCATTATTCTCCTCCTGAAAGGCCCGTATGGCCCGCGCCAGACGCGCGACCGGCAGCCCCATTACATTGTAATAATCGCCCTCTATGCCCTCGACCAGCAGGCGTCCCGCTCCCTGGATCCCGTAGGCGCCGGCCTTATCGGCGTATTCGCCCAGCTCCAGATAGGCCTCCAGCTCCGCCTTGCTCAGCGGGAAAAAGCGCACGCGGGTGCACTCGGAAAAGCTCATGCGGCGAGTCCCCTGCTGCAGCGCGCAGCCCGTGATGACCTGATGCTCCCGGCCGGACAGTGCCTCCAGCATGGCCAGCCCGTCCTCGCGGCTTTTCGGCTTGCCGATCATGCGGTCGTCGATAAAGACGCCCGTATCCGCGCCGATCACCAGCGCCTCCGGATGCAGCGCCGCCACAGCCGCGCATTTCAGCCCTGCCAGATATTCCGGCTGCTGCTCAGCCGAAAGGGCAGGGTCGGGAATCTCCTCCACGCAGGCAGCCTCCACCGAAAAGCTTTCGAACAAGCTGCGCAGGAGCTCCTGCCTTCTGGGTGAGCCCGAGGCCAGAATGACCTCCGTCTCCGACTGCGCGAAATAACTCATGGCGCCTCTCCTCTCAAACGATATGCCCTATTTTACCACGTCCTTCATAAAAAGAAAAGATTTATTGCGCCTATCCATAGACAGGCCCTTTCCGGCAGTGATATACTGAAATGAAATCAAACCGTGTCCCGGAGGCTCTTCATGAAAAAGCTTATCATCCCCAGCATCGCAGCTCTATGCATCGGTGTCCTTTTATTAACCGCAGCCGGCGCCTTCGCCATCGAAAGAGCCAGCTTTGAGGAACCTCCTCTGTATACCTATTCCCTCATCCGGACCACCGGCATGAAGGAAGAGGGACAGTATACCGTCACCCGGATCAGCGGCTACTACAGCTTTCTGAACGTCGAGCGCCGCTTCGAGGACAGCACGCAGAATTACCTCTACTGCTTCGGCGAGGATGCCGACACGCAGGCGCTCTTCCTGTTCGCTGCCGAGGAAGACGCGTTTAAAGCCATAGACAGCACGCTCAATCAAGGGGAGCCCTTCCGCATGACCGGCATCCTTCATCCGGTCACCGAGACGGCCGCCGATAACACCACCGTCCGCGATTTCGCCATCCAGGCCGGACCTGAGGCCGGCGTCAGCGTGGATGCGGCTACCTTCCCCTTCCTCTTCGGGAAATGCTACCTTTGTGTCGGCGAGGAGCCTCAGCCCCCTGCGCGTCCCGTTGCCGCCTGTCTGATCGCAGGCGCCGTTCTCGCCGCCGCAGGAGCCGTGTGCCTCATCCTCGGAAAAAAATCAAGGAGAAAATAAAATGGGAAAACTGATCGTACAGCACAGCAATCCCGGTACCGCTCTGAATCCCTTTCCGATCTATCTCGACGGGAAAAGGATAGGCGAAACGGTCCCGGGCGGAGCCGTTTCCTTCGAGGTGGAAAACGGAACCCACACCCTGGCCGTCGGGCAGGGAAATAATTTTACTGCCGCCGGAGCCGTCGGCGGCCTTCTGGGCATGCTGATCGCCCGCGGGATCGCCAAAAAGCAGGCAATCACCGTCAACATCAACGATATTTACGCTGCCCTCGTTTCCTGTCAGATCAACGGCAGCCGGCTGAGTATTGCCGATCCGGTCACTCTGGATCCGGCCTACGCCGCTGACTATGTCGCCGCACGGCAGAACGAAGCGGCCGCCGCGATCGAAAACGTCATGGCCGTCAACGATAAGCGGACCCGTATCTTCGGCAGTCTCTTCATGCTTTTCCTGCTGGCCGCGGCTGCCCTGTTTTATTTCGGAATCGATAAAACGCCGGACGAGCCCGTTTCCTATGCCTCCGTCCGGAAAAGCGGCGAAGAGAAGAGCGGCGAATATGTCACCCTTCAGATCGACGGATACCAGTCCTTCCTGGGACTCATTCACTCCGACGGACTTGAGGCAGACTACGAATACTACTGCTACGTCATCGCAGCCGGCAGCGATGATCTCTATCTGGTCCACCTGACCGACAAGGATCTTGTATCCCTCGATTTAAGCTTCGACCGCGGCGAGTCCCCGACTCTCACCGGCTGCCTGCACAAGCTCAGCGAAAAGCCCTGGGAAGGCAAGACTGTCCGGGACTGGGCGCTGGAGGGAGCCCTCGAGATCGGTCTTCCGGTCACCGACGCCAACTTTACCGACATCCTCGGCGACAGCTACATGAATGTAAACCAGGCCCCGACCTCGGATCTGACGATCTTCGGCATTCTCGCGCTGGCCATCGGCATCACGTTCGGCGCGGCTGCGCTGGGCAAAAAGATCGCCAACAAGCGGCTGAAAAAGCAGCTGATCCGTCTGTAAAAACCACATAAAAAAAGAGTCCCGGAGCAGGACGTGCTGCTCTTCCGGGACTCTTTTTCTTTATTCTTCTACGTTTACGGTTCCGTCCTCAGCCACGGAGATCTTCATGCCGGTCTTCACGTAGGCGAGAAATTCATCGCCCAGCGAATCCACGACAGGCATCCGGGTGTGCTCACCCTCCAGCCAGACATCAGCAAGGACGACGCCGGCGCCGGCCAGGGGGTCGATCGGGTTGGAGAAGAGCAGGCAGGCGGGCTGACGGCCCATCGAGCAGGCACAGTAGAGCACCAGGCCGCCCGTGGTGGAGCCGATCGTCTGGGGCAGGCAAAGCGCCTTGCCGGCCATCTGCTGCCCGTACAGATCAGGGTTGTTCTGATCGCCGCAGGTTGCCTTTTTGTCGCCGAACTGAAGGGCCTTCTGGAAGGAAGCCAGAGTGTTCAGTCCGCCGTGAGAAACGAGCGCCTCGGCCGTGACGCAGCCGGGCGCGACTACACGTCCCTTAAAGCTTTTCATCGCTTATTCTCCCTTCGTGATCTGCTCAAGAATTTCATCGTCCGTATAATAGCGGGCAGAGGTATAGGTGCGAAGCTTGTTGCTGGAGGTGATGGTGGGCACCTTCTGGCATACCGGGTTATTCATATACATCAGCGGGCAGATGTAGGAGGTGATGACGCCGGCGGCCTTCAGACGGGCCGCATAGGGCGTTGCCTCGAACTCCTTCAGAACCGCCGGAGCCGCGGTAAAGACGGTGGGGATCACGACCTTGGACCGGCCGCAGGCTTTCAGCGCGGCCTCGACCTTATCGGTCCAGTCCTCGAGCTGCTTCAGACTCATATGCGGGCAGCCCATGAAGCAAAGCCTGGGCTTCGCGTCCTTCTTCTTCCAGATAACGGGATAGTTGTCGTAGACGCGCTGAAGCTCGGCGTCATCGATGACGTAGGTGCGGGCACCCTCGGCGATGAGGGCCTCGCCCTGCTCGACCGCGTCAGGCGTCAGCCCTTCGATGTGATAAAGCCCGACGGCGCCGTTCGAGGCGGTCGCCGCGCCGAAGTCCTTCAGATAGGTGCAGGCCTCGTCCGTCAGCTCGTTTCCGATCCACCGGTCCAGACCCTTGATGTAGGGCACATCCTCCATGACCTTCATGCCGACGGCGGAGCCCAGAAGCTGCGCCTCCGGCTTTTTCGTGGTCCTGATCTCGATGACCCAGGTCGCCTTGCGGCCCTCATCGGTCAGAAGGCCGAAGTAAGGCACGAAGCCGACCACGGAGCCCATGATGTCGATGATGCCGGAGTTGCGGTTGCAGCGCGCCCCCAGCACGGAGTTCGCGTACACGACCGCCGAGGATTCGGACCAGGAAAGCACATCGCCCTTTTCAGGCTTGTTGCCGACGGCGTCCATGTAGCAGGTGCAGGTGAAGGCATCCTTCTCGACCAGGCCGAGCTCCGCGAGCTGCTTCTCGTAGAAATCCTGGCGGGAATACATGAAATTTTTGAAAACGAAGTCCTCGATGAAGCTGCTGGGAACGTTTTTGTCCAGCGGGCGGGGGTCAACGGTAAACTGCTGACCGGACAGGGCGCCGGCATCGATCAGCTTCTGCATGAGCTCATAGACCGGACCGAGCGCCTTCAGCCCGAAGGAAGTGACCAGATGATTGTATCGGCTCGTGACCGGCACCAGCTTCTCGGCGCCGAAAAGCTCGCCGTAGCGGATGACGGTCTCCATGACCTTGGCTTTGACCTCGCCCTCGGCGCCCTCCAGAATGGCGCGCTGGGCCTCGGTCAGCTGCATTTTATAAGTGAACATAACAGATCCTTTCTGTAACAGCGATCAGGAAGCCTGAAGCCTTTCGGCCGGGCTTCTGTCAGATTTTCATAGCTACGTCCCAGGCCTTCCAGACAACGGTACGCAGGTTGCCGACCTTATCACAGTCGCCGACCAGATGGACCTTTCTGCTTTCGGGCAGCACGGGCGCGGAGCGGTAGCCCATGGAGGTGATGACGGTATCACCGTCGATGGCAAATTCATTTCCGTCCTTATCGGTCACGATGACGCCGCTGTCGGTCACCTCTTTCAGGCTGGTCTCCAAATGGACCTCGACCTTGTTGAGGGCGAAGAAATCGCGCAGATAAGAGCTGTTGGCCAGGCAGACGCCCGCGACCGCGATCAGGTCGTTCTTCATCTCGACGATGACAGGCTCGTGGCCCTTCCGGTACAGATCGTAAGCGATCTCGCAGCCGGACAGGCCGCCGCCGATGATGATGACCTTGTGACCGACCTCGGCTCCGTACAGGTACTCGGTGGCCTCGACGGCCTTCTCCAGGCCGGGGATGCGGGGCTTGTTGGCGTTGGAGCCGGTGGCAACGATGATCTCGTCGAAGTCTGCCAGTTGGGCCGCATCGGTGATCTCGGTGCCGAAGTTGATCTCGATCTCGAGCTCCGCCAGCTCCTTGCGGTACCAGCTGAGAAGCTCCTTATCCTTTTCCTTGAAGGAGGGCGCAGCGGCTGCGTTGAAGACGCCGCCCAGTCGCTCGGTCTTCTCGAAGATGACCGGCTCGTGGCCGCGCTTCTTGAGCACGCGGGCTGCCTCCATGCCGCCGATGCCGGCGCCGATGATGGCGACACGCTTCGGTTTTTTGGCGGGGACGATCTTGTATTTCTTAGACTGCATGGTCTCGGGGTTCAGCGCGCAGCGGGCCATGCCCATGTTGTCGGACAGAGGCTGATCGTTGCCGACACCCTTGTAGTGAGCCATGTTGAAGCAGGCGTTGTGGCAGCAGATGCAGGGATGGATGGAGGCCTCGTCGCCGTTCTGAAGCTTAAGGACCCAATCGGGATCGGTGAGGAACTGACGGGCGACGCCCATGCCGTCCAGCTCACCCGCGGCGATCGCCTCGGCGGCGATGTCAGGCGTCATGCGGCCCGCACAGACGACGGGGATGTCGACGAATTTTCTGATATGCTTAACATCCTCGAGGTTGCAGTTCTGATCCATGTACATCGGCGGATGCGACCAGTACCAGGCATCGTAGGTGCCGTTGTCACAGTTGAGCATGTCGTAGCCGGCTTCCTGCAGATATCTGGCCGCGCGCTCACTCTCCTCCATGTCGCGGCCGACCTCGACGTAGTCCTCGCCGGGCAGTGCGCCCAGACCGAAGCCCTTGGTCTTGGAGACGACCGAGTAGCGCAGCGAAACCGGGAAGTCGCTGCCGCAGACGGCCTTAATGGCCTTCACGATTTCCACGGGGAAGCGATAGCGGTTCTCGAAGCTGCCGCCGTATTCATCGTCGCGGAGATTGGTATACTTCATGGTGAACTGGTCGAGCAGATAGCCCTCGTGCACGGCGTGGATCTCGATGCCGTCGACACCGGCCTCCTTGCAGAGGCGCGAGGTCTCGGCAAAGGCGTAAATCATGTCCTGGATCTCTTCGACGGTGAGCGGGCGGGATATGCAGCTGTCCTCCCAGCGGTTGGGCGTAGCGCTGGCGCTGGCGGTCAGGTAATCCACGTTGAGGATGGGCTTCATGACGGTACCCAGCAGCTTGTTTTTGCAGGCCTTGACCATAATGTCGTTGATGGCCATGCTGCGGCCGAAGCCCGCGGTCAGCTGTACGAACATCTTGCAGCCGGTCTTGTGGAGCTCGTCCATGAACTCCTTCAGCTTTTTGAACTTACCCTTGCCCTGATAGAGCCACTTCCCGCCGAGCGTGTCGCGGATGGGCGCAATACCGGGCAGGATGAGGCCGGCGCCGCCGCGGGCGCGGTCCATCAGGAATTTGGCGGCCTCCTCATCAAAGTGGTTCGGCTCCAGCCATCCGAAGATGGAGGTGCCGCCCATAGAGGTCATCACGATGCGGTTTTTGATTTCGACGTTTCCGATCTTCCAGGGCGTGAAGAGCGGCGCGTACTGCGGATTCATTTCTGACATCTTGTTTCCTTTCAATGGTTATTTTTTTAACGATGTTGCTGATAATATTGTAACACACAGCGGGCGCCGTGTAAACATTTTCCGTCCGGGTAGCCGCCGGAAAGCCTTTCCTCTCCTGTCAAAGGCGCTATCTCTCGATTGACGCGCCCCCGTTTTTTTGGTATAATATATTCATATATTTCTATCCCCATATGTTCCAAAAAATGATTGCCAAGGAGTATACAAAAATGTCTAAAGTATGTCCCGTTTGCGGAAGCAAGATCGACAGCAATGCTATTTTCTGCACCAATTGCGGTGCTTCCCTTGCCGCCAAGGCTGCCGAGACCGCCGAAAAGGTCGAAGCTGTCCAGGCTCAGGTTGAAAACGATGTAAAGGATCTGGAGAACACCATCGACCAGGCCATCACCAACACGCCCGTTTTCGGCTTTGCCGCAGCGGAAAAGCCCGCTGAGACCGCCGCCTCCAAGGCCGACGAGGCCGCCGCCGTCAAGGCGCAGAAGGAAGCCGAAAAAGCACAGAAGGAAGCGGAAAAGGCTCAGAAGGAGGCCGAAAAGAAGGCCGCCAAGGAAGCCGAAAAGGCTCAGAAGGAAGCTGCCCGCGCTGCCAAGGAGGCCGATAAGAAGGCCGCTAAGGAAAGCAAAAAGGGTGACAGCATCGTCGTTTCCAACGAGGCTCCCAAAAGCTTCAAGTCTGTCGGCACCGGCGGTTATTTCTTCCTGATGCTTCTCTTTGCCATCCCCGTCATCGGCTGGCTGGCCTGCATCCTCCTGGCCCTGGCCGCCAAAAATCCCAGTCTGAAAAACTTCGCCCGCGCCAAGCTTGTATGGCTGGTCATCGGCCTGATCCTCGCCATTCTGGCTACGCTCGGCCTGATCCTCTTCGGTCAGCAGCTGGTCAATCTGGCCAATTCGGCTTTCGGCACCAATCTGAGCGGTCTCTCCGATCTGTGGAACGCTCTCGTAAGCGGTCAGATCAATCCCTCCGATCTGATCGGCCTGCTGATCAAATAAGCCTGCCTTATCCTCGTTCATCCGCAAAAGCCGGCGCCCTGCCGGCTTTTTCTCATAAGGAGTCTTCATGAAAACACATTTCCCCGAATACGGTCACAGCCTCCTGTCGCTCAGCTCCTCCCTGCTGAAATACTTTGGGGCGGAGGCCCGGCACGAGACGCTTCCCGAAATGGACGAGGCTCTTTCCGCCCGTCCCGACAAGACCCTGCTGCTGCTTTTGGACGGCCTTGGCCTGTCCATCCTCGAAAAGCACCTGCCCGAAAGCTCCTTCCTGCGCCGGCATCTGGTCTGCCCCATCAGCTCCGTTTTCCCGCCGACCACGGTGGCCGCCACCAACACGGTCGAATCCGGGCTCTCCCCCATCGAGCACGGACAGCTGGGCTGGACGCTTTGGTTTGATGAGGCCGGGGACAACGTGGAGGTCTTCACGAATATCTGCGCGAGCTCACGCAAGCCCTTTGCGGAGACGAACCTGCGCAGCACCGTCCTCGGGCATCCGACGCTCTGGCAGCAGATCGAAAAGGCCGATCCCACGGTCAGGGCGCACTTTCTTTCGCCCTTCGCGCCAGACCCCGTCGAGAGCGAGCGCGCCCTTTTTGCGAGCCTTCGCCGGCTCCTGCGCGAGCCCGGGCGGAGCTATATCTACGCCTATTGGCCCGAGCCGGACCACACGATCCACGATCTGGGGACCGCCGCCGTCCCGGTGCGAAGGATCATCCGCCGGCTCGACCGACGTGTCCGCCGGCTCTGCCGCGGGCTCAAAAACAGCCTCGTCGCCATCGTCGCGGATCACAGCCTGATCGACACCGAGTACCTCTGCCTGCAGGACTACCCGGAGCTGCTTGAGCTGCTCGCGCGGCGCCCGTCCATCGAGGGCCGTGCCCTCTCCCTCTTCGTCCGCCCCGGCCAGCAGGCGCTCTTCCGCGAGCGCTTCGAAAAGGCCTTCGGCGCTTCCTTCCGGCTCTTCACGCATGAGGAGGTCCTCTCCCTCGGTCTCTTCGGCCCCGGCGAGGCGCATCCGCGCGCCGAGGGCTTCATCGGCGATTTCCTGGCCGTGGCCACCGATCGCTTTTACCTCGGCTATCCGCGCGATGAGCATCCGCTGATCGGTCATCACGCCGGCTTCACCGAAGAAGAAGCGCTCGTTCCCCTCATCCTTATCCCTTCCGACGATCTATGAAAAACACACCTTCTCTTTTTTTCCGCCTCCTGTACGAGGCGCTCCAGTGGACCTGGGGACTCATGCAGAATCTGACGGCTCTGATCCTTTGGGCCTTTCTGAGGCTCCGGTACGGACAGATGAAAAGCATCCCTTTTCACGGCGCGCGGTTGATTTTCTGGCCCCTCCGCGGGAGCATGGCCCTGGGGCAGTTCATCTTCTTCGGCCATCGCGGCTGCAGCGATGAAGAAGAGATCCGCGTGCATGAGTACGGACACACCGTTCAGTCCGCCTTCCTGGGCCCGCTGTACCTGCCCCTCATCGGACTTCCGTCCCTGCTGTGGGCCAGCCTTCCCTATTTCGAGCGCCGGCGCAAAAGCCGGAAGCTGAGCTACACGGATATTTTCTGCGAGAGCTGGGCAAGCCGTTGGGGCGAAAAGGTCCTGAAGGAGCCCGCTGCCTGGACCTGAAAAGCCCGTGCCCAAGGCCTTCGGGCCTTGCCGGATGCAAAATTCGCGTTGCAGAATTTTTTATTCTCGCTTACAATAGAAGCAATCTAATACGGAGGCTAACCCCATGGAAAAATTCAAGGATCTGGAATACAAGCGGCCGGATTTCACGGCTGCCAAAAAGAAGCTGAACGAAGTCACCAAGGCCGTCAAGGCGGCCGCCTGCTACGAGGACTATCTCGCCGCCTACATGAAGATGGAGGAGGGCATCATCGAGCTGTACACGATGTCCACCATCTGCCATGTCCGCAACACCCTGGACAAGCGCGACGAATTCTACGAGGCCGAGCAGAAGGCGATCTCCGCAGGGAGCGCCAAGCTGGCCATCGGCATGCAGAAGGCCCAGAAGGCTCTGGTCGAAAGCCCCTTCCGCGCGCAGTTCGACGAGGAATTCGGCCCCTATCTGATGAAGAGCATCGCCGTCGAGCTTAAGTTGATGAGCCCGAAGATCGTCGGCCTGATGATCCGCGAGAGCAATCTCTCCCAGTCCTACTCCAAGGACGCCGCCCTCTGCAAAACGACCTTCCGCGGCGAGGAATGCAACTTCTACGGCCTGCTCAAGCACATGGAGAGCACCGACCGCGAGGAGCGCCGCGAGGCCTTCCTGGCCTGGGCCGCCCTGTACGAAAGCGTCTCCGAAAAGCTCGACAAAACCTATGACAAGCTGGTCGCGGTCCGCGTCAAAAAGGCGCGCCGTCTCGGCTTCGATAATTTCATCGACTACATCTACCCCGATCGCGGCCGGCTGGATTATACCGCGGCCGACGTCGAGGTCTTCCGCAATCAGGTCCGCGACTGCATCGTCCCCTTCTGCGCCGAGCTCTACAAGAAGCAGCAGGAGCGTCTCGGCATCGACAAGATGCATTGGTACGATGAGGCCCTGGTCTTCCCCGAGGGCAACGCCCTGCCCATCGGCACGCGCGAGGAGCTGGTCGAAAAGGCCCGCCGCATGTATGAGACCCTCTCTCCCGAGACCGGCGAATACTTCGGCTTCATGTGCGAGCACGAGCTCTTCGACCTCGAGACCCGTCCCGGCAAGCACCTCGGCGGCTACTGCACCTTCATGCCCAGCTACAAGGCGCCCTTCATCTTCTCGAACTTCAACGGCACCAGCGCCGACGTCGATGTCCTCACGCACCAGCCCGGCCACGCCTTCCAGGCCTACATCGCCTCCCGCACGCTGCCCTTGATGAATCAGGTCCACTCTACCAGCGAGATCAACGAGATCCACTCGATGTCGATGGAGCACTTCGCCTACCCCTACATGGACTCCTTCTTCGGCGAGAACGCGGACAAATATCGCTACGCGCACCTCTGCTCCGCGCTCACGACCATTCCCTATCTGGTCAGCGTCGATGAATTCCAGCACCGTGTCTTCGAGAACCCCGGCATGAGCGCCGCAGAGCGCCGCGAGGCCTGGCACAAGATCGAGCAGATCTACCTTCCCTGGCGCGATTACGACGGCAACGAGTTCCTCGCCGGCGGCGGCTTCTGGATGCAGAAGCAGCACATCTTCCTCTATCCCTTCTATTACGTCGATTACGCCCTCGCGCAGATCTGCGCCTTCCAGTTCCTGGCCAAGGAGCGCGTCGACCATGAGGCTGCCTGGGCTGATTACCTGAAGCTCTGCAAGGCCGGCGGCAGCATGGGCTACTTTGAGCTGCTCGACTATGCCGGACTCGACAATCCCTTCAAGGAGGGCACCGTCGAAAAGGTCATGGATAGCGTCAAGGCTACCATCCGCGAGTTCGAGGCCAAGCTGTAAAACAGCAGGAAAAGACAGAGAAATAAGCAAGATAAAAACAGTCCCACTGTCACGATCTTCTTCGTGCCAATGGGACGGTTTTATGATATTCATCATTTACCGCGGCAGAGCCGCGAGCCGGCAAAGTTTCGGCGCTGCCGAAACCTCGTCCAAGCTTACGGCCTTACAAGTCGTAATACTTAGCGAATTCCGCCGGATGAGGAATCTTAGCGATTTCCGCGGCCTCGGCCCGGCGCTTCGCGATCCAGATCTCCAGTAGCTTTTCGGGGAAGACGCCGCCTGCCGTCAGATAATCATGGTCGGCCTCCAGCGCATCGAGGGCCTCCTCCAGCGTGTGAGGCAGTCCCTGGATCTTCGCCTGCTCCTCCGGCGAAAGATTGAACAGATTGAAATCGAAGGGCCCCCAACCGTTGGCGGAGGGATCGATCTGATTCCTGATGCCGTCCAGGCCCGCCATCAAAATGGCTGCGTAAGCAAAGTAGGGGTTGCAGGTCGCATCGGGGTTGCGCAGCTCGAAGCGCTTCGTCATCGGCGATTTGGCATAGGCCGGGATGCGGATGACCGCGCTGCGGTTGGAGGTGGCGTAGCCGATCGTGACCGGTGCCTCGAAGCCCGGGATCAGCCGCTTATAGGAGTTGGTGCTGGGGTTGGTCAGACCGCAGAGAGACGGGCAATGCTTCAGCAGGCCGCCCATGAAGTACAGAGCCGTCTGCGAAAGGCCGGAATAGCCGTTTTCATCGTAGAAAACGGGCTGACCGTCCTTCAGCAGCAGCATATGCACATGCATGCCGCTGCCGGCGACGCCAAACAGGGGCTTGGGCATAAAGGTCGCCGTTTTGCCCTCTTTGACGGCCTCGTTCTTGATGACATACTTGATGATCATCGTTTTGTCGGCCATCGGAACCATGTCCTCCAGCTCGACCTCGATCTCCAGCTGGCCGGGGCCGCCGACCTCGTGATGATGATATTTGACATCGATGCCCCAGTCGCCCATCGTCACGCACATGCGGGAGCGCAGGGAGTTCGTGATGTCCTGCGGCAGCGCGCAATGATAGCCCTTCTTGTTCGGCACGGTATAGCCGCTGCCATCATAGCAGCTGTTCCACTCAGCCTGCTGAGAATCCAGGGCGAAACCGACGCGCTCGGGCTTGACCTCGTAGCTGACGCTGTCGAGCAGATAAAACTCGAATTCGGGCCCGATGAGCATGCGGTCCGCGATGCCCTGCGCCTTCATGTAGTCGACGGCGGCCTGGGCGACGTTCGGAGGATACTGATCGAAGGGCTTGTTTTCGTCCTTCCCGATCACGCGCACCTGGCCCATCATCGTCATCGTTTTGACATCGACGAAGGGATCGATGTGAGCGGATTCCAGATCGGGAATGAAGACCATGTCGCTCTTCTCGACCGGGGCATAGCCGTAGTTGGAGCCGTCAAAGCCGATTCCGTACTTCATCGTATCCTCGGTGAAGCGCGCGACGGGGATGGCCAGATGACGCCAGCGTCCTTCCAGATCGACCATTTTGAAATCGATCATCTTGATATCGTTTTCCCGGCAGAGCTTTTGAATATCCGTTACGGATTTAGCCATGACAGCCTCCTTATTAAGCGCTTGGCTTTTTAAAAAATTTGGTTTATTGTATCATGGTTTAAAGCGTAAAACAAGCGCTTTCCTGCATTTTTCACGTGCATAACTGCCCTTGCAGTGCACGTGCATTCTGCGCGTCAATACGAGAGAAAACCGTTTGGCATATACAGCTCTGCTCTATCCCGGAGGCTCCCCTCTCCGCGCTTAAAAACGGCCTCAGAAGCCTCCGGATGTAGGAAGACGGCACATTGTCCGTCCGTGCCGGAAAGCTCCCTTACAGAGCCAAATAACGCGTCATGCGGGAGGCTCCTCCCCACGCAAAAACGCACTCCTGCCTGTAAGCAGAAGTGCGTTTTAAAGCGGAGGAAGTAGGATTCGAACCCACGCGGCACTCTCATGCCCTATCGGTTTTCAAGACCAACCCCTTCAACCACTTGGGTATTCCTCCGTACAGCATGAAACATTATAGCGAAGGGAGAGGCTCCTTGTCAAGTAGACACACCATTTGACAGGGAAAGAACTTCTCCGTATAATGCAAGGTAAATACACACCCGTGAACCAAGGAGTACCCCATGAGCCGCAAAAACAGACAGAAAAAGAAGGGCTGCCTGAGCGTCCTGCTCGGCCTCGCCGCCCTCATCCTCATCGCAGCCGCCTATATCGCCCTGCGTACGCAGCTGATCTATCGGACAAAAATCGATACCGACGAGGCCGCTCAGGCAGCCCTCCGTCCCTCCGTCGATTTCGTGCAGCCGGGCATGCTGGCCGGCTGGACCGAGGCAGACTACCGCGAATACTCCGGCCTCCTGCGCGAGGCCGGCTACGACAGCGTCATCCTCCAGTTCACCCGTTATAAGGTCGGCGGCATCTGCTATACCTACTACCCCTCCGCCGGCATGAAGGACTGCTACGAGACGGTCGACGACTCGATGGACGAGGTCCTCGGCGATCTGCTTCACAACGCCGAACGCGAGGGCTTCAAGGTCTGGGTCGGCCTCTCCGTCGATGACGACGACTGGTGGGGCGTCCTCTGCACCTGGGACGAGGACTGGATGCGCGCCCTCGGCGAGGTCGACGTCATGATGATCCGCGAGATCTCCGCCCTCTACGGCAGCGAGCCGGCCTTCTGCGGCTGGTACTGGGCCCACGAGCTCTACTCGAACCCCGTCCGGATGGAGAAAATCTGGGCAGAGCTTCTGAACTCCGCCATCGACGCGATCAATGCGGCCGGTGACGGCCGTCCGCTCATGCTCTCCCCCTTCCGCCACGTCCAGACCGGCCTCGTCACCAACGAATACCGCATGTGGCGACGCTTTTTTGATGCGGTCCGCTTCCGCGACGGCGACATCTTCGCCCCGCAGGATTCGACCGGCAAGCTCAATCAATCGCACCCGGACCGCCCCTCCCGCTTCTCCTGCGTGCTGATCTATGATTATCTGAACGCGGTGAAGCGCGCCGTGGATGAAACGCCCGAGCTCCGGCTCTGGGTCAACGTGGAGCTCTTCCAGAAGGAAAACGGAGAGGAGTACAACGCCGCGGATGCCTCCCGGGTGAAGCTTCAGTGTGCGAACGCCTCGCGGGTGACGGATACGCTGGTGAGCTTCTCCTACTCGCATTATGCGCTGCCGATGGGCACGAATGACACGCCCGAGGGGCGGGAAGCGCTTCGGGAAGGCCTGAAATAACGCCGGACAGAGCTTACGGCGGAGTCATCGTACGGACAAGTCGGAAAGCCCGCGCAAAATTAAAGCAAAGCATCCCTTAGGCGCGTGCGGATAAGGAAGTATTTCGAAATGTGGATTTTGTGCGGCGAAATCCGATGCTCGCTGAAAATGAGAACAAACTTGGAGGAATAATTATGGGACTGTTTAAGAAAAGAAGAAAAACACCGGATCTGCGGCTATCTGACAAGGATATGAATGCTTTCGAGAAAATGGTCTCCGGCAGAATCGGCAGCTACGATCAGGTTTTTCATGAAATCGTTTCTCCGGATCTGCATATTGATGTGATCCCCGTACCTCCGTCTGAAAATAGAGATTATTACACCTTGATAACCATGGGCATGAGTGGCTATCGGATGCCGGTTCCTTCCAACTACGGAAAGATGAACCGTGCTGAGATTGCGGTACGACTCCCGAAAGACTGGAATATCCACAGCGAAGAAGAAAAATACTACTGGCCGATTCGTATGTTAAAAATTTTGGCCAGAATGCCGTATCAGGAAAACAGTTGGCTGGGTTTATACCATGACATAGATTTTGGCGACCCGTTTTCCGAGGAAACGGAGCTCTGCGGTGTAATGTTGGATCTCTTTGACGAAGATATTGAGCCGCTGACGCTGGAAAACGGAGATAGTCTGATCGTTTATAATGTGATTCCAATTTACAGATCTGAAATGGAGTATAAACTTGCCGAAGACGGTGAAGCGCTTGTGGCGAAGATGAGCGACGAGATTCTGCATGGTCCGGTCGACATTCACAGAGCCACTGTTGTGTAAATTCCGGTTTGCCGAGCAAAAAGAAAACGCCCACCGAAGAGGTTTTATCCTCTTCGGTGGGCGTTGCTCTGTTAGAATACTTCCTTATCACCCCGTAGCATTCGGTTCGGCCTCTTCTTCAGAGTACCCGTCTAAGGGATGCTTTTCTTTGGCTGTTACTCGATCGTGTCGGCCTCGTACTTCCTTCCGTCGAGGACGATCTCCTCGCAGTCGGTAAAGAGATTGACCAGACCCTCCACGCCGGAAACCTTCACATTGTCCATCCGGATATTTTTCGCAAACTTCAGGATGAGGCCGGCCTTCCACATGCAGGGCGCCTCAAGGGCCGCGTCGGGGATGCCGGGCCTTGCCTGCTCCGCCATCGTGATCGTGACATTCTTAAGCGTCACGTTTTCGACCGGGGATTCGGCCAGACCGCTGATGTAAAGCGCGGCGACATTGACCTCGCTGGCCTCGAAATCGACCAGGCTGAGATTCTTTACGCTGGGGGTCCCCTCCGTAAACGGATAGGGCGCCGTATCGCCGACCCATTTCGAGATACCGCCCTCTCCGCAGAAATAGCGCATATTCACGACAAAGGGCACGAGGACGTTCTGCATTTTGACGCGGCAGAAGCTCACGCCGTCGACAGAGCCTCCGCGGCCGCGGCGGGTCTTCAGACGCAGACCGCGCTCCGTGTTCATGAACACGCAGTCCTCGATGCGGACGTTTTTGACGCCGCCGCTCATCTCGGAGCCGATGCCGACGCCGCAATGGCCCTGCCGCATCAGGCAGTCGTGGATGTAAATATCCTCGGAGGGGATGAACTCCCTGTTGTGCTCGGTGCCGCACTTGATGGCGATGCAATCGTCACCGACATCCAGCACGCAGTTCCGGATCTCGACATCGCGGCAGGAATCCGGATCGATACCGTCGGTATTCGGCGAGGAGAACGGATTCAGAATAGTGATGCCATCGACCAGAATGTGCCGGGAACGCAGCGGAACGACGGTCCAGCAGGGCGAATTCGTGATCGTGATGTCGCGGATGACGATGTTTTCGGAATCCTGGAAGACGACGGTCCGGGGACGGGGGTAGGCCCACTCCCTGCGCTTAGCCCACCAAGCGGCGCCGTTGCCCTCGATGCGGCCCTTGCCGCAGAGAACGACGTTCTGTACGTTCCGGCCGAAGATGAGCGGCTCGTAGACCTCGCAGTCGACACCGCCGAAGCGGCTCATGACGACCGGATGAGCCGTGCCGTCATTGATGAAGGAAAGCACCGCGCCCTCACAAAGCTCCAGCGTCATGTCCGAGCAGTACTCGACCGAGGAGGTCGGATACTCGCCCGCGGGCACGAGAAGCTTTCCGCCGCCGGAAGCGCCAAGCTCCGCGACCGCCGCCCGAAACGCCTCCGTCCAGACGCCTTCCTTCACATACTCCTGATAAGCCAGAATGGATACCGTTTTCATGTTGCTTCTCCTTGCGTGCAGCGTCAAGGCTGCGCCTGCGTGAAAATAAGAAGAAAGGGTGCATCCTGAATTTCCGGGATTACACCCTTTCTGTTTGTTTGGTTGGAATTACTTGCTCATGGCTTCCTCAACCGCAACGGCTACGGCGACAGTGGCGCCGACCATGGGGTTGTTGCCCATGCCGATCAGGCCCATCATTTCAACGTGCGCGGGAACGGAGGAGGATCCGGCAAACTGCGCGTCGCTGTGCATGCGGCCCATGGTATCGGTCATACCGTAGGAGGCAGGGCCGGCAGCCATGTTATCGGGATGCAGGGTACGGCCGGTGCCGCCGCCGGAGGCTACGGAGAAGTACTTCTTGCCCTTCTCGATGCACTCCTTCTTATAGGTGCCGGCAACGGGATGCTGGAAACGGGTGGGGTTGGTGGAGTTGCCGGTGATGGAAACGTCTACATCCTCACGGTGCATAACGGCAACGCCTTCGCGGACATCGTCGGAGCCGTAGCAAAGCACGGCCGCGCGCTCGCCCTTGGAGTAAGCGGTGCGGGAGAGCTCCTTGAGCTCGCCGGTGAAGTAGTCGAACTGAGTCTCGACATAGGTGAAGCCGTTGATGCGGCTGATGATCTTGGCAGCGTCCTTGCCCAGGCCGTTCAGGATGACGCGCAGCGGCTCCTTGCGGACCTTGTTGGCGGACTTGGCGATACCGATGGCGCCCTCAGCGGCGGCGAAGGACTCGTGGCCGGCCAGGAAGGCGAAGCACTTGGTGTTGTCGTCCAGCAGCATGGCGCCCAGGTTGCCGTGGCCGAGACCGACCTTACGGTCGTCGGCTACGGAGCCGGGGATGCAGAAGGACTGCAGGCCCTCTCCGATGCTCTTGGCGGCCTCGTAAGCCTTCTTGTCGCCCTTCTTGATGGCGATGGCTGCGCCGACGATGTAGGCCCAGCAGGCGTTCTCGAAGCAGATGGGCTGGATGCCCTTGACGATGTTGTAAACGTCGATACCGGCGTTGTCGCAGATCTCCTTGGCTTCCTCGATGGAAGCGATGCCGTACTTATTGAGGGCGGCGTTGATCTGATTGATTCTTCTTTCGTAGCTTTCAAATAATGCCATTGTATGCGCCCTCCTTATTCATGACGGGGATCGATGTACTTGGCGGCTTCTTCGAAACGGCCGTAGTGATTGGTGGCCTTCTTCAGCGCTTCGTTCGCATCCATGCCCTTTTTGATGTTTTCCATCATGACGCCCAGCTTAACGTACTCGTAGCCGATGATCTCGCTGTTTTCGTCCAGCGCGATGCGGGTGATGTAGCCCTCGGTCAGCTGCAGGTAGCGGGGACCCTTTACCTTGGTGCTGTAGGCAGTACCGACCTGGCTCATCAGCCCCTTGCCGAGGTCCTCAAGGCCGGCGCCGATGACCAGACCGCCCTCAGAGAACGCAGACTGGCTGCGGCCGTAGACGATCTGCAGGAACAGCTCGCGCATAGCGGTGTTGATCGCGTCGCAGACGAGGTCGGTATTCAGAGCTTCGAGGATGGTCTTGCCGACCAGCGCCTCGGAGGCCATAGCGGCGGAGTGGGTCATGCCGGAGCAGCCCAGCGTTTCGATAAGGGCTTCCTCAATGACGCCCTCCTTGACGTTCAGGCTAAGCTTGCAGGCACCCTGCTGAGGAGCGCACCAGCCGACGCCGTGAGTCATGCCGGAGATATCTTTGATCTCGCGGGCGTTGACCCATTTACCCTCTTCGGGAATGGGGGCGCAGCCGTGGCTTGCTCCCACGGTAACGGGGCACATATTCTGTACTTCCTGGGAATAAACCATGTTATTTATATCCTCCTTGAATCATTTTCATAAACCGTTTTTCAGTATATCACGGGGGTAAAAGGGTGTCAACGGCGAGGGAGAAAAATTAGGCTGAAGGAACGCTCCGCGCAGGCCGGAAGAAAAATCGAGCAGGGGAGCCCTGCTCCTCCTGCTCGATCGACGGCATCCGCGCATCTCGCAGCAAGCTGCCCGATGTACTTCCGCACAAAAAGAGACGGAGGAGCTCCGTCTCTTGATTTTTTTCACTCAGCCTTCCGCAGAAGCTCCTTCCGGGCAGCCTCAGTCGTGGGCAAACATCGTCGGCACACTGTCCTCGGTCTCTGCATCAAAGACATATACGCTCTTAAGCGGAAGCGCAAAGCTGTGATCGCTGTCCATCTCAGGGATATAATGCGGATCGATCTTCAGAATGGTCTTGCTGCCGTCCATGTCAAGATAGATGTTCGCATTATCGCCAAGAAGCTCGGTCAGCTCGACCTGGCCGTGCAGGAGATAATCCTCGGCCGCGGCCTCCTCGGGACGGACCACGGCTTCGGGACGGAAACCGAAAACGATCTCCTTGCCCTCGTATTTTTCAAGCGTCTCGGCAGAAAGGACCTTGCGAAGATCCAGCTTGTCGCTGCCGACAAGGGCGGTACCGTCCTTCAGCTCGGCACGGACGAAGTTCATCGGAGGCTCGCCGATGAAGCCGGCCACGAACATGTTGACGGGATTGAAGTAGACATCGTAGGGCGTGCCGACCTGCTGCACATAGCCGACCTTCATGACGACCAGGCGATCCGCGAGGGTCATGGCCTCGGTCTGGTCATGGGTGACGTAGATCGTGGTGGCGCCGGTTTCCCGGTGGATCTGAGCGATCTCCGCACGCATCGTGACTCGCTGCTTGGCATCGAGGTTGGACAGAGGCTCATCCATCAGGAAGATACCGACCTTACGGATGATGGCACGGCCGACGGCGACACGCTGGCGCTGTCCGCCGGACAGGGAACGCGGCTTTTTGTCCAGCTGGTCGGTCAGGCCGAGGATGGCCGCCGTTTTTTTGACCTTCTCATCGATGACATCCTCATCGACGCCTTCCAGCGTCAGGCCGAAGGCAAGGTTGTCGTAAACAGACAGATGGGGGTAAAGCGCGTAGCTCTGGAAAACCATGGCGACCTCGCGCTCACGGGGGGTCTTCTCATTGGCGCGTTCGCCGTTGATCAGGAACTCGCCCTTGCTGATGGTCTCAAGACCGGCGATCATACGCAGCGTGGTCGATTTTCCGCAGCCGGAGGAGCCGACCAGTACGATGAACTCGCCCTGCTCGATCTCCAGGTTGAAGTCATGGACGGCATGATATCCGTTCGGATAGATTTTGTTGATATCCTTTAAGGTAAGATAAGCCATTTCGGATGTCCTTTCTGATGAATTCCTCTAAGTCTTTTCGGCGTTTATTTTAAGTCGAGTGTCGCTACGTGGTCCATGTCGTCAAATTCCTGGTTCTCTCCGCACATGCCCCAGATGAAGGTGTAGTTGGAGGTACCGACGCCGGAATGGATCGACCAGCTCGGGGAGATGACGGCCTGCTCGTTATGCATGATGATGTGACGGGTCTCATCGGGCTGGCCCATCAGATGGAAGACGACGTTGTCCTCCTTGAGGTCGAAATACATGTAGACCTCCATGCGGCGCTCATGCGTATGACAGGGCATCGTGTTCCAGCAGGCAGTCGGATCCAACTCGGTCATGCCCATGCAGAGCTGGCAGGATTTGCAGACGGCCGGATGCACGAACTGGTTGATGACGCGCTTGTTGAGGTGAGCCTCATCGCCGCAGGGAACGTGGCGGGCGATGTCCTTCGTGATGTGCACGGTCGGATAGCTCTGATGCGCAGGGCAGGAGTTCAGGTAGAATTTGGAAGGATCCTCGGCCTTGTCGGAGCAGAAGATGATCTCCTTCGTGCCCATTCCGATGTACAGGCCTTCTTTGTGATCCAGCTTGTAGGACACGCCGTCCAGAATGACCGCGCCCGGGCCGCCGATGTTGATGACGCCCATTTCGCGGCGCTGCAGGAAATAATCTGCGGCAAGCTCCTTCATCGTGCCCAGCGTCAGGGGGCCGGCAACCGGCATGGCGCCTCCGGCGATGATGCGGTCCTGATGAGAATAGGTCAGGCTGATCTCATCCGGCACGAAGACCTTTTCGATCAGATAATTGTCGCGCAGCTCCTCGGTATCGTAGTAGCGCGAATCGTCCGGATGGTTTGCATAACGGGTGTCGAGAGTCATAATATGTTTCCCTTCTCTTTTTTCTATTTCTTGGATTTTTGAAATCATGAATGAAACGGCGGGGATCAGATCCTCTCCGATCGTGCCCTCGAGGATCAGCCTGGCCTCCGGATCGTTCCGGTAGACGGCCGTGAGGATGCGGTCAAAATCCATCTCGCCCTGTCCGACACCCACCTGACGGAGAGCGCCGTTCTCCACGGTAAAGTCCTTGATGTGATAGGCGATGATCCGCTTTCCGAAGAGGGCCAGGCCCCGTTCGAGGATCCCGTACCGGTCCTCGTAATTGGAGCTGTCCAGATAATTGTAGAGGTCGAAGATGCAGGCGACGTTGGGGCGTCCGATCATACGGATCGCGCGGTCAAGCACCTCGGGGCTGTAGCAGACGTGGCCGGCCGCGCCCTCCACGGCGATGGAGAGCCCGTTTTCGGCCGCGGTGTCAGCCAACTCACGGAATGCCTCTGTGACGCGTTTTAAGGCCCCTTCCGTGCGGTTTTCGGGGTGATAGGTCCATTTATCCCCATTGAAGGATCCGGTCTCGGAACCGACGTAGGACGCGCCCAGAAGGCCTGCCGTCCGCAGGTAATCCTTGAAGACCGCCATTCCTTTCCGGATCTTGGCCTCATCCGAATGGACCGGATTGAAGTAGGCGCCGATCAGAGGGATCCCGACACCGGCCTCGCGAAGAGCCTTGCCCAGCGCTCCGGCCCGCTCAGGAGTGATCGCACCGGGCTCGTAGGGGACGTCGTCCAGCACCTTGTAGGCCACCAGCTGAACGCCCGAAAGCCCCAGCTCTCTGACCCGACGGATGACGGCCTCCTCGCCCCGCACGCCCAGATCGTGCGCACGGATGTATAATTTCATATCAGCGTCCCAGCCAGCCGCCGTCTACGGCCATCGTGAAGCCATTGACGTAGTCGCTTGCGGGGGAAGCCAGGAAGAGAGCGGCTCCGGCGACATCCTCGGGCGTGCCCCAGCGTCCGGCGGGGATGCGGTCCAGGATCGCAGCGCTGCGCTCCGGATCCTCGCGGATCGCGATCGTATTGTTGGTGACCATGTAGCCGGGCGCGATGGCGTTGACGCAGATGCCGTCCTTGGCCCATTCATTGGCCATCGTCATCGTGATGCCCTTGACCGCCGACTTGGAGGCGGTGTAGCTCGGGATGCGGATGCCGCCCTGGAAGGACAGCATGGAGGCGATGGAGATGATCTTTCCGCCGCCGCCCTGCTTGATGTACTGGCGGGCCGCTGCCTGAGAAAGGAAGAAGAGAGTCTTGATGTTGACGTTCATGACATCGTCCCAGTTTTCTTCGGAAAACTCGATGGAGTCCTGACGGCGGATGATGCCGGCGTTATTGACCAGAATGTCCAAACGGCCGAAGGTCTCGACCGTATGCGCGATGATGCGGTCGATGGGCTCGAGAGAGCCAAGCTCCTCGACCATGAACTCGAAGTTGTCGCCCAGCATTTCCTTGGTCTGGGTGGAAGCGGAGCGGGATACGCCCATTACCTTGGCACCGGCCTCGACAAAGGCCTTCGAAATACCCTGTCCGAGTCCCGTATTGCTGCCGGTCACGATGGCGACCTTGCCTTCCAGACTGAATTTATCCAAAATCATTTTACCATCCTCCGTCTTTGTGTTAATATAGAACCGACAAGCGATAAGGAGAACGAACGTGAACGATATCGTATATGCCGGTAAGCATTTGATTACTTATTCTGTTCAGAGCCATCAGCATCTGAACTGGGAGCTCGTCTACTGCACGAGCGGATCCGGGGAGTTCGTCTTTGAAAACGGGGAATCGCCTCTCCCCTATCAGGCGGGCGATCTGGTCATCATTCCTCCCGGACTGGAGCACGCCAATTACGGTGAAAAGGGCTTCACCAACATTCATCTGAACATGAATGATTCGGTCCTCAGCTTCCGTCAGGCGACCCTGGTGCATGACGATGCGAGCGAGCATATCCATGCGGCCTTCCGCGATGCGTTCTATTTTTACTATGCCGCGCTTGAGAACCGCGAGCTCGTGCTGAACGCACTCGGCAGCCTGATCATCAGCTATATCACGACCTTCCCGAAAAACAGACAGAGCGTTTCCAGGCCTGTCGCCATCATCACCGCGGGCATCGTTCAGAATTTCCAGGACTGCAGCTTCGAGCTGGACGAATTCCTGAAAAGCCTGCCGTTCAATGACAATTATCTCCGCAAGCTGTTCAAAAGCGAGATGGGCATCACGCCGCGCGGATATCTGGAAAACATCCGGCTGGAGACGGCCGCCTCGTTCCTGCTGCTGGGTCACGGCAATGTGTCGGAGATCGCTCAGTCCTGCGGCTACGAGGACCCGCTTTATTTCTCGCGCGTTTTCAAAAAACGCTACGGCTGCTCGCCCTCGCATTATGCCGACAGCTCATCCAAGGCACGCGTCTAGGGCCTTACCCCAGGCGCCGGACCTCCGTGTAGCAGAGCAGGAAGGGCGCAACGCCCTTGGCATCGTTTTCCACGATTGGCTCCGAAATGTAATACTCGTAGGAGCCGTCGCGCCAGGGCTTGGAATCGGGCCCGACGCCGGCCATCAGACAGATGCCGCCCAGATTCAGGGTGCCGTCCGAGGCGCTCAGATAGTTTTTACGGATGCCGTCAAAGGTCTTCAGACCCTTGTCGGCATATTTTTTGTCCAGGATCCCGAGACGGGCGCCCTTCAGCATCGAATAAGCGATCATGGAGCTCCCGCTGGTTTCCAGATAATTGCCCTTGCGGCCGCCCTTATCCACGACCTGCCAGTACATTCCGCTCGCCTCGTCGGCGTAGCGGGCGATGCCCTCCATCAGTTCGCGGAAGATCGCGGTCAGCTGCTCGTTTCCGCTCAGCTCGATGATATCGATCAGCGCGACGCTGTACCAGCCGATGGCGCGCAGCCAGAAGTTTTTGGAGCAGCCGCTGCGGGGATCGGCCCAAAAAGCGGTCTTGGAGGCATCGTAGGCGTGGAAGTACAGGCCCTTGCGTCGGCAGTACATATGCTCGCGGACGCAGGCGAACTGCTTCAGGACATCGCTGAGATCGCCGTCACCGAGGCGCAGGGCATAGAGCGTCCGGAAGACCTGAGCCATATAGAGACCGTCCAGCCAGACCTGATTCGGATAGATCTGCTTGTGCCAGAAGCTGCCCTCATAGGTGCGCGGCTGAGATGCGAGCTGAGCATTGGGCTGTTCGGTGGCCCTGCGGTATTTCTCCTTGCCCGTCTTTTCGTACAGCTCGAAGAGCACTCTGCCCTCGTTGATGTCATCAAGATTGAAGCTTGAGGCATCGTAGCCGCGGATGTCCCCGTTTTCATCGATGTAGTAGTCGATAAAGCGCTCGGCGAAGTCGAAATATTCGCTGTCATTCTCCAAGCGGCCCAACTCAAGCAGCGCGGTGATCATGCAGCCGTCGATGTAGTTCCAGTGTGCTTTTTTCCCCTCCGTCAGGAGCTCGACGTTCCAAAGCGGACGGTCCGGCGTAGATTCGCTCAGCAGACGCCTGATATAGGCCTCGATTTCCGGATTCATAAATTACTCCCTCGTGATGCTCCCGACATGGTAGGCGCGCAGCTCTTCGCCCTCAACGCCCGTGAGGCTCACGTTCTTGATATGAAGTTCTTTGACGTTATCAAAATACAAGCCGCCCTTGCAGAAAAGGACCTTGTCGTTCTGCATGGCCGGATACTCGGGCTTGGCGTCCTCCGCAAAGCTGAAGCGAAGGTTTTCCAGCGTGACCGAGCCGATGGGCTGCTCGGGCAGTCCGTCGCAGTAGCAGGCCGTGACCTCGCACTCCTCGCAGTCCATGTCGCGGAAAACAAAGGAGCCGAGCCGGGGCGTACGCTCATCGACGGGCAGGGGCTCGCGGCACTTGACATAATCGCTGAAGCGGTCGGGGTCGTTGCAATTATACCACATATTCATGACGATGGGCGTCAGAACGCGTTTCATGCGGATGTTTTCGAAAACGACCTGATCGATGACGCTGTCCTCACCGCGGCCGCGGCGGGTCTTGATCCGAAGGCCGCGGTCCGTCTTGTAGAACTCACAGGAGTTGACAGTCAGGTCGCGGACGCCTCCGGCGATCTCGCTGCCGAGCGTGACCGCGCCGTGCCCGAACTGCATGCGGCAGTTGCGGATCAGATGACGGCTGGCCGTGCGGCGGATACGCTGCTCCAGCTCGCGCTTGCCGGACTTGATCGCGATGCAGTCATCTCCGACGCTGAAAACGCAGCCGATGATGCGGACCAGGTCACAGGCCTCCGGGTCGATACCGTCCGTGTTGGGGCTGTCCTTAGGCGCCTCGATCTGCAGGGCAAGGAAATTGATATCTTCGGAATAATAGGGGTGGAAGTTCCAGGCCGCGCTGTTCCGGCCGGTAAAGCCGAGGAAGGTGACGTTCCTGCAGTGACTCAGGAAGGCCAGACGCGGGCGGGCGATGTCGGTCGGGATGGGACGGATCCACCAGTCGGCGTTCTGCGCATTGCCATCGACGGTGCCGGGGCCGACCACGGTGATATCCTCGGAATAGGCGGCGCAGAGAAGGGCCTGACGCATCGTATAGGCATTGCCCTCCCAGATGCCGACAGGCTCGATGATCTCGGTATCGCGATTGAAGACATTGCCGGGCACCACGGGATAATCCGCCTTATCGGTGCTGCCGAGGAGGACTGCGCCTTCCTCGAGCTCCAGCGTCATGTGGCTCTTCAGCATCAGGGCGCCGGTCAGATACTGACCCGTCGGCAGGACCAGACGTCCGCCCTCGGGCAGGAAATTGATGGCGGTCTGAAGAGCCGCCGTGTTCAGGGTTTTTCCGTCGCCGACGGCGCCGAAATCCACCGCGCTGTAGCAGGCGGTTTCGGCTCTGGTCGTAAAGGAAAGGCTCTCCTCCCCCGCCTCAAGGCGATATTTGGTGGAGGGCTTCAGCCCGTAAAGCGTAAAGACATTGCGGTCCGTCTCAAAAAGGACGCGTCCGTTCAGCCGCACCGGGAGCGTCGAATCATTGCGGAACGGCTTTCCGTTCAGAATTTCGATACAGGCTGAGGATGAACCCGCATAAAGCAGACTGATCATTTAGCGATTTTCTCCTTTGCATCGCGAATAATTCGTTTAAACAGGTTTCTGATCGAGACGAAGGCCAGATCGAAGCCCATGTAGAACAGGCCGAAAAGGATCGGGCCGACGCCGAGAGGAACCGTATCTGCGGCACCTGTCATGGACAGAATGGCGAGGTTGATGACATTATACAGCCACATGACGCAGGACAGCAGGATAAAGGCATAGGGTATGTTGAGAAACAGCGTCCAGAGGCCCTTTTTCGGGAACATCAGGAAGCGTGAATAGGACTCCTCGCTCTCCGAGAAATAGCGGATGATGTTCTCGAGCAGAAGATCCGTGACCACGCCGAGCGTAAAGCCGAAAAGGACATACATATCCAGCGCGTCGGGGATCAGGGCGCCAAGCCCCCAGAAGATGAAAAAGCAGACCGAGCCGGAGAACCACCATTTCCCGAACAGGATCTTGATCCAGGTCGGAATGCGTCTGAGCCAGTCGTGGCGATATTTGCGGAGCTCCTTCTCCGATACGGGCGGAGAGTTCTGCACGTTCGCATTGACAAGACGGTCGACCGCATCGCCGTGACGCTGATAGTACCGGGCGCCGGTCTTCTCCTTTTCTTTGGCTGTCTTATCTTTCTTGGCCATGTTTTACGTATTCCTTGCCTTTTATTCAAAAGGCAACACAGTCCGCCCGTGTTGCCTTGATTTGATCATTCCTCTTCGGAAAAATCGATGTTGCCCATGTCGGCGTTGCCTTCCACCTCGATGGAGGTCTTGACCTTCTGGAGAAGCTTTTTATAAATGGGCAGCGCTGCAATCAGCACAACCGAAACGCCCAGCATGATGATGTGAGTTCTCAGTACGCGCTGAGCCGTCACCACGTATAAGGTCGAATCGTTCAGGATGATGGCGTTTTCCGGACGGTTGATGGCGTAATTGATGCGGCCGAGATAGTAGATATCGGCGAAGGCGACAAGACCGATCATCAGGAAAACCAGTACCAGCATGGGGATGTTGACCTTTTTGCGCTTCGGGAAGGCATTCAGGAAGCAGACCAGCATCAGGATCGAGAAAAGCATGGTAACGAAGCCGCACAGGCCCATCTGATTACCCTGGATTTTAGCGGTCGGATCGGAGATATCGGTCAGATTCAGGGGATAGATCAGAAAATTAAGGGCAAGCGCAACCAGCGGAATGTTGGAGGGCTGGCGTTTCAGCGAAACCATGAATTTACGGGCGGCCTCTTTAATGCCTGCCCAGAGTTTGCTAAAGAATTTTTTCATGTTTGGCTCCCGTTATCGGATGGCTTCCGTAGTCTCTTTGTCAAAGAAATGCATCTTGGTAAAGCTAAGGCCTACCTCGTCGCCGGGCTTGTAATTGCACCATTTACGGAACTTGGCGGTCACATTCTTGCCGCCGACGTAGCCGTGCACCAGGGTGCTCAGGCCGAGGTTCTCGTTCATCGTGACCTTCATCATGACATTGCCGCCCTCCTCGATGTGCTCGGGACGGATGCCCATGACGACGGCTTTGCCTTCATAGGAAGCCAGAAGCGACTTCTGCTCCTCTGTCATCGGGACGGTAAAGTCAGAGGTGATCAGCTGACCCTCCTTGACCTCCGCCTCGAAGAAGTTCATGGGAGGCAGACCGATGAAGCTGGCGACAAACATGTTGGCGGGGGTATCGTAAAGCTCCAGCGGGGTACCGATCTGCTGAACATAACCGGTGGACATGCAGACGATACGGTCAGCCAGGGTCAAAGCCTCGGTCTGGTCGTGCGTAACGTAGATGATGGTCGCGTTCAGCTGACGGTGAAGCATCAGGATCTCACGGCGGGTGGAGCCGCGGAGCTTGGCATCCAGGTTGGACAGGGGCTCATCAAAGAGGAAGACCTTGGGGGTGCGGACGATGGCACGGCCCATGGCGACTCGCTGACGCTGACCGCCGGAAAGCTGAGCCGGCTTCTTGTTGAGCTGATCGGTCAGGTCAAGCATTTCGGCAGCGGCCAGAACCTTGCGGTGGATGACGTTCTTGTTCTCATGGCGAAGCTCCAGGGAGAAAGCCATGTTCTCATAAACGGTCATATGGCCGTACAGGGCATAGTTCTGGAAAACCATCGCGATGTCTCTGTCCTTGGGGGGCATCTTGGTGACATCCTTGCCGTCGATGATCAGCTGTCCTTCGGAGATATCCTCCAGACCGGCGATCATGCGCAGCGTCGTGGATTTGCCGCAGCCGGAGGGGCCGACCAGAACGATGAACTCGCCGTCCTCCACATCCAGATTGAAATCGTGGACAGCATGATAGGCAGGTGAATCGGGGGTCGCCTCATAAATCTTGTTGAGGTTTTTCAGTTTCAGTTCAGCCACGGTTCTCCTCCTTCTCCAGCAGGCTCTTTTCGTAGCGTCGAAGCGTGCCGGTGCGGATAATGGCGATGATGCCGGCTACGATGGCAAAAAAGCCGGACAGGCACAGATAGATGACGCAGCGCGTAAACTGCTCGGTTCCCATAACGATATACTCGACGCCGGCCAGGGTGACGGAGGCACCGTAGGCACGCATCGGAATGATCAGGATACGGATAAACTGACCGATGCCCATCGCGATCAGCAGATAGGCATATCCAACCTTGTAGTTCTTGACGCCCTCGGACGCGAGGAAGCCGAACAGAAGGAACAGCAGGTTGTAGATGATGGAGACGCCGATCAGCCAGTTGTAATAATAGTTGCCGACATCCGTTTTATAAATACTGACAAAAAAGAAAACATCCAGCAGAATAGCAAGATAAGTAAGAGAAGCGGAAAGACTGTTCTTGGTATAGCGAAGCCGGTCTTTTTTGACTAGTTTGTCATCCATTTCGATCATGGCGCTTACTCTCCTTTCTCCAGCAGCTTCTTTTCTGATTTCATCATGTCGATTTTCCAGATCATGTTGACCACGAGCAGGACTGCCGCGATCAGCAGGAAGATGAAGATATAAAGACCTGCATCAAACCAGAAGGTCGACTCGATGTAAGGGCTTGACCACATTTCGGAAAATTCCTGCAGAGCCTGGAAGTCGATCTGAAGATACTGCTCGCGGAAGGCAGAGATCTGAGGCAGGGTCCAGACGGTGGCGGCAGCGGCAGCCAGTACATTGAGGCCGGTGGCCACGTAGTTGGCGGCGTAATACCGGCGGCGGGTATGGTTTCCGACGACAAACAGCAGAAGCGAGACCAGGATCAGACCGATGCCGATTTTGAGAAGCATCCTGTTAAAGTCCTGCATGTCATAGTAGATGATGGAGCCGGGCACCCAGGTTTCCTCATGGTTGGCGGGGTTCATCATGGTCGGATACAGACTGTCATACAGATCCGTCATGAGCCCGAGCGAATAGATGAAAACCACGGCAGCTGCCACGAGCATCACGAAGCAGACAATCTTTTCGAATTTCATTTGCTTTTTGTACATAGAAACCTCCATAGCTCGCGTCGCGAGTGAGTTGAGAGAGAAGAGGAAAATCGTCTTAAACAAACAAAAGATTAGAGTTAAGAGATAAAGGATAAGAAAATAAGGGAGCGGAAAGCCCGTTTGGCTTATCCCTTATCTCTTAACTCTTCTCCGGGTAAGAATACTTCCCGCCCGCACTGCGGGCGGGAAGTATCTGAATTATCCGTCTTACTTATTCAGACCGTTGTAGTATACAGTCAGTCTGTCGAAGGCCTGCTGCTTGAACATGGTGTACTGTTTGCTGTGCCAGGTCTCGTAAACGGTATTCAGAAGCTCGGCACGGCTGGAGGTGCCTTCACCCTGATAACCGAAGCGGATTACGTCAAGGAGCTGGTTGAAGTTGCCCTTGGCGGAACCAAACTTGCCGTTGGAGGAAAGCTCGGTGTAACCGCTGATAACATCGTTCTCAACAGTGGTGTTGGGAAGAACGGTAGGAACGGAGGTGTACCAGGGGTTCTCGGTCAGAGCAAGCTCAGGATGCTTGATGGTGCCGAAACCGATGGCGTTGGAGATGTAACCGGCGCCTTCCTTACCGACTTCATGCGTGCACTGATACTCGAAGGCCTGGCTCTTAACGAAGCTCAGGGTGGAGCCCAGGTAGTAGCGGGCGAAGTTGGTGTAGTTACCGGCGGCAAGGCTCCACAGCAGCTCGTAGGTCTCGTCGGAGATGACGGGCATTTCCTTACCGTTGAAGTTGAAGGTGACGTAGCTGCCATCGGCGTTCTTCTTGATGAAGTCGTCGGGACCGTAGCTCATCATGATCTGACCTTCTTCGCTGTAAGCGTAGTCGATCAGCTTAAGAGCAGCGTGCAGCTTGTTCTCGTCAACGCCGGCGCCGGCAGCGGTGATCGCCCAGGCATCGGTCTTAACGGAACGCCAGGACTCAGTGAAGCGCATGTAGGTGCCGTTAGCATTGGTGCCGTCGAACCACAGGGCAACGGGAACCATAACAGCCATGTACTTCTCACCTTCCTGAAGCTTGGTCTCGTTCAGAATGGTCTGGGTCTGGTTGTAGTCGTAGCTCATGAAGCCAAGATCCTTCTCCAGGTAGGTGCTGGAGGTCTCAGCGGCGCCTTCGATGAAAGCCTGAGAAATCAGGTCTTCCTGAACCATGGCGTTCATTCTCTCAAGAGCAATATAGGTAGCCTCTTCGGCGCGGGCATCATGAAGCTTGCCGTTCTCGTCGATGTAGAGGTAATCGGAACGGGACTCAAGACCGCGGACACCGAACAGAGTGCCGGCGAAGCGGAACATATCCACGTTACGCTGAGTATTGGCATCCTCACGGGAGAAGAGACCTTCTACGTTATCGGTGCCGTTCAGGGTGTAGGGGTTAGCAACGACGCAGCGGAGAAGAGCAACCATCTCATCGGCATCCCAGGCAGCATTCTGGCCGATGAACAGGTCAGCACGCTTGGTTCCGTAGTAGTTGTTGTAAGCTTCGTCGATGTAGGTGCGGAGCATGTTAACAGCGGTAACACCGTCAACAGCGCCGGCGGCCAGAGCGTCATTCATCTTAGCGACGATGTTGCCGGCCTTGTCGTAGTCCTTGTTGATGGTCTCGGTGCCGGAAGCATCGGCCTTGACAACGTCAACAGCGACCTTGCCCTTGGTGGGCATGTAGGGGGTGTAAACAGCGGGAAGGAGTTCCTTGGACTGCTCGGCAGTGAAGGCGCCCTCACCGTTCAGAAGCTTCTCGACCCAGTCGGTACGCATAAGGGGCATACGCTCGATATCGTTGGCACCATCGAAGTAGGGAGCGAAGTAGATCGCACCGGTGGTGGTGTTGCCAAGGATGGAGAGCATGACGATGGGGTTGGCTTCCATGTAGGCCTTGAAGTTGGGCATGTCATCCAGATAATCGGCAAGGTTGACCAGGTTGCCCTTTTCACCGAACTCGGAAAGAGTGGCGGCGGAGCCGGAGATCATGTCGATTTCATTCAGACGATCCTGCCAGAACTTGAACTCGTTGGAAGCAGAGTTGCCCTGATAATGATTCTCGAACTCGATGGAGAGGAGTTCGCTGATGGCCTGCCAGGTCGGCTTCAGATCGCCGCTCTTGTAGGTCTTTCCGGCCAGGGTGATGCCCTCACCGGCGGTATCAGCGTCGAAGAACAGACCGGTCTTAGCGCTGTTGTAACCGGTAGCCATGCGAAGCACGGTGCCGGGAGCGTAAGCCAGAGGATCTACGACGATGATGGACTCTTCGGATTCTTCCTTGGACTCTTCAACTTCGGGCTCTTTGCATGCGAACAAGCAGCCGGCGACCATGAGGAGAGCAAGGACGAAAGCTAAAAGTTTCTTTACGTTTTTCATAAAACGTGTCCTCCTATTTTTGGTTTTGGATAGGTAGAGTTACTATATTAAGCAAATTTCTTTGCAAAATATACATTGGATGAAGCGGGGGCTTATTCCTTGACGCCGCCCATGTTGACGCCCTTCGCGAAGTATTTCTGGATGAAGGGGTAGATGATCAGGATGGGGACGATGGAGCAGACGATCAGCGCGTAGATGACCGAGTCGGAGGCGTAGATCTTGTTCCAGCCGGCGGTCTGTTCCGGATCGGTGAATTCCTCGAGCTTCAGACGGATGAAGACCTGCAGGGGATGCTCATGAGAGTTGGAGATCATCTGACGGGCCCAGAAGTAGCCGTTCCAGCGGGAAATGGCGAAGAACAGGGCAACCGTGGCAATGGTCGACTTGCTCATGGGGATGTAGACCTTGCTCAGGACCTGGAACTCGGTGGCGCCGTCGACGATGGCCGCCTCTTCGATCTCAGAGGGGACGCCCTCGAAGGCGTTTCGCAGCAGGATGACGTTCATGGCGGCCATACCCATGGCGATGACGACCAGCCATTTGTCGTCCATGATGCCCATGCTGTTGAAGATTTCCTTGGTCTTCAGGTAGTTCAGGAACTGGGGGACCAGACCGGCGGAAAACCACATGGTGAAAACCAGGAAGACGTTGAAGCCCTTACGGAAAAGCAGGCGCTTTTTGGAAAGCGCGTAGGCGCCCAGGATGGCAACGCCCAGCGCCCAGATGGTGCCGTAGAAGGTCAGGAACAGCGTGTTGGAATAGGAATTCCAGAACATGTTGTCCGTGAACATGCGGTTGAAGGCCTCGAACTGGATGTCCTTCGGGAAAAGCACGACCTCGTTGTATTCTACGGCGGCGCGGCCGCTCATGGCAGCCGAAATGGCGTAGACGAAGGGATACAGACAGCACAGGGCAAAGACGGTCAGGAAGGTGTAGGCGAGGATCTTGAAGATCAGCTCGGAGATTTCTAATCGGCGTTTCATGGCGTTCCTCCTCAGTACAGCGATGTGTCGGACGCCTTGCGGGCGACGGTATTGGCTCCGATGACCAGCAGCATGCCGATGATGTTGTTCATCATTTCGGCTGCGGAGGCAAGGCCCTTGGCGGTTCCCTCAAGGCCGTAGCGGTTGGCCAGCGTGGAAACGACATCGGCGGTGACGTAGGTGTCGGGGTTGTAAAGAAGCAGGACCTTTTCGTATCCGATCGACAGCAGAGAGCCGATTCGGAGGATCAGCATGATGACGACGGTGGAAAGGATGGAGGGCAGAACGACGTAGCGCATCTGCGCCCATTTGTTGGCGCCGTCGATCTGGGCAGCCTCGTAGTTGGTGGGTGAAACGGCGATGATGGCGGCGAAGTAAACGATACTGTCGTAGCCGGCGCCCTCCCAGATGCCGCTGATCTGATAGATGGCGCGGAAGAAGGCAGGGTTGCGCAGAAGGCCGGCCTGACCGGTTTCATAGGGTATGACTCCGATGTTGACCAGGAACTGGGAAACGATACCCATGCCGGTGGTCAGCGCGCCCTGCTTGATCAGAAGCGTGACCAGAGAGGTCATGACGACGGTGGACATGAACTTGGGCAGATAGGTCAGCACCTGATAGGCGCTGCGGGCTACGTTGGACTTGATCTCGTTGAAGAACAGAGCCAGAATGATGGGCATCGGGAAGCCGAAGCAGAGTCCGTAGAAGCTCAGCAGGAAGGTGTTGCGGAGCGCGCGCCAGAACTCCAGCGAAATGCCGTCTCCCGCGAACAGAAGGCGGCGGAAGTAGGAAAAGCCGGCAAAGTACTGCTCGGCAACCGTTTTGACATTATCGGTTACCTTGAAGCAGCCCAGAAGCTCGTACATCGGGAAATAACGCCAGAACAGGAAGACCAGGATCATGGGAACGAGCATCGCATACAGACGCCAGTCCTTCATAATGGTACGCAGAACGTTTAAGGCCTGATGCTTTTCAACGTCATCACGTACCGCCTGCTCGGGATCCTCGCGATAAGTTCCGGAAGCCTCATCGTAGATGAGATAATCCGCCGCTTTTTTCATAAGCTTTCCTCCACTATTTTGTTTCAGATAAGATGACCCGGGGCCTTGCCCTTTTGTCAGAATATTTGTTCCTGTCTTTTTTCTTCCCGGAATTCTTCCTGCTTACGGATCAGATAAGCCCTTTGATCCTCAAACAGGCCGTCACAGTGTACGGCGATTCCGGCGACCAGCGCCGCAAAGAGACTGCTGAGCAGGTCGGTCGTGATAAAACCGAGGCAAGTCCGGAAGGAATTGCCCAGTAAAAACGCAATCAGCGCGCGCCCCAGCTGCATGAGCGTTGAAACCAGAAAGCCGAAGACCGCCGCACGGAAGCTTCCGGATGCGATGCGTGCCTTGCCGGGCCGCCTGAACAGCAGCAGGGCCAGAAGCGCCATGAGATTGCCGGCCGAATAAATCAGAACGGCGGCCGCGCTTCCCCCGGACGCCAACGAATATGCCAGACCGCCGGCGAGCATCGGAAGAAAAGCATAAAAGCCCCATCTCATAAGGACGAGAGCGCTCATCAGCGCGGTCAAGGACAGCGAATAAAGCTGATCGGGAAACCATGTTTCGGCTGCCGTGACCAGAATGTATTCAAAAACCCCTGTTAAAGCCGTAAAGAGCAGCAGGTCAATGTTCCGATACTGTTTGAAGCTAATCTGATTTTGCATATTGTCATGAGTCAAGGAGATGATCGTATAAATACTTTACTCTCCTTCGCCTTTTTCGTACATATCAAAAATGAACCTAAAATATGGATAAAACGGACATCGCTTTCCGCATTTATCCCCGAAAATCCTTTATTTAAGCGGTTTTTAAGCGCCCGCTTACTAACTCAAAAGACTTGAAACCCTTCCTTTCCGATAGTATAATTGAAAACAAAGGAGGATCTCTTATGTCTTGGTTCTTTTACGCTCTCCTCTGCACCCTCGCCTGGGGGGCAGCCGATCTCTTCTATAAAAGGGGCGCCGATGACGGCGATCCCTTCAGCCATCTGCGGCAGGCCGTCTGGGTCGGCCTGATCATGGGCGCCGGCTCCGCGCTCCTTCTCCTGCTGCCCGGCGGCCTCCACAGCGGACGCGAGCTGCTCCGCGACGCGCTGCGCTATGCGCCCGCCTCCCTTTGCTACATCATCTCGATGGTCATCGGCTACGCGGGACTCCGCTATCTGGAGCTGTCCATCGTCTCGCCGGTGCAGAACGCCTCGGGCGCGCTGTCCGCGCTCCTCATGCTTTTCTATTTTCTCGGGACCGGGCGCATCGCCTCGGTGCGCGAGGAGTTCTCGCCGCGCTCCCTGATCGGGACCGGACTGATCGCGCTGGGCGTGATCGCGCTGGCTATCGTCGAACAAAGGCTTTCAGCCGCCGAAGCCGGCGAGCCGCCCGAGGCCGCGGAGAGCAAACGCTTCCGCCTGGGGGCAGGCGCCCTGCTCTTCCCTCTGCTCTACTGCCTGTTCGACACCCTCGGCACCGCCGCCGACGGCATCCTGCTTGACGGGGAAAGCGGCCTCGGCCTGGGCGAGACCGACATACTCATCCTTTACGGCCTGACCTTCGCGCTGGCCGGACTGATCGCCTGGTGCTGGCTGTGGATCAGGGAAAAGCGTCCCTACAACCCCTTCGCCAAAAGCGAGCTTCCCAAAGCCGGCGCCGCGCTCTGCGAGGAGGCCGGTCAGGTCTTCTACGTCTTCGCCATGGCCCGAAACCCCATCCTGGCTGCGCCGATGGTCGCGTCCTACTGCATCGTCTCCGTGCTTCTGTCACGTCTCTTCCTGAAGGAAAAGCTGACAAAGGGACAGTACCTCTGCATCGCCGCGGTCATTGGGGGGATACTGCTGATGGGCGCCTAAGGGCGCGTTGATGACGTTGCTTGGATTAAATTGTGACGCGCCCTCGCAATACGCGCAGAGCGCGTATTGCCGAAGGTAGTGGCCTAAGGGCGCGTGGATGACGTTGCTTGGATTAAATTGTGACGCGCCCATGCAATATGCGCAGAGCGCATATTGCCGAAAATGGCGGCCTCGAAGGGCGCGTTGATGACGTTACTTGGATTAAATTGTGACGCGCCCATGCAATATGCGCAGAGCGCATATTGCCGGAGTAGGCGGCCTCGAAGGGCGCGTGGATGACGTTGCTTGGATTAAATTGTGACGCGCCCATGCA
>JAZQNF010000070.1:0-21174 GCA_045627225.1 Bianqueaceae bacterium
TGCCTCCCGAAGACCGTTTCCCCGTGTCGAAGGGAGGCATGAGACTTTTCTTTCTCATAATAATCCTAAAGTTCTCAGCAGCATGATCTCGCCGAAAAGCGTGAACATGGAGAGCACGGTCGTCCAGACGACCAGCTGGCCGGCCAGGACATCATCCGAATTCATTTCGCGGGCCATGACGGCGCTGGAAACCGCGACAGGGGTGCCGAACAGCGCCAGATAAGCGGCGATCTGCGAGCCGTCAAGCTCCGGCAGCAGGAAAAAGGCGGGCAGCAGGGTCAGAAGCGGGGCGACGATCAGCCGCATGGCGACGCCAAGCGTGATGGGCTTCCACTTGT
This sequence comes from Bianqueaceae bacterium, assembly GCA_045627225.1. Taxonomy (GTDB): domain Bacteria; phylum Bacillota; class Clostridia; order Lachnospirales; family Bianqueaceae; genus JAZQNF01. The sequence continues at coordinate 339 of JAZQNF010000070.1, forward strand.
CCCGGACGGCCGAGAATTCGAAACGTCCGCCCAGCACGATCAGCATGAAGGGCGAAGCCGTAGAGGCGATGTTTTTGATGGCGGTGTACAGGAAGGTGATATCCTTCAGACGCCAGCTGATATCGGCGGCCGCAAGACCGGCACGGATGGCCTGGCAGACCAGTCCGGCCAGAACACCGAGGATCAGCGGATTCGTGAAGATGCCCTTGACGATTTTGCCCGGGGACACCTTTTTGCCCTCGTTTTCCGGGTCGAACACGGTAAGGGTGATAACGGCAAGCGCATTGTACAGGGGGATGCTGACGGCCGAGAGCAGACTTGCCGCGGCAGCTCCCTCCGTTCCGTAAAGCGCCGTTGCCAGCGGGATGCCGATGATCGCGTAGTTCGAGCGGAAGACGCCCTGCACCAGCGCGCCGCGGGTAGCCGGCTTCCCGCGGAAGCCAAGCGACACCAAAAGGCCTACGCCGAACAGCAGCAGCGTGGCAGCAACTGCATAGAGCAGGAAGCTTACATCGCTCCAGTCGAGCGACTCAATATTGTAGGTATTGTAGAACAGCAGGACCGACAGCAGGGCCCTGAAGGCAAAGCGGTTGCCCGTGGTCAGGAAGGAATCGGTCAGCAGACCGATGCGCTTCAGCACATAGCCGAAGACCACGAGAAGCACAATGGGCAGCACCGCGTTGGCCGCAAAAAGGAAAGTATCCATATCCGCCTCCGGAAAAAATGACTTCAAAAATGCCTGCTTACAGTATAGAGAGCCGAAGCGGGAAATGCAAGCAGGCATCAGAAGAGAAAAATGGACAAAACATAGATTACAGACTGCCCGCCTTTTTCATCCTCCGATAATAGGGGATGAAAAGAGCCAGTCCGACGAGCAGAGCAATCAGATCAGCGATGGGCGTGGCCCAGAGAATGCCGCCGATACCGTACAGGGCGTTGAGGCCGAGCATCAGCGGAATATCGAGCGAGCCCTTGCGCAGGAAGGACAGAATCAGCGGGCGGAGCTTTTGCTTGGTGGCCTGAAACACGGTGATGATCATGAAGTTGAGAGCCGTGGTGGGCGCCGCAAGGCAGTTGATGCGCAGGAAGCGCTCGCCGTAGGAAACCGTCTCTGCATCCGAAATAAAGCGGGCCGTGATGGGGCCGGCGCCGAAAAAAAGCACCAGAAGGATCGCAACGGAAACGCAAAGCGTGAGCGTCAGGGCGCTCAGGACGGCCTCATTCATGCGCTTGCGGTTTCCGGAGGCGTAGTTGTAGGCGATCAGGGATATCGCGCCCTGCGTCATCCCCTGCGCGATGGCAAAGGCCAGCGAGTCGATCTTTTTGGCAATGCCGAGGCCCGCCACCGCGGTGTTGGCGTACGAGGCGGCCAGGTGGTTCAGAACGGCGTTGGAAAGCGTCCCCATCATGATCATGATGCAGCTGGGCAGGCCGGACAGAAGCACCTCGGGCAGGATGTGTCCGCGCGGGCTGATCAGGCGGGGATCCGGGGTGATCGCGCTCGTGCTTCTGTGACGGTACAGGAAAACGAAAAAGTAGATCGCGGCCGCCAGGTTCGAGAGCATCGTCGCGATGGCGGCTCCGGCCAGCTGAAGCCGGAAAACAAAGATGAACAGAGGGTCGAGCGCGATGTTTAAGATTCCGCCCATCGCAACGCCGAAGCTTGCCTGACGCGAGCAGCCCTCCGAACGGATCAGGTTGGCCAGCGTCTGGGAAAGGACCGTCGGGACCGCACCGACCGTGATGATCCAGAACAGATAACGGCAGGTAAAGCCGTAGGTTTCCTCATTGGTGCCGAGGATCGGCAGAAAAACCGGCCGGACCAGATACAAAAGCAGTCCGTACAGAAGGGCGCAGAGGGCCGCGCCCCAGAGGCAGAGAGCCGCGCAGCTCCTCGCCCTTTCTTTTTTCCCGGCGCCCAGGCAGCGCGCGATCACCGCGGAGCCGCCGATGCCGAAGAGGTTGGCGAGCGCCGTCAGAAACATGAACAGCGGCAGGGAAAGCGTGACAGCCGCCACCTGGTTCGGGTCATCCAGCCGTCCGATAAAAAAGGTATCGGCCATATTGTAGATGACCGTGATCACCTGCGAAATGACCGTCGGCACGATCAGTCTGAGAAGGGCCTGCCGTACCGGCATCCTCTCATACAGCTCCGTATTATCCATGCATTACCGGACTGCGATGCACTCGATCTCGACGCGGCCGGCCTTGGGCAGCGCCGCCACCTCAAAGGCCGCGCGAGCCGGATAGGGCGCGGTGAAAAATTCCGCATAGACCCCGTTCATCTCCGCGAAGTCCGCAATATCCGCCAGGTAAACCGTGGTCTTGACGACATCGGCCATGGAAAAGCCCGCTGCCTCCAGGATCGCCTTCAGGTTGAGCAGTGCCTGACGCGTCTGGGAGGCGATGTCCTCGCCGGCGAAGGCGCCGGTGGCCGGATCGATGGGCAGCTGCCCGGATACATAAAGCGTGTTTCCCGCCAGGATTGCCTGGGAATAGGGGCCGATGGCCTTCGGGGCCTCAGCGGTGGAAATTGCAGAATTAGCCATAATAAACCTCCGGAAATCAATCAAAAATTAGAATACTGACCGTGATCGTGTCAGCAGTATACATGATCTGAATGCTGGCGCCGGTGAGGCTCATGCCCTGATAATAATACATGCCGGCGATTTCGTACTGCGTTACGTTCTCATCGAAGCCGTGAGCACCGACGGCGGAGGCCAAGGCCTGCGCCTCCGCGAGGCTCCCGTCATACATATACATGAGCATGCCTCCCTGCTCATACGCCTCGGCATCGGCGGGAATATAGTCCTTCAAAAAGTCAAGTCCAAGCGGGCCGGTGCTCTCCTCGTCCGGCTCGGATTCCTCCTCCCACTTACTCCAGTCGAAGAGGTACAGGCCGCTCTCCCAGGGCGTTTCGGTATCGAAAAGGAAGGTCTGGGTACAGTCGTAAGCCTCCTCATCGGTCAGATCGGCGGCCATCAGCGAGTACAGATAGTCGAGGTAAAGGGCGTGCTCCGGAGTACCGTAATAATCATCCGCGGTCGGATCTCCGCCGATGACGCCGCTGAAGCTGACCAGCGCGTCCGGCATGCGGATCGAGGCGAGAAGCCGTTCTGCCTCCGCGTCCGAAAGCGTCCCCTCCGCGGTCACGGTCTCCTCCAGGCTGTTCTGTCCTTCGCTGTCCGCTTCCCGGCTTTCCTCGCCGTCCGGGAAAAGGGGCTTGCAGCCGCAGAGAGCCAGGCAGAAAACAGCCGTCAGTAAAAACGTCAGAAATCTCTTCATGGCTTACTCCTTTGCCGCGTATTTGGCATCGTTCAGAAGAAGGACCAGCACGGGCGTACCGCTCAGCATCGAGAAAACATCCTTATCGACCCCGTAGCCCTCCTGGCCGCCTTCCAGATCCATGGAATAACGCAGATCCGTATAGGGCGCGACGACATGCTGATTCATCATTCCCTCCGCCGCGGAAAGATCCAGCCCGGCGTAGCGCTTGTCCATCAGCGTGCCCGAAAAGCCGAGCCGGGTCACGATGGTCCCGTCCGCAAAGCTGTATTGCCAGCTGCCGTTCTCATCCATGCCAAGCACGCTGAAGATCTCCTGAGGGGCAATGATGACCTCGTGATTCAGGCGGAAGACGGTCTCGTCCACCGCGCCGCCGAGCGGAATGGCGTACATCTTCGTGTTTCCGTAACGCTCCTTGGCGGCATCGATGGTCAGCTTCACGTTGGATAGCTTCAGGGTCTTTTTGCAGACGGTCGGCTGATAACTGTCGTGATAATGCTGTCCCTCCAGATTTCCGAAGGGGGTCTCTCCGACAAATTTGGCCATGAAGCCCTCATCAAAGGGCTTCAGACTGTAGCTGATCTCGATCTCCAGCTCCCCGGAATACGTGCCCGAGAAGGCCCGCTGACGGTCGTAGCCGCTCTTGTCAAGCCAGATCCTTGCACTCGGGTTATCCGAGCGCAGCTCTCCGCTCGCCGAAAGGCAGAGCGTGTTGCCGCCGATCCCCAGAAAATCCATGCCCCCGAATTCGGCCACTTTGCCGTCGAAGACGATGCGGGCGGAATCCTCGGAGGGAAGAAATTTGATCTGCTGACGGCATCTGTCGTAAAAATCCGCGATCTCCAGAGCCTCCGCAAGGCCTTCGAACACCTCCGTCGGATTCTCTCCCTGAAGCAGCGCATCCGTCAGCTTTCCGATCTCCAGGGACGCCGCGCTGACGCTGACGGCTGCCAGATACGCTACGGTCCCTTCCAGACTGAGGGCTCCGACCGCCAGTCCGGCAATGGAGCCGAGGGCCACGTTGATGATGTCACCGGGGCTGGCGCTCTGATTGTACTCCATGGTGCCGGCACTGATGAGCGCCTGTATCGCCGTGCCGACCTTTCCTCCGGCCGACAGGGTCAGGGTCTCTGCGACCTCGGCATACGAGACGCCGTAAAGATCCCACAGCTTTGCCACATGTGTCTGCCTTTTGATCAGCCATTTCGAATTGATACCGTAGTCATCCATTACCTTCCGGACGCAGCGGTTGACCTCCGCTCTGGAGCGCAGATTGCCCGCCTGCATCTCGCCGGGGATGGCGAAGGGCCCCAGCTTCAGAATGACCGGGCAGCTTGCTTCACTGCCGTAGCCGAGGCGCGTATAATCCACGCCTGCGATTTTGCTTTCTTCCCCGGCCCACGCCTCCTGCGGGTCCAAGCAGAACGACGCAAAGAAGGTGACCAGCACCATCAGGACGGCCAGGATTCTTTTGAATGAGCGTGCTTTCATGTGATTCTCCCGATATCTTTATCCTATGGAGGCATTATATCACATAGAAAGGAAAAACAAAAGGACGAAGCGGTTGGTCACAATTTCAGACGCAACGGACGCAAACCAACCGCCCCGACTCAACCCCCATCGGCAATACGGCGTCCGCGCCGTATTGCAGCGGTTGGTCACAATTTCAGACGCAACGGACATCAACCAACCGCTCCGACTGCTACCCCATCGGCAATACGGCGTCCGCGCCGTATTGCAGCGGTTGGTCACAATTTCCGACGCAACGGACATCAACCAACCGCTTGACTTTCCCGCATTTTTGCGTTAAAATCGCGTCTATAAAGGCTTTGACGGAGACGAGTAATGCGCCAGGCTCAGACAGAGAGAAAGGACACGGTTGACCCCGGGCTGCAAGTCCTTTTCTGACGTCCCGCATGAAAACCACTCCCGAGCTCCGCCCGAAATAAGGGACCGGCGCGTGATTGCGTTAACGATCAAGCAGTTTTCAGGCTGTCGAGTGAAACATCAAGGTGGAACCGTACACTGTACCCTTGATCCCCGCATTTTGCGGCGATCAGGGTTTTTTTATTTTTGAAGCCCGAAGCCCGCATCACGGAGAACACATCTTGCCAAAGGAGAATACCAACATGAAAATCACCTTAAAGGACGGAGTGGTCCGCGAGTATGACCGCCCCGTCAGCCTCTATGAAATCGCCTGCGATATCAGCGAGGGCCTCGGCCGCATGGCCTGCTGCGCCCGACTGAACGGCGAAAGAGAAGACCTGCGCACGGTCGTCTCCGAGGATGCCCTGGTCGAGATCTGCACCTTTGCAGACCCGGACGGCATGTGGACCTATCGCCACACCTGCTCGCATATCCTCGCGCAGGCCGTTAAGCGCCTCTACCCCGAGGCGAAGCTGGCCATCGGCCCGGCCATCGCCGACGGCTTCTATTACGACATCGACAGCGAGCGTCCCTTCACCACCGATGATTTCGAAGCCATCGAGGCCGAGATGAAGAAGATCATCAAGGAGGCGCTGCCGCTTGAGCGCTTCACCCTGCCCCGTGCCGAGGCCATCGAGTTCATGAAGAAGCAGGACGAGCCCTACAAGGTCGAGCTGATCGAGGACCTTCCCGAGGATGCCGAGATCTCCTTCTACAAGCAGGGCGAGTTCACCGACCTCTGCGCCGGCCCGCACCTGATGAATACCAAGCAGGTCAAGGCTTACAAGATCACCTCCGTCGCCGGTGCCTATTGGCGCGGTGACTCCAAGCGCAAGATGCTGCAGCGTCTCTACGCCACGGCCTTCAGCAAGAAGGAGGACCTGGACGCCTACCTGACCCGCATCGAGGAAGCCAAAAAGCGCGATCACCGCAAGCTCGGCAAGGAGCTCGGCCTGTTCGCCTTCCGTGATGAGGCCCCCGGCTTCCCCTTCTATCTGCCGAAGGGCATGGTCCTCAAAAACACGCTGATCGGCTACTGGCGCGAGGTCCACAAGAAGTGGGACTACCTGGAGATTTCCACGCCCCAGATCATGAAGCGCACCCTGTGGGAGACCAGCGGTCACTGGGATCACTACAAGCAGAACATGTATACGACCGTCATCGACGAAGAGGACTTTGCGATCAAGCCCATGAACTGCCCCGGCAGCATCCTGGTCTACTCGCTGGAGCCGCACTCCTACCGTGACCTGCCGCTTCGCTACGGCGAGCTGGGTCTGGTCCACCGCCACGAGCTGTCCGGCGCTCTGCACGGCATGTTCCGCGTCCGCTGCTTCACCCAGGACGATGCGCACATCCTGCTGGCCAAGGAGCAGATCAAAAACGAGGTCGTCCGCATTGCGAAGCTCTTCGACGAGGTCTACACGATGTTCGGCCTGCCCTACACGATCGAGCTGTCCACGATGCCCGAAGACCACATCGGCTCCGTCGAGGACTGGGATCTGGCCACCTCCGCGCTGGCGGACGCCATCACCTCCATCGGCAAGACCTACGAGATCAACCCCGGCGACGGCGCCTTCTACGGCCCGAAGCTGGACTACCATATCGAGGACAGCCTGGGACGCACCTGGCAGTGCGGCACCATCCAGCTGGATTATCAGCTGCCCGGCCGCTTCAACCTGGAATACACCGATTCCAACGGCGAGAAGCAGTGCCCCGTCATGATCCACCGCGTCGTCTTCGGCTCGATCGAGCGCTTCATCGGCGTCATCACCGAGCATTTCGCGGGCGCCTTCCCCACCTGGCTGGCTCCTGTCCAGGTCAAGGTCCTGCCCATCTCCGACAAGTTCATGGACAAAGCTTCGGCTGTCTACGAAGCACTGGCCAAGAAGGGCTACCGCGCCGAGCTGGATGACCGCTCCGAGAAGATCGGCTACAAGATCCGCGATGCCCGCATGAACCGCATCCCCTACATGATCATCATCGGCGAGAAGGAGGCCGAATCCGGTCAGTACTCCGTCCGCGGACGTGCGCAGGGCGACATGGGCCAGATGAGCCCCGAGGCCTTCACCGCCATGCTGGACGAAGAGATCGCGACCCGCGCCATCCTGAAGGCTGAGGTTACCGAATAATGACCGAAACCCTTGTCGAGTGGTTCAGCACTCATCTGGGCGGCATCTTCGGTCCGGAGCTGATCAGCTTTATCATTTCGATGGTTCCGATCCTGGAGCTTCGGGGCGGACTGATCGCTGCGCGTCTGTTCGGCCTTCCCTACTGGAAGGCGCTCCTCCTCTGCATCACCGGAAACATCGTCCCGATCCCCTTCATCCTCTTTCTGCTGACGCCTGTTTTCAACTGGTTCAAAACGCATGTCGGCTTCCTGAGGCCGCTTCTGGAAAAGTACGAGGCGAAGGCAGAGAGCAAGAAGGAAAAGATCGCCAAGGCTGAGTTCTGGGGGCTGCTCCTGTTTGTCGGCATCCCCCTGCCCGGCACAGGCGCCTGGACGGGCGGCTTCATCGCCTCCCTGCTCGGCGTCAAGCCGAAAAAAGCCATTCCGGCGATCCTTCTGGGACTGCTTCTGGCCGCCGCCATCATGAGTCTCATCACCTACGGTATCCCCTATCTCGTCACCTTATTTCAATGATCTATCTTGAATCCTTTACCCTTCCGCTCGGCCGAGAGGAGGAGCTTTGGGACCGAAAGGCCGCCGAAAACGGCGGGCGTTTAGGCTACGTCGACAATGACTGGCCCCTTAAGCTCTTCCGCGACAAGGGCCTGGCGCGCTTCGATTTTTCTCCGGTCACGATCCTTTACGGAGGAAACGGAAGCGGCAAAACGACCCTGCTCAATCTGATCGCTGAAAAGCTTCGGCTGAAGCGCCTCTCCGCCTTTAATCAGGGCGAGATGCTCCCGTTGTATCTGGAGACCTGTGATTACGAGCTCGCCTGGGATGACTATGGCCCCCTGGAGCAGGCTCCCGAGGGCAGCGCCATCATCACCAGCGACGATATCTTCGACTATATGCTGGCCGCACGTGCCAACAACGCCGACATCGAGGAGAGCCGCCGGGAGGCCCGCGAGGACTGGGGCGCGCTGCGCTACGGCCGCACCGTCAAGATGCAGGGGCTGGAGGATTACGAGGCCCTTCGCGCCCAGGTCATGGCCCGCTCCAAATCGCTCTCGCGGCGCCATTACATCGACCGCACGGCCGGCAGAGCCACCCGCCTCATGAGCAACGGCGAAACCGCTCTCCGCTATTTCGAAAAGCTCCTGGAGGATGATCGCCTCTATCTTCTGGACGAGCCCGAAAACAGTATGTCGCCCGCCTATCAGCTTAAGCTGCGCGAGCTTCTGGAAAGCTCGGTGCGCTACCTCGGGGACCAGTTCATCATCGCCACGCATTCGCCCTTTCTGCTTTCGATGGAGGGGGCCCGCGTCTACGATCTGGACAGCTGCCCCGCCTGCGTCCGGGACTGGTGGGAGCTTGAAAATGTTCGCTGCTATTATGACTTTTTCAAGAGCCACCGCGATAAATTCGAATAAAAAATCTCATGCCTCCCCGACACGGGGGTACGGCATGAGATTTTTTTATTCTTTTATCCAGCGTTCAAGGCCGATGGGCGCCCTGCCCTCCTCGGCCCAGTTGAGCAGCGCCGTCATGCAGGCCGTATCGGTCAGCATGCCCGCTTCGCTTCGGATGGGCTCCGTCCAGCGTTCCCGGCCGGCAGAGGACATCCCGCTGCCCCGGAGAAAAACGGCCTTCGGTGCCTTGCTTTCCTGCATATCATAGCAGAGAGCGCCCGCAAAGCCCTCCGGAAGCTCGGTGACGCTTCCGCGCAGATAGGCCGCGCATGCGGGCCTCAGATGCAGCTCCTCCGCCAGACAGCGTCCCAGGCTGAGAAGCGCCGCTTCGTCACAATCCCCCCAGACGGCCGTAAAACCGTTCAGCACCGCCTTGGGCATCGTGCCGGAGCAGATATCCAGATTGTCGGGACGGCTGAAGGCAAAAAAACGCGGAGCGCTTGTGACGGTAAGGCGCTCGTTCCAGGCCAGAGGCACCAGTACCGTAAAACGTTTTTCCGCGGTTTTTCCGCGGATCTCCGCATATGCCGGCATCACGACGCGGTTTTTCTGCAGAGGCGAGATAAGAAGACGTCTGTCGTGCAGTCTGATTTTCAGGGCCCGGACGGGAAAAGACGGCAGCCGCTCGCTCATTCGGGCAAGCAGCCTGCCCGCCTCGGCGCGCCGGCGGATCCCTTCGGTCTCCTGAAGCGAGTAGGTGTCAAAAAACAGGTGACGGTCACGTTCCATAAAGGAGCCTCACTTAAAAGGGAAGGTGAAAATGATAGATCAGCATATCCACGAAGGGACTGTAGGTGCAGGAATAGAGCGGGATCAAAATGGATGAATAGAGGCCTAACAGAAGCAGCAGCCAGACCTTTTTCCCTTCCAGCACACTGGTATATCCCTTTTCTTTCCGCAGAGCGACCGGGATCGTGATGCCGAAGAAGAAGATCAGCCACACGAAATAGCGGCCGAAATCGCAGAAGAGATAAAACTCGACCAGGATCAGCGCAACGCCTGACAGGAAATACAGCAAATAGAAGAACTTTCTCTCCGACTTACGGATAAGGTTCACGATTTCTCTGACCAGATAAATGATATACGGGCTGAAAAGGATCAGAATGAAAGGAAGACGCCGCATTTCACCTACCTTGAATACCGAATCGGATACAAGGCCCGTGGTGGCGCCGGCCTGAGCCGCCGAAAGCTTGACGCGCTGCAGGATCAGGTTCGCATGAACGGCACCACTCTTGTTGAGATCCGCGGCAATCGCGTAAAGCTTGTCGTAGACCTCCTTCGTCGCAGAGGGAGCATTGAAAACAAAGTAAACCGAAAAGACCGCCATGACCGCAAAGTTGGCCGCAAACAGAAGCCAGTACTTTCGCTTGTTCTCGTCGCGGGAGCAGGCATACAGCAGAAGGATGCTGATCACTACGTTCGCATTCATGCAGAAAAAGCCCTCGTGGATGCAGACATTGACGAAGGACAAAACAGGGATGGACCATTCGCCCTTGTGCTCCAGGATCAGATAAACCTGAAGCATGACGATCATCATCTGAATGATGTCCGGCTTGCCTAAATTCTCGCAGGCGGTCAGACTCGGAACGAGGAAAAACATTGTAAAGGCCGTGATGATAAAGGTAGGCTTATAGGCGGTACCGGCCTTTTTCTGCAGGTAGAGGAAGAAAAAGAAAAGACAGACATCGAAGAGCAGCGCTTTTCCCAGGATGATGTAAAACAAAGGCTTCCATCCGTAAAGGCCGGGGAAAATACCGCAGAACAAGCGATAGATGCTTCCGGTCAGGGTGCGGGAGCAGAATCCGAGGTCGGAATAGGAAAAAGCATAGAGGGACGTTGAATAGCTTCCGAGCCCCTCCCAACCGTAGAAAACGCTGTGACATACCAGGGAAAAAGCAAGCGTCACGATAAAAAGGGCCGCAAAAAGGATCACATCCGTACGCCTGCAGGCACCGATCTCATACTTTTTCAGTTTCACGTCTTATTCCTCACTTCGCCTTTTCCAGTTCATCGCGCACGATGAAATTGAGCTCGTCGTACTTTTTCATGATATCCCGGGCCAGATGCAGCTGGGCGCGCGTGCGGACCAGGTTGTGGCCCGGATATTTGGTCTTGAAGTAGGTATCGCCGGTCAGATAGTCGTCCAGAAAGCGCGCGCCGAGCTCGACGGTGATCGAGAAGGCGGCCAGCACGAGGCTCGAGATCTCGCTCTCCTCCAGCGCGTTTTTGACCTGGCCGATGTAGCCCTTGCAGAACGCGCGGAACTTGGCCGTGTCGAAGTAGACGCGGGAAAGATCGGGCTCATCCTCGTCGGCGGTGCTGCAGATGAAGCGGACGGCATCGCCGAAGTCGTTCATGGCCATGCCGGGCATGACGGTGTCGAGGTCGATGACGACCAGGGGGCGCTTGGTCACGCGGTCGAAGAGGACGTTGTTGCACTTCGTGTCGTTGTGCGTGACGCGGATGGGGAACTCGCCGCGGGCGTAGCGGTCGGAGAGCTCGGCGGCCTTTTCGCGCACGGAGGCGATGTAGTCGATCTCATCGGCGGCCTCGGCGGCGCGGCCGAAGGGATCCTCGGCCACATGCGCAAAGAGCGTGTCGAGGCGCTTGTGCGTGTTGTGGAAGTCGGGAATGGTCTCGTAGAGCAGGGAGCCGTCAAAATCGGAGAGCTGCATCTGGAAGTGGCCGAAGGCCTCGCCGGTGGCGGCGATGACGGACAGATCCTCGCAGACATCGTAGGTGACGGAATCGACGAAATTCATGACGCGCCAGAAGCTGCCGTCCTCGTCGAAATAGTAGTTCAGGCCCTCGGCGGTGTGATGGAAATGCAGCGTGGGCTCGTCCGGAAAATGCGCGCGCATGTGCGAGGTCACGTTATCGATGTTCTTCATGATCTCGACCGGATGCGTGAAGACCGAGGTGTTGACCTTCTGGAAAATGAAGGACTTGACCGTTTTGTTGTCCAGGCGGAAGGTGCCCTTGTAGGTCGAATTGATGTTGCCCTGCATGATGGCATCGTAGGAATAGAGCGTGCCGGGGAGACGGAACTTTTCTCCCACCAGCTTCAGTTTGTCAAACATAAAATCCCCTCACTGTCTTAAAGACGGCTTTGCCCCGGCAACACCGGGGCGAAGCGGAACTGGCATTATTTATTGCTGTAATAATAACCGTAGTTACCCTTTTTCTTGCGGTAATAGCCGCTTTTCTTGCTCTTTGCGTTGTTCAGGACCGCCCCGAGCACACGGCAGCCGCTCTTCCGGATCTGGCTGACGACCTCCTGCGCCTGCGTATAGCGGATGTCGTCGCTGCCGATGACGATGATGGCGCTGTCGCAGTTGGACGCGATGACCGCGGCATCGATGACCATGCCGAGCGGGGGCGTATCGACCAGGATGTAGTCGTAGTCCGCGCGGGTGACCTGAAGCAGCTGCTCAAAGTACCGGCCGTTCAGAAGCTCGACGGGGTTCGGAGGATATTTTCCGGCAAAAAGGATCTCGAGATTATCGACCGAGGTCTGCAGGATGCATTCCTCCAGATCGGCCTGTGCGGTCAGGACCTCGGACAGGCCCTGCTTGTTGGCCGCATCGGTGTTGCGTGCGGCCATGACGGATTTGCGCATATCGGCGTCGATGACGAGCACCTTTTTCCCGAGCTCGGCAAGGCTTCGGCCGAGATGCAGGGTCAGCACGGTCTTGCCCTCGTTAGGCCCGTAGGAGGTCAGGGCGATGACCTTGACGTCCTGGCCGGAAAAAAGGACGTTGGTACGGAGGACGTTGAAGGCCTCCTGCACGAAGTAGTCTTTGCTGCCGGGCAGCTTCAGCTTCACGCTCATTTGGCACCGTCCTTTCCGCTTTTGTACTTATAAGCGTAGTAACCGTGATATTTTTTGCCTTTTTCTCCGTCCTCGGAGTTCGGGATGGAGGCCAGAACGGTCAGACCGAGATATTTTTCGATGTCCTCCTCGGTGTGGATCTTGTCATCCAGCATGAAGGCGACCAGAAAGATCGCGTAGACGAGGACGGCGGCCGCCACCGCAGCCAGCGCGTATTTGGTCAGCCCGACGCCGTTGCAGGGAGACTGCTCCAGGGTGCCCTTGGAGTAGACATTGACCTGGTCAACGCCGCCCATGGCCTGGCTGATCTTGTCCGCCGCCTTGATGCAGACGGCGTCGACGATGCGCTTGGCCTCCTCCGGCGTATCGGCCTTGATGCTCACCTCAAGCACGCGCGTGCCGGAGGGATTGGAGGTCGAAATGGCCTCCTTGAGCGTCTTGAAGGGGAGGGACAGCTCCAGCTCGTCGATGACCTCGTCGAGCACGGCGTGGCTCTTCAGCATGTAGGTACAGTCGTTGACGACGTTCAAGGCAAGGGTGAAATCGGACTGGGTGTAGGCGTAATCCTCTCCGCCCTGACGCAGCACGTAGAGCGTGGCGGTCGAATTATACTTGGGCTTTACGAAGAGACGGGAGTAGAGAAACACGCCCAGCAGGGCGATGACGGCCGCCGCCGCGATGGGAATGAGGTGCTCGACGAAGATGCCCCAAAGGTCCTCGAGCGTTATGACCCGCTCATTTTCCTGATTGTCCATGTTATTGTTCCTTTCTGATTTCCGCGCCGTGAAGGATGGCGGAGGGATTATCCAAAAGAAGTGTTCGGGCGTAGGACGCGCCGCAAAGCTTGGTGATCAAGGCATCGGCCTGCGCAAGGGAGCCCGCGCGGTCCGTTGTATTGTGGGCATCGGAGGCAACGCAGTCCGCCAGATAGAAGCTGAGCAGCCTTCTGGCGCGGATCCTGGCCGCACGGCCCCATTCTCCGAAGAGGGAGCCCGCGTCCAGCTGGATGACCGCACCGAGATCGATCAGCTCGTGCAGCTCGCGATGATCGCGATGGAAGGCCGAGTAGCGCTCGGCATGGGCCAGCACCGCCCGGTAGCCCGCGTTCATGCAGACGCGGATGGCCGTCAAAATGACCTCGGCCGGCGTATTTTCGAGAAAATCCACCAGCACGTAGGAGGTCCCGTTCAGGCCGGGGCAGGCGCCGGATTCCAGCCACTCCAGGGCCTGAGGCCCCCAGCGAAGCTCCGCCCCCAGGGTGAGCGTAAGGTCGGGATAAGCCCCGGCCGCATAGCTTTTCAGCTCTTCAAAGGCCTGTGCGGCCTCTTTTTGTTTGTTGCCGAAGTAACCGGGATGATAATGGGGCGTTGCGCACAAGAGACGCACTCCGGATGCGTAGGCCCGCTCCAGCATGGCCCGCGACTCCTCCGGAGAGGACGCACCATCATCGACACCCGGCAGAATATGCAGGTGAAGATCACAGTAATTCATGATACCCGGTCCTCCTAGTATAGCTTCTGCAAATTTAAATATCAAGTCCGTATTCTTCGATCAGCTTCGAGATGATGACGTTGACGTCCTCGCTCATCGCGCAGCAGCGCTCGTATTCCTCGGCCGAAAGCCCGGTTTTGTCAAAGTCATAGCTTGTGATGCGCAGCTCGACGCTCTTGTTTTTGTAGGGAAGCAGGCCCAGCAGATATCCGTCCCCGCCGTCAAAGCTAAGCTCGAACAGGAGCAGCTCGCCGGCCGAGGTCTTCGCATAGAAGCTGACCGTGTAGGTGCCGAGCTTTTTGATGCTGACCGACAGCAGCTCCTGCCAGACCGACGGATATTTCAGATCCGCATATTTCGTTTCGATGGTAAAGGTTTCCGCGTCCGTCTGATAGAAGGGGACCGACTCCTCCGAGGAGCCGCTGCCCGTACCGGAGCCGTCCTCGCCGAACACGAAGCGATAATCCTTCTGCAGATAGGCGAGGATGGTGTTGACCTCCTCCTCCATCGCGCAGCAAAGGTCGAATTCCTCCGGCGAAAGCTCGCCCTCGGGCAGCTCGCAGCTCACGATGCGCAGCGGCACGCGGCGGCCGTCCGCGGCGGTGAAGGAGCCCAGCAAATATCCGTCCCCACCGTCAAAAAGCAGGTCGAACAGCTCGACCTCGCCGATCGAGGTCTGCGCGAAAAAGCTAAGCTTTAAGGGCGTTCCGTCGGTCGTGCGGACTCTCAGGTATTCCGCGTAGCGGATGGGATACTTCAGGACGGCATAGCGCGTTTCGATCTCAAACACCCCGTCGTCCGGCGCGCTTTCCTCGGGCGAGCCGCCCATCGCGAGCCCGTAATCGGCCCGGAGCTGCTCCAGCAGGACGTTGACGTCCTCGCTCATGATGCAGCAGCGCTCGTAGTCCTCGGCGGAAAGCGTCTCTTCGTCAAAGCTGTAGCTGGTGATATACAGGGGCACCGTCACGCCGTTCGAGCGGAAGGAGCCCAGATAATAGCCCGCCTCCTCGCAGAAGGTCAGCGTAAACAGCCTGATCGGACCGCAGGAAAACAGAAGCGCGTAGGGGTCCTCGCCGGTCTGCGTGAGCGTCAGCGCCTCTTTCCAGCGGGCCGGATATTTCAGGACCGCAAAGGGCGTTTCGATCTCGAAAAGGCCGGGCTCGTAGGACTCTTCGCCGGATTCCTCAAAGGATTCCCCGCCGGACTCCCCGGACTCCTCCCCGGATCCATCCGGTCCGGAGGGCCGGTCCATGCTCAGTCCGTACTCGTCGATCAAATGCGAAATGAGCACGTTCACGTCCTCGCTCATCGCGCAGCAGCGCTCGTACTCCTCCTCCGAAAGAAGGTCCGCGCCAAAGGAAAAGCTTTCGATATACACGGGCAGCGCACCCTCCTCTGTGTCCAGATAGCCCAGCAGATAGCCGCCCTCCACCCCGAAACGGAGCTCAAAAAGGCTGACCGGGCCGGACGAGACAGCGGCCGAAAAGAGAACGCGGCCGTCCTCGCAGGACGTCAGAACGGCCTCCTGCCAGCGGGTCGGATAGCGAAGCACGGCAAAGGGCGTTTCGATGGGGAAGGTCTCCTCGTCCGAGTGATAGAACGGATACGAGTCCTCCGTGCCGGATGACCCGGACGATTCGGATGATTCAGATGGCTCGGACGTTTCCGTGCTTTGCCCGGATTCGTCTGGATGCGGCTGCGATTCTCCCGAAGACTCCCGCGCCTCGGACTCAGAAAGCGATCCGCTCTCCTCCTGCCCGCGGCCCGCAAAAAAGACCAGAAGACCGGCGCCGAGAGCAAGCGCCAGGACGATGCCCGCGATCCAAAGCCCCCGCGCCCTTTTGTTCTTTTTCATGGATACTCCTTACAGACCGTACGCGTACAGACCGTACGCGTCTTCCGGCAGCATCAGCTCGCAGGCGATGCTCTCCTGCTGCTTCTCCGCACGGCGCTTCTTGTCCGCGACGATGAACACCGTCGACAGAACGACGATGATCAGCAGCGAAAAGCCGAGAAAAGTAAGAAATGTTTTTTTCATGGAAAGGCCTCCTTATACGGGTTCTCCGAAGGTATCGGGATGGGTAGGATCAAAGGGCTCGTTGGCCCACATCAGGGTGACGAGCTTCTCGGTCTCACTCAGATTGATGAGGTTGTGCGTATAGCCGGGCAGCATGTGGACGGCCTCGGGCCGCTCGCCGAAAACCTCAAATTCAAGCAGCTCATCGCTGCCGATCTTACGCTCCTGAATGAGCCCGTGCCCGGAAATAACAATAAAGAATTCCCACTTTGTGTGATGCCAGTGCTGGCCCTTGGTGATGCCGGGCTTGGAAATATTCAGTGAAAACTGTCCGCCGCTTTCGGTCTTCAGAAGCTCCGTAAAGCTCCCGCGCGCATCCTCATGCGCTGTCAGCGGGAAGGCCACCTTTTCTCTGGGAAGGTAGCTCAAGTACGTTGAATAAAGCTTTTTCACGAAGCTGCCCGAGGGGATGTCAGGGATCAGAAGCGTGGCCGGCTGAGCCTTAAAGCGCGCCAAAAGCTGCACGATCTCGCCCAGGGTGACATGATGCGTTACCGGCGCCGCGCAGAAGCGGCCCTCCTCGCAGAAGCGCGCCTTCAGGCCGTCAAATTCGCAGTGATGCTCGCGGCCCTCCAGAGCGTCCAGAAGCTCCGCGATCAGGTCATCGATGTAGAGCAGCTCCAGCTCCACGGCCGGGTCCGTGACCGTGATGGGCAGGTCATGGGCCGTGTTATAGCAGAAGGTAGCCACCGCGCTGTTATAGTTCGGGCGGGACCATTTTCCGAAAAGATTCGGGAAGCGATAGACCAAAACGGGCGCGCCGGTCTCCTCCGCATAGGCGAAAAAGAGCTCCTCGCCCGCCTTCTTGCTGCGGCCGTAGGGGCCGTCATAGCGTCCCAGAAGCGTCGCCTGCAGCGAGCTTGCCAGCATGACCGGGCAGGGATTTCCGACCGCCTTCAGGGTATCCAGCAGCGTGGAGGCAAAGCCGAAATTGCCCTGCATGAACTCGCCCTCCTCCTTCGGACGGTTGACGCCCGCCAGATTGAAGACAAAGTCCGCCTTCGCGCAGAAGCCGGGCAGAAGCGCCGGATCGGTATCCAGGTCGTACTCAAAAATCTCCCCGATGCAAAGCGAGGGCCGCGTGCGGTCCTTTCCGTCCCGGAGGTTCTTAAGCGCCTCGCTCAGGTTGCGCCCGACAAAGCCGCGCGCACCGGTAAGCAGAATGTTCATTGATCTTTTCTCCACACCATCTTATCGACGATACCGGTATATGACTGGATGATCTTCACGACCTTCGCCGAAACGTTCTCATCCAGATAATCCGGCACGGGGATACCATAGTCGCCGCTTCGGTTCATCTCGACCGCCAGGTCGACAGAGCGGAGAAGCCCGCGCTCATCGATGCCGGAGAGGACAAAGCAGCCCTTGTCCAGAGCCTCCGGGCGCTCGGTCGAGGTGCGGATACACACCGCCGGGAAGGGATGCCCGATGCTCGTGAAGAAGCTCGACTCCTCCGGCAGCGTCCCGCTGTCCGACACCACGCAGAACGCATTCATCTGCAGACAGTTGTAATCATGGAAGCCCAGCGGCTCATGACGGATCACACGCGCATCCAGCTCAAAGCCGCTCGCCTCCAGCCGCTTCCGCGAGCGCGGATGACAGGAGTACAGAATCGGCATATCATATTTTTCGGCCATTTTATTGATAGCCGTAAAGAGCGAAAGAAAATTCTTCTCGGTATCGATATTCTCCTCACGGTGCGCCGAAAGCAGGATATATTTCCCCTTTTCAAGCCCAAGCCGCTCGTGAATATCGCTCGCCTCGATCTCCGCCAGGTTCGCCCGCAGCACCTCCGCCATCGGCGAGCCCGTCACATAGACACGCTCCTTCGGCAGCCCGCACTCATGCAGATACTTGCGCGCATGCTCCGAATAAGCCATGTTGACATCCGAAATGATGTCCACGATCCGCCGGTTCGTCTCCTCCGGCAGACACTCATCCTTGCAGCGGTTCCCCGCCTCCATATGGAAGATCGGAATGTGAAGCCGCTTCGCACTGATCACCGAAAGACAGGAATTCGTATCCCCCAGCACCAGCACCGCCTCCGGCTTAAGCTCCGCCATCAGCTTGTAGGACTTCGCGATGATATTGCCGCAGGTCTCCCCCAGGTCCGCGCCGACTGCGTCCAGATAGACCTCCGGAGCCCCCAGCTTCAGGTCCTTAAAGAAAACCCCGTTCAGACTGTAATCATAGTTCTGGCCGGTATGCGCCAAAAGCGTATCAAAGTACCGGCGGCACTTCGTGATCACAGCCGACAGCCGGATGATCTCCGGGCGGGTGCCCACCACAATGAGCAGCTTAAGCTTGCCGTTCTCCTGCCACTTCACATTCTCAAACATCTTATTTCCCTTCCGCCAGCCGCTCCTGAATATAAGCCAAGGACGCGATCTTCGCCTTCGTCTCCTCCAGGGTCAGCCGACGCGTGTTATTCGAGTTAAACTCCGTCAGAGTGTTGCGGTCCTCCTCGCCGTCCTTAAAATACTTATCGTAATTCAGGCCGCGCGTATCCGCCGGCACCCGGTAGAAGTCGCCCATATCCACCGCATGCGCACACTCCTCATTCGTCAGAAGCGTCTCGTACATCTTCTCGCCGTGCCGGATCCCGATCGTCTTGATATCCGCCTTATTCCCGCCGAAAAGCTCACAAACCGCCTCCGCCTGCGTCCGGATCGTACAGGCCGGCGCCTTCTGCACCAGAATGTCCCCGTTCTCCCCGTGCTCAAACGCAAAGAGCACCAGGTCCACCGCCTCATCCAGCGACATGATAAAACGCGTCATGTTCCCGTCCGTCACGGTGATCGGACTGCCCCAGCGGATCTGGTCGATCCACAGCGGAATGACCGAGCCCCGCGAGCACATCACGTTCCCGTAGCGCGTGCAGCAGATGCGCGTCCGCCCCGAGTGCAGCGACTTCGCCACGGCCACCTTCTCCTCCATCTTCTTGGAGGTCCCCATCGCGTTGATCGGGTACGCCGCCTTATCCGTCGACAAGCAGATCACGCACTCCACCCCCGCCTCGATGGCCGCCGTCAGCACGTTGTCCGTGCCGATAATGTTGGTCTTCACGGCCTCCATCGGGAAAAACTCACAGGAGGGCACCTGCTTTAAGGCCGCCGCATGGAAGATGAAATCCACCCCGTGCATCACGCTGCGGCAGGACTGCAGGTCGCGCACATCGCCGATGTAGAATTTAATTTTATCCGAAAACGTCGGATATTTCAACTGATACTCGTGACGCATATCGTCTTGCTTCTTCTCGTCCCGCGAGAAGATACGGATCTCCGCGATATCCGTCGTCAAAAAGCGGTTCAGGACCGCGTTACCGAAAGAACCGGTACCACCGGTAATTAAGAGGGTTTTGTTGGTGAATGTCACAATAAGAACCTCCTCCAAAAGAGTAATACAGCAAACTTGCCTTATCTGTTTTTCCGGCGAATAAATAACGTTCCAAACATCAGCCCCAAGCCTACCCAAATAGCAAGCATAATATAGGACTCTTTCACAAAGTGAACACCGGAAAGCCCCGGAATAGGAATAAGCTGTAGAATCATAAAGCTTAACGAAAAGACAAGACCGATAACCGCCATGCCTTTCAAGCCGCGGGTTCCGCCTCCTTCGCCCCTTAAGGTCTTAACCGTTGCAGCACAAGTAAAGAAATATCCAATAGAAGCCCCTATCGCGGACATGTCTACAAACCATCCCAACGCCTCCCGCCCCAGAATCGGTCCGGAAAGAGAAATCACAATGCAAAAAATTATTGCATTTCGCGGAGTCTGATGTCTGTCGTCTATTTCACCAAACCAAGCAGGCAAAAAGCCTTCTCTGCTCATCGAGTACATCAATCTGCTGGCAGCAAGATAAAAACCCATAATTCCGGACAATACCGCCGCTGATACTCCGATGCCAATCAACACCTTGCCAAATGCTCCCAGAAGTTCTTCCGCCGCAACCAGCAGAACCCACTCCCCGGCCATTACACGCTCAGGCCAATTTACAAGAGCCGCCGCTGAAACCGTATTGTTCGAAATATAGACAAAACACCCGAAAGCAATCGCAACTGACATAATTCCCATCACTTTTTTGTAAGAGAAATTAAACTCTTCCGCCGCTTGAGGAATCGTGTCAAAACCAACATAGGCCCAGGGAGCGATTGCAAAAGTCGCAAGAATAGCAGAACTAATACCGCCCACGCCGGAATGCGCATTCATGGTGACGCACTCCGCCGAAAAACCGGCTGAAGCAACCGCATTCTTGTTAAATCCCCAAATCGGTGCCATATTAACCCCTTTTGCCTTTGCAGAAATAAGACCTGCTATGCAAAGCGATAAGGCACATATTGCAAGCAATGACGCAAGAACCGTCTGAATAAAACCCGCCTTTTTTACTCCCAATATGTTCAAAACACCAAATAACACAAGAATACCAACTGCGAGAAGCACTTCCCCCATCCACACATCAAATCCGGCAATTTGATAGTGAAAGCCGAATTTAAGAATATCCGCACCGCCATCGAGGCCATCCACAATAAGACCAATAGCAGTTGAGTTCATAGGGACGTTAGTTAAATAAGCCGCCACCAGAAACCACCCGCAAATAAAAGCAGGTGTTTTTCCAAAGCAATTCCTTGTAAATGTGAACTCACCGCC
>JAZQNF010000071.1:0-8596 GCA_045627225.1 Bianqueaceae bacterium
GCTCTTCTCGGCGTTGACGTAGCCGACGGCCTCGCTCGTGCCCATCGCCAGGCCCATGACCGAGCCCTTATCGAGGCTCATCGAGCCGGCGAGGGCGGTGACATCGCCGTCGTTGGCGACGACGATGGGGACATCCGGTCCGATCTCCCGCGCGGCGCGGTCGTAGATGGTCTTGACCTCCTCGCGGCGGCTGCGGGGGACCTTGATGAAGAGGCTCGACACCATCGGAGCGTTGCCGATGAAGACGCCGGCCGAGCTGACGCCGATGCCGTCGACGCGGGGCATTTTGGACGCCGCGGTTTTGAAGGCCGAGACGATGCCGTCAAACTGATAGGTCGGATCCTCGGAGAGCTTGGGGTACCAGACGACCTCCTCGGAATAGACGGTCTCTCCGTCGATGACGGCCGAGACCTTGCGGTCGCTTCCGCCGGCATCGAAGCCGATGCGGCAGCCGTTGACATGGCCGCCCAGCGGGACAGCCGCCTCGTTGGCCTCGGGGAGCTCCGCCTCGCTTCTGCAGATCACGAGCTCGAAGGGCCGCTCGAAGACGTCCTCCATGAAGCCGACATCGAAGGCGCGCTCGCCCTCGTGACGGTAGGCCTTCTGAAGGGCGCGGGCCTCTTTGTCGCAGCCGAAGAGATACACGCGCCAGCCGCCGACGCTCCAGAGCAGGAATTTAACGTAGCGCTCGACGAAGCGAAGGTTGGCCTTCGCGTAAGCGGGGCCGCGCAGCTTCGAGCGGAAGACGGAGACCTTTCCGTTTTCGCGCTCGACCGCCAGGGTGAAGGGCCGGGTGGCTTTGGCCTGGTAGGCGTCCATCCAGACGCCTAAAGGGATAAAATCGGGGTCGAGCTCAGGAAGGTTTTTGATGTTCAGTTCAATGCCGAGGTATTTCATGAGGTATTCCTTCTTTCATGCAGAATGGGCGGAGCGGGTCGAGCTGTTTACTGAGCCTGCGCGGAGAGCGCCTGATAGGCGGCCTCATCCGTGCGGCGGGTGGTGAGAGGCGTGACGGAGATGTAGCCCGAAAGGGTCGCATCGGTGTCCAGCGTCAGATCGTGGGTATTGATGTGGACAGAATAGCCGTGCGCGACATACTGATTGTCGCCGATGTGCTCGTAGCTGTCCTTGTAGTAGGGGCCACCCTGCCGGGTGATGAGGATCTTCCGGGCGGGATAGCGGGGAATATTGACGTTGAAGAGCCGGCCGCTGTCAAAGAGACGCTTCTCCAGGAAGAAGCTGCGGATGCGGTCGAGGCTTTCGACGGCCCATTCGAAGCTGTGCGGATCGGTCGAGAAGGCGATGGCCGGCAGCCCCTCGTAGGAGGCCTCGAAGATCGCGCCGTTCGTGCCGGAGTAGCCGATATCCTCGCCCATGTTGAGACCGCAGTTGATGCCGGACAGCACCAGATCGGGACGGACCTCCATGTGATAATAGGCGATGCGGACGCAGTCGGCCGGTGTGGAGTCGACGCGCCAGGCGCGCACCTCCGGCGCATAGGGCAGGGTCCAGTCGATGATCTCGACCGGCCGGGTGAAGATGACGCTCTGGCTGGTGCCGCTCTGCTGGCACTTCGGCGCGCAGACGAAAACCTCGCCGTACTGCCGTGCCCAGAGGACAAGATGCCGGAGGCCCTCCGCCTCGATGCCGTCGTCGTTGGTGATCAGAAAAGTCATAGCCATCCCTCGTGTGTTTCTTTGTATTCCTTCAGGGCCGCATCGGCGTCGCGGAGCAGGGAAAGCGCCTCCTCGCGGCTGTAGACAGTGGCGCCGCTGGCCTGTGCGTGACCGCCGCCGTGATAGCGGTTGGCCAGCTTGTCGACGGTCGTAAAGCGCGAGCGCAGACGGACGCGGGTGCTGCCGTCGGGGTAGTCGATGAAGGCCAGCCAGATCAGGCTTCCCTTGATCGAGTCCATGAAGCCGACGGCCGCCGAGGCCTGCTCGTTCGAAAGCGACAGGGCCTTCTGCACCTCCTCGGTGATGTGGAGGTATACCACGCCGTTTTCGGTATAACGGAGGTTCTGAAGGGCCCAGGCCTTGTAGGCGAGCTCCTCGGGCTCATCCAGATAAAGATGGGCGAAGACGGTCTCCGTGTCGATGCCCGCGTCGAGGAGCAGGGCCGCCATGCGCAGCGTTTCGCCGGAGGTCTCGCTGGTTTTGAAGCGCAGCGAGTCGGTGACCATGCCGGTGAAGAGGCAGCGGGCCGCCTCGGGGGTCAGGACGAGCTCGTCCCGGAAATCCTCGTAGAAGGAGACCAGAAGCTCGCAGGCGGAGGAGCGGCTGTCCTCGACCAGGGAGAGATCGCCGTAGGGCGCGATGTTGATGTGGTGATCAAGCTTGATCAGGGTGCGGCAGAGCGCGGCCCGGCTGTTCGAGAGCCGGTCAAGGCCGGCGGTATCGACCGCGATGCCGAGTGCGCCCCGGTAGAACTCGTCGTCCTGCGGGTCGTCCTCCTCGCCCAGAAAGAGAAAGCGGTCGGTCGCGTCCTCATTGATAACGCGGATGTCCTTGTCCGGAAAGCTGGCCCGGAGCAGGGCGCGAAGCCCCAGCGAGGCGCCGCAGGCGTCGCCGTCCGGCCGGATGTGCCGCATGATGACGATGCGGGGGCTTTCCTTGATTTTATCGAAGATCAGCTGCCTTGTGTTCATGCGTTTTCCTCCGCCAGACGGTCCAGGACCGCCAGCATTTCCATGGCTTTTTCGCGGCCTTCGACATGCGCGCCGCTCGCCTTCGGATGACCGCCGCCGCCAAAGGCCACGGCCACCGGATTGATATTGTAGAGGCTCGAGCGCAGCTCGCAATCGACGCCGCCGCCCTCGCACTCAGTGAAATTGACCCAGATAGGGATGCCCGCCAGGTCCGCCATCGTGCCGACCATGCCGCGGGAAACCGAGGCCGTCTCCAGCCCGAGCCCCTCGATGAGCGCCCGGTCGTTATACAGATAGGCGACCCCGTGAGGTGTCCGCTCGATGCGCGCGATGAAGGAGGAGCGCAGCTTCAGATTTTCCAGCGTGTCCTGATACAGGCTCCCGTACAGAGAGGTGGTATCGACGGGCTGCTCCAGAAGACGGCCGGCGATGCCGAGCGTCCGGGCCGACACGCAGTCATAGCGGAAGCGCCCCGAATCGGTGACGATGCCGGTGTACAGAGCGGTCGCCGCCGGAAGGCTGATCCTCCAGCCGGCCTCGAGGGCCAGGGCGGCGATCATGCCCGCGCAGCTCTCGAAGGAGCTGTCGATGAGCTCGGTCTCACAAAGCGCTCCGCAGAAAAGGTGGTGATCGATGCGAAGCGTCTGCCCGGCCGTTTTCCAGCGCGGATCCGAGATCAGATGCTCGGCCGAGCAGTCGAGGACGACGGCGAGGGCAGCGGGGAAGAGCTCGTCAGGGACGGTATCCATCGTGCTGCGGGCCATGAAGGCATAACGCCCGGCCTCATCGCCGACGCAGTAAAGCTCCTTGCCCGGGAAATTATCCGCGAGCAGGAAGAAGAGCCCGGTCTGGGCGCCGAGGGCATCGCCGTCCGGGTGGCTGTGCCGGTGCAGAATAATGCGGTCGGCTCCCTCCAGGAGCCGGATAGCCTGTTCAAACATACGGAAAACCTTTCAAAAGGGAATCACTCAGTCGAAATAACCGATATACTTCACGTCATACCGGCTGCCGGGGAAGAGGTGACGGTACAGATCGACGAAATAATCGTCGGTCATGCTGGCGATGTAGTCGACCACCAGCTGGTTGGCCTCGGTCTCGGCATAGGGGGTCCTGCGCGGATAATTCATGCTCTCGATGTAGCGGATGTGGTGCGTGAAGATGGGCGACTCGGTGTTGTGCTCCTGAAGATCGCTGAGCATCTTCTCGTAGATCTGCGTCATCATCGGCTCGACGTTGTCGAGCTGAGCCGCATGCATCGGATCCTCGTAAATGCGTACATAGTTATCGTCCATCGCCGTCCGCAGATCGGAAAACTGCTCCTCTCCGATGCGGATGAAGGGCTGGCCGTAGCTGTTTTCGATCAGCGAGACCTCCAGATTGTTGATGATGTCCGGGATGCGCACGCCGATGGCGCCGGCCTCGAAGGAGAAGGCGTCCAGCATTTTGGCGGTGCGTTCCGCATCCTGGCGGTCCTTGCCCAGATAGGCGATGACATCCGCGAAGCGGACGACGCAGGCCTCCAGCGTGTAAGGCTTGACAAAAGCGCTCTTAGAGAGATAGCAGGCCTCGATCTGCGCATCGAAATCGGCAAAGGAGCTGCCGGGCGCGGGCTCGCAGAGGCTGATCAGCCGCTCGCCGTTATGCGCGGCGATGCCGTTCAGGGTCTGCAGCGTCAGGTTGAAGGGGAAGATCTCGTCCAGCACGCGGACGGAGTGGATATTATGCGAAAAATGCCGGCCCGCATGCTCGTCAAAAAGCCGGTCCAGATAGCGCTCGCCGGTGTGCCCGAAGGGCGTATGCCCGATATCATGTCCGAGCGCGATGGCCTCCAGCAGATCGGTATTCAGATTCAGCGCGCCCCCGACGGTGCGCGCGATATGCGAAACGAACTGCACATGCAGACTGCGCCGCGTCACGTCATCGTTGCGGAAGAGCGAGAAGACCTGCGTCTTGTCCGCATAGCGGCTGTAAAAGGGACAGTAAAGGATCTTATCCATGTCGCGCATGAAGGCGGGGCGCCAGATGCTCGGCGTGTCGGAGGGGTCCTCCAGACGGCGAAGGGCCTGCTTGTTTTCGCAGGCGAGACGTGTAAAACTGCCCTCGGCGCGCTCCGTGAGCATGCGCTGAGTGAGAGCCTCGGAAAGCTGGTCTTTAGCCATGGTCGGTCTCCTGTAAAAGTATATAATACAAAGTCAAGTATAGCATAGAAAATCCGAATTTGCAAAGACCCGGGAACTTTTTTCCGTACCTTGCAGAGGCGCGGGGAAAACGATCGTCGCCCGTTTCAACCTCTTTCGGCAATTCGCGCCTGCGCATATTGTCAAGGCCAAAACGACAGAGGTGTTAAGGCGAGAGAAACTCATGTAAAGCATGGCTATGATGGTGTAAACAACGGCAATGAAATCGTTGCTTTCCATCCCAATCAGATTAAGCTTGCGAGCAATACGAATCCGAGCGATAATGTAGACATCCGTTTCAGCGAAGCGTTTGAGTCGGACGAGTGGGCAGAGTCTCTGTCTCGCTCGAAAGAGTTTGCGGTTAAGTTTACGGAAAACATTGACACGAATGGCTTGCATCTTTCCAAAGAAGAATACCGAGTAATTCAGGCTGCTCTTAAGGATGGCTGGGGAAAAATTTCTTCAACAAAAACGAGCGGATATGTTATGAGCGCTAACTATGCATATTCTTTTCGGGTTCTTGACAATGGTGATGTACGACTTCTTGAAATGGTTAAAGCAACCGAATACAGGGACACAGAGCGAAATGTAAAAGGAGATTATTTTTATGGCATCATTGATGACAGAGGAAACTCGGGAAGTGGCTCGCGAAATGAGAGAACGAGGAGCAGACGTTACCACAATAACGAATACGGTGATTTTCCTTCGGCATCCGGGGATGGGATCGGAGATGATGGATTATATCCGAGAGAACCCTTCGGTAACGGCGGACGAAATATGCGAGAAAGCGGTAGAGATGGCAGAAGCGCGGATCTCGCAAACGCGAAAGTAAAGCCCTGGAAATCGTATGAGAGCGTTGCGAAAATCAAGGAGAAAATCAAGTACGGCTTTAAGCTGACCGCTTCCGAGAAGTCAATCCTTGACAGTAAGGGCATCAGCTACCCTGCTGATAATTCCGACCTCCGCTTCTCTACCGCTCTTGCCCCTGTATTCTACTCCCGCCTTGAGCGCGAGATTGACGCATACAAGGGCGACAAGATCGGCGCTGCATCCATCGCGTCCTGCTTAAGGGCGCGCCGGAGCGTCCCTCTTCCGCCTGATCGCAAAAAAAGAGCAGTGAGCCCTTTTCGGTTCACTGCTCTCTATTTTTTCTTCTTACAGCTTCAGGAGATCCTTCAGGCTGAAGCCGCTCTGGGCCTTGGGCTCGGGCTTGACATAGTCGAAGCCGCCGTACGGCTCCTCCGCGCTGAAGGTGACGTCCGGGCGATCCATGGAGCCGTCAAAGCAATGCTCGGTGTCGACGTGATAGCAGACGCCGTCGATCTTCTTATACAGATTGGATTCATCCGGATACTGTCCGGCCTCGCGGAAGCCGTTCTGCTTGAGAAGCGCACGGTACGCGAAGACCGCCTGCTCGCCGAGGCGCTCGGTGTCGAAGGAGGCCGAGAAGCGGAACCAACCCTCTCCCTCTTCGAGCTCGAAGTCCGTGCCGCCGCAGCTCCATACGGGATACTGAGGCAGCTTTTCGGCCCATTTGGCCAGAACGGCAGCGTTCTTGTCGGCGCTGGCCTTTTCCTCCGCTACGGCGAAGGGGAGCTTGGTGCCGCAGTCGGCGCAGAATTTCATGCCGAGCGGGTTCTGCTTGCCGCAGGCGGGGCAGATGCCGCTCTGCGCCAGCGTTTCATCCGGCAGCTTGGCGCCGCAGAGGGGGCAGAACTTTTTGTCGGCCGTGGCAGGATTGCTGCAGTTGGGGCAGATCTTCATATTGGAGGCTGCGGCGTTGGCGTAGCCCTCCATGGCGTGCTGCAGACCGGCCAGCGCGCTTTCCAGTCCGCCCGCGGGTGCGGCAGCCTCGTTGACGGCCTCGCCGGCGGCCTGAGCGGCCTCGGCGGCCTCCCGGGCATCGGCGGAAACAGCCTGAGCGGCCTGATCCAGCTTTTCGGCGGCTTTTTCGGCGAGCTCGCTGGCTTTGGGCTCCACCACCTGCTTGACAGCACTGTTGACAGCTTCGCTGACGGCGTTGCTGATCCCGTTCCGGATACCGTTTTTAATGGCATTGGATAAGAAACTCATGAGTATTTCCTCCGTTTTCGACTGATGGATGATTCTTTTTAAGTACAATATACAGTGAGTGAATACTTCTTTCAAGCGGAAAATTCGCTTTTTTCGGCCCGGACAGCGTCCGGAACCGGGTACAAAAAGACCTCCTGCGGGGACCTTGCGGCCTTGGCAGGAGGTCTGATTTTATGGTTTGACAGCAAATAAAAAAATCAGAACTTCATTTCCGGTACCAGCTTTTCCAGCGTGGGGATGATGCCGATGCCGTCGGGCGTCTGGCAGGGGAGCTGCCAGAAGTCGTGGGCGCTGTAGTTGTTGCCCTCGATGATGACGGGGCCCTTGTCGGTCACGGCGACATCCCAGCCGATGTAACGGATCTGGGGGACCTCCAGGGCGGCGCGCTCGACGAGCTCGATGGCCTCCTTGTGCATCGGGATCTGGAAGCCGACCAGCGGAATGTGGCTGTTCGGATGCTCGGTCCAGACCTCGTCGGTCGTGGTATCGCCGGAGTGGGCGGGATAGAGGAACCTGCCGGTTTCGAGGTCGATGGGGCCGTGGACGCCGTAGCTGTCGACCTGACGGCCGTTGCGTCCGAATTTGGCGACGCAGTAGATGCAGTGGGCCTTGCCCCAGGAGTCAACGACGGTGATGGCGCGCATGCAGTTCAGACAGCCGTCATACACCTTGGCGATGTCGGGGTGATTGCGGAGACGCTCCTCGACCAGGTCGAAGTCCTTCGCGCGGATGTAGGCGAGGAACTCCTCGAAGGAGGCGTACTCGCTCTTTTCGTGGCCCTCGCAGCCCTCGCCGGAGGCCAGACTGGCGGGCTTCATGAAGAAGTGCTCGTTGCGGTCGAAGAAGGCGCGGATCTCGTCCTCAGAGGCGGTGGCGAGGTCGACATAATCGCGGCGGATGTAATCGGCGAAGCGGATGTTGAACTCATTCTTGTTGTCGAAGATGTGCGAGTACTCCGGATCGTTCATGTGCAGGATGAATTTCTTGTTGCGGAAGCGGGTGAGGTAGGTTTTGCGCTGGGCCTCGGTGCGGTTCCAGAACTCGAAGATGATGTAATCGTAGTAGCCGGCCTTGTGGCGGATCATGCAGTGGATGATGTCGAAGAAGCAGTACAGCTTGCTTTTGCCGCTGCGGCGGGCGGCCTCGCCTACGACGTAATTGAATTTCTCAAGGCTGGCGCCCTTGATGACGTTTTTGATATAGCTGAGCTTTCCCATGAGCGTGACTGTGGCCTTCCGTCGGCGTATGCGCGGAAGGCATCCTTTCTTGCGGGATTTTGCGAAGAGGCTTCGCGGCTTTCTATTATAGCAAAGCAGAGCGCGGCCGTCAATCGTCGGAAAGGGCTTCGCAGTAGACGCAGCGGAGCCGGCCGCCGCCGGTATCGCGGAAGCAGTGCTCGGGCTCCTGCTCGACGGAGGTGATGCAGCGAGGATTGGTGCAGACGCGGCCGTTTTTTACGCCGACGAGCTTGACGCGGTTTTCGGGCTCCCGGCGGGCGTCGTCGAGGAGCATCAGGATCAGGGCCATGCGCATGTATTTGCCGTTCAGAGCCTGGCGGAAGTAGCAGGCGCGAGGGTCCTCATCGACGCGGACGCTGATCTCGCTGACGCGGGGCAGCGGGTGGAGCACGCAGCAGTCGGCCTTGGCGAGGGTCATTTTCTCGGGCGTCAGGACATAGCTGTCCTTCAGTCGCTCGTAG
>JAZQNF010000072.1:0-5537 GCA_045627225.1 Bianqueaceae bacterium
CTCATTTTTTTCGTTCTTTTTGAAAAACGTCTGTCAGGTCGGCGGATTTAGCCGGATTTGCCAGAACCGAAAAGGTGCCATTTTCGGAATCTCTGTCAAATCAGCTTCTTTTTCCTGTTTTGACAGACATTTGACGCATCAAATCAGGCCAATGTGCGGAGGGGACGGAACCTGGCTTGCCGGGGACGCATCTCGGACCTTCGAGACAGATCAAAATGCTGTCAACTCCCGCGTTTTTCCCCGATTTGACAGACACCCCGGAAAAGTGACTTTTAGCTTTCTGTCAAATATCCTTTTTTCGACCGCTTTGACAGACATTTTGAAAAAGCATGCCGAAAAATGAGACGAAGGCCGTGACGGTGGACGCTTTTTTCGGCTATTGCGAGCTGAGAACGAGCTGCAGCTGAACGCAGCGAACATAAGAAACCCCGCCAAAGGGGACGAGCCTTCTTTATCATAACCTTTCCCGGAAGCGGATTACCCTTCCCTAATTCGGCCTCATCGCGCCTTGAACGCGCCTTGCGCCCGTGCTATCATTCGTGTATAAAGCGCGGACTCTCCGTCGTGAAAAAGGAAAGCGCGCGGAAAGAAGAAAAATGCTCAGAATCGAAAACCTGACGAAAAGCTACGGCGACAAGAAGGCGGTCGACAGTCTCTCCCTCCGGATCCTGCCCGGCGAAATCTACGGCTTCATCGGCCACAACGGCGCCGGCAAGACCACGACGCTGAAATGCATCGCGGGCATCCTGTTCCCCACCGAGGGAGAAATCTTCGTGGACGGCCACTCCGTGCTGGAGGACCCCCTCGCCTGCAAGAAGCTTATCGCGTACATCCCCGACGACCCGCAGATCTACGAGTTCATGACGGGCATCAAGTACCTGAATTTCATCGCGGACATCTTCGGCGTCGACGCGGACACCCGGGCCGAGCGGATCGCGCGCTACGGCGACCTGCTGGAGCTCACGCCCGACCTGGCCCAGCCCGTGAGCGCCTATTCCCACGGCATGAAGCAGAAGCTCGCGCTGATCGCCGCCTGGCTGCACGAGCCGAAGCTGATTCTGATGGACGAGCCCTTCGTCGGCCTCGACCCCAAGGCCTCGTTCCTGCTCAAGCAGATGATGCGCGAGGCCTGCGACCGCGGGGCCTCGATCTTCTTCAGCACCCACGTGCTCGAGGTGGCGGAGAAGCTCTGCGACAAGGTCGCGATCATCCGTCACGGCCGTCTCGTCCGCTCCGGCACGATGGAGGAGGTCCGCGGCGACGAGTCGCTCGAGAGCGTCTTCCTGGAGCTGGAGGGCGGCACCGGCATGGCCGGGGAGGCCTGAGATGCTGCTAACCCTTCTGAAAAAACAGTGGCAGCAGCGGATCTCCGCGCTGTTCCGGACCCGGGGCAAGGGCAGCCGCTCAAAGGGCATGGCGGTCTTTCTGGGCATCCTGATCGTCTTCGGCTATCTCTGCCTCGCCTTGTCCTTCTTCATGATGGGCATGATGCTTGCCGTGCCCTTCGCCGAAATGGGCCTCGGCTGGCTCTATTTCGCGATCTTCGGGCTGGCGGCGCTCCTCGCCGGCGTCATGGGCGACGTGTTTACCGCCTACGGGGCGCTCTACCGCGCGAAGGACAACGACACGCTGCTGGCGCTCCCGATTCCGCCCCGGACGCTGCTTGCCGCGCGCATGGCGCAGGTGATGGGCATGGCCTTCCTTTGGACGGGCCTGATCTGGCTGCCGTCCTGCCTCTGCTACTGGATCACCGTGAGACCGGGGGCCGGGGCGGTCCTCGCGGGGCTTCTGCTCTGGGTGGCGCTCGCGCTCACCGTCACGGTGCTCTGCTGCTTCCTGGGCTGGCTCGTGGCGCTCATCGCCGGGCGGCTGCGGAACCGCAATTTCTGGACCGTGGTTCTTTCGCTCACCTTCTTCTTCCTCTATTATTTCTTCTTCGCCCGCATCGACGCGGTCTTCGAGGAGATTCTCCTCAAGGCGGCGGAGCTGGCGGAGGGGATCCGCGGCTACGCCTGGCCCGTGTACCAGCTGGGCCTCGGCGCCGCGGGCGAGCTTTTGCCCTTCCTGACCTTCATGGGGCTGGCCCTGATTCTCTTCGGGCTCTGCCTGTTCATCCTGTCGAAGACCTTCATCCGCATCGTGACCTCCGAGCGCGGCGCGAAGAAGAACGTCTACAAGGCACGGCGCGCGTCGCAGCAGAGCGCGGACCGGGCGCTCCTCCGCAAGGAGTTCGGCCGCTTCGTTTCGAGCCCCGTCTACCTGATGAACTGCGGCATCGGCCTGATCATGCTCGTGGGCATTTCCGTGGCGGCCGTGGTGAAGAGAGACCTCTTCGCTGAGGTGTCCGCGGCGCTGCCGGAGTCCGTCCCGGCCGGCATCGTGCTGCTTTTGGCCGCACTCGTCCAGGGCATGCTGCTTTTGATGAACGCGCCGGCGGCCGCCTCCGTCTCGCTGGAGGGGCGCTGGCTCTGGATCGTGAAGAGCCTGCCTGTATCGAGCGCGCAGGTGCTCCGCGCGAAGCGCATGCTGCAGTTCCTCCTGAGCGGCGCGGCGATCCTTGTGAGTGTCCCGCTGCTTTCGGCCGCCCTTTCGTTCACGCTGCCGGAGGCGCTGGCCCTCGCCGCGTTCGAGCTCGCGCTGGTGGTCTTCCTTTCCGGCTTCGCGCTGCAGATGAACCTGCTGAAGCCTGATCTGGACTGGGTCAGCGAGACCGTCCCGGTGAAGCAGGATATGCCGATCGCGCTGAGTCTCTTCGGCGGCTTGCTGTTCACGGCGCTGCTGCTCCTGCCCGCGCTGCTGCTCCTGCCCGTCGTTCCCGTCTGGGTGGGCCTTACGGTCTCGGCGGCGCTCGCGCTGGGAGCGGGACTCCTGGAGAGCCGCTGGCTTGCCCGGAGGGGCGCGGCGCGCTTCGACGAGCTGTAGGGCTGACGGTCCGCGCAGCCGCCGGGTCTGCACAAAAAAACGAGCGGAGGCTTCCGTACCGCGGGCGGGCGGAGGCCTCCGTTTTTCATGTTCTTTGAAAATGCGGAAAATATTAAAAATTTTCCTTGACAAGGCCTCGACAAACGTATAAAATGGGAACTTGCCTTATGCTGTCAAATCTGCCCATTTTCGGCCCTTTGTCGGCATACGGCTACTCAATGACCCAACTTTTTGAGTTTATCAATATCCAAGGGGGCATGTGCTTTATGGAAGCAAACCGACTTCGTCCGCAAGCGTATGGGGATCGCGTACGGATGACATTTGCCAAGGAGAAAGAAGTCCTGGAAATGCCGAATCTGCTGGATGTCCAGAAGAATTCCTACAAAGAATTCATCGAATCCGGCCTGCAGGAAGCCTTTGACGACATCAACCCGATCACCGATTTCAGCGGCAATCTGTCTCTGGAATTCATCGGCTACCATCTGTCCGAGACTCCCAACTACTCCATCGAGGAGGCCAAGGCGCGCAGCGTCACCTATTCCGCGCGTCTGATGACCACGGTCCGCCTCACCAACGAATCCACCAAGGAGATCCAGGAACACGAGATCTTCATGGGCGAATTCCCGCTGATGACGCCCACCGGCACCTTCGTGATCAACGGCGCTGAGCGAGTCATCGTCAGCCAGCTGGTCCGCTCCCCCGGCATCTACTATGCCGAAACCAAGGACAAGAACGGCAAGTCCCTGTTTACCAGCACCGTCATCCCCAACCGCGGCGCCTGGCTCGAATACGAGACCGATTCCAACGATATCATGAACGTGCGCGTGGACCGCACCCGCAAGGTGCCGATGACCGCGCTTATTCGTGCGCTCGGAGTGGGCTCCAACGCGGAGATCGTCGAGATGTTCGGCGAGCATCCCAAGCTGACCGCCACCCTCGAGCGCGATCCCTCTTCTTCCTATGAAGAAGGTCTGATCGAGGTCTACAAGCGCATCCGTCCCGGTGAACCGCCTACGGTTGAAAGCTCCCGCAACCTGCTGTACGGCATGCTCTACGATGACAAGCGCTACGATCTGGCCCACGTCGGCCGCTACAAGTTCAATAAGAAGCTTGCGTTCCGCAGCCGCCTGGCCGGCCTGACCCTGGCCGAGACCGTCGTCGATCAGACGACCGGCGAGGTCATCGCCGAGGAGGGCACCGTCCTCACCAAGGAGCTCTGCGACAAGATCCAGAACACCGGTATCCCGTCCGTCGACGTCATCAAGAACGAGACCCGCGTCCGCGTCCTGAGCAACCTGGCCGTCAATATCCACAACTTCCTGCCCGACTGGACCGATGAGCAGCTGAAGGCCTGCGGCATCTACGGCGAAGAGGTCTACTATCCCGAGCTCAGGAAGCTGCTTCAGAAGACCCTGTCTCAGGAAGCCTTCCGCGCCGAGATGAAGAAGCGCTCTACCGAGCTGGTGCCCCGCCATATCACCTTCGAGGACATCATGGCCTCCATCAGCTACATCCTGTGCCTGGACGCCGGGATCGGCAACGTGGACGACATCGACCATCTGGGCAACCGCCGCATCCGCTGCGTCGGCGAGCTGCTGCAGAACCAGTTCCGCATCGGCCTCACCCGTCTGGAGCGCGCCGTGCGCGACCGCATGAACACCCAGGATCTGGACGAGATCACGCCTCAGAGCCTGATCAACATCCGTCCCGTCACCGCGGCCATCAAGGAGTTCTTCGGAAGCTCCCAGCTGTCTCAGTTCATGGACCAGAACAACCCCCTGGCCGAGCTGACCCACAAGCGCCGTCTTTCCGCTCTGGGCCCCGGCGGTCTCTCCCGTGAGCGCGCCGGCTTCGAAGTCCGAGACGTCCATCATTCCCATTACGGCCGTATGTGCCCCATCGAGACCCCTGAAGGTCCCAACATCGGTCTGATCAACTCTCTGGCCACCTACGCCCGCATCAACAAATACGGCTTCATCGAGGCGCCCTACCGCACCCTGGATCACGACGAGGACGGCACTCCCCGCGTCACCGAGAACGTCATCTACATCATGGCGGACGAGGAGGAGAACTACAAGATCGCCCAGGCGAACGAGCAGCTCGACGAGAAGGGCTACTTCGTCCGCGCGAAGGTCACCGGCCGCTTCGGTGACGAAAACCTCGAATTCGATCCCAAGGAAGTCGATCTGATGGACGTTTCGCCCCGTCAGGTCTTCTCCGTGGCTACCTCTCTGGTTCCCTTCCTGGAGAACGACGACGCGTCCCGAGCCCTGATGGGTTCCAACATGCAGCGTCAGGCCGTGCCTCTGCTCGTGACCGAGGCGCCCGCCGTGGGCACCGGCATGGAGTACAAGGCCGCGACCGACTCCGGCTCCTGCGTGCTCGCCGAGCATGCCGGCACCGTCGAGTACGTCAGCTCCGACCGTGTCGTCATCCGCTGCGAGGACGGCAACCGCGATACCTACGAGCTTCGTAAGTTCAAGCGCCAGAACCAGTCCACCAGCTTCAACCAGCGTCCCATCGTGGATAAGGGACAGGAAGTCCGCGAAGGCCAGCCCATCGCCGACGGTCCCTCCACCGAGCAGGGCGAGCTTGCCCTCGGCAAGAATGCCCTC
>JAZQNF010000073.1:0-9854 GCA_045627225.1 Bianqueaceae bacterium
GCAGGCAACGGCGGCCGTGCGGACCTATCAGTCCTACCGCGTCGGCTTCTTCCTGGTTCCGCTGCCCGTCATGAGCGCGGCGGCCATCGTCCTCGAAGGCGCCGCGATGCTCCTCTTCCTGAAAAAGCGGGAAGGAGAATAAAAAAATATGCCTCCCTCGGGCCGGGAAACGGTCTTCGGGAGGCATTTTTGGCTTGAAAAAGCGTTATTTGTATTCCTGACGGTCGATTTCTTCCTTGGCGAGGGCCTTGGCCTTGCCGTAGGTGTCGATGAACTCGGTGATGTCGGAGACGGTGTTCCATCCCATCTCGCCGGCGATGAGGGAGACGAGGTCGACGGTGCCGGAGAGGCTGGGCCCCTCCTTGACGATGCCGTTCAGCTCCTTTGCTTCCGAGGCGGCCTTGATGGCCCGGGAGACGACGGGAATACCGAAGGCGTCGCAGATCCTGCCGATGGCGTCCAGTCCCTTTTCCGTGCTGATTTCGGGCTTATACATCGGCAGGAAGAGGGAGGCGGTGATGCGCGCCTGCGGATCGTCTGCCCGGCAGAAGGAGAGGATCTCTCCGCTGTCCTTCATGGCTTTCAGCTCGGCGAGGAGGCTTTCGGGGGCCTTGGCCCCGGCGACGATGCCGAAGGATGCGTCCTTGCAGGCTTCCCTGATTTTGCCGAGCTTTTCCTTCAGCGTGTCAGCGGACTCCTCCGCGGGGGCGACCCAGAGGACCATGTCCGGGCCGATGTCGGCGATTTCCTTCAGCAGGGTCTCTTCGGCGTTTTCGGCGTCCATGTCGACGATGTGGAGCTCGAGATAGCGGTAGCGGAGCAGGAAATCCCTGAAGCCGCCGAGCCGGCTGCTCTTGGATTCGGGCCAGAGCACCGATTTGCGCGAAAGCTTAAGTTCCGGCAGCTCGGGAGCGGCCGTGACGGCTGCGGCGGGAAGGGCCGCCGTCCGTGCGTCGCCGGTCTTTTTCTTCGCCTTCAGGAAAAAGAACAGTCCGACGCCTGCCAGAACAACGGCGAGGCTGATGGCGATGCCGGGTCCTGCACTTCCGGAGCCTCTTGAGCGGCTGCCGTTCAGGGCCGGGATGCGCTCCTTCGTTTCAAAGCCGCAGAAGATGCAGCGCATCAGGAAGTAGCCGTCCTTGGTTTCCGTGGGCTGAACGGTTTCGACATATTGGCAGACGTGATCGCGCGGATCGACCTCAAAGCGGGTGCTGAGGCCGCAGAGCTCGCAGACGCGGATCTCGTAGCCGCCCTCGGCGCAGGTCCAGTGACGCTCGGCTTCGCCGTATTGGTGTCTCGGCGGATATTCGATGCGGAAGGTAAGATCACAGTTGGGGCAATAGAATTCATCATAGCCGCCCTCGCAGAGATCGTAGGTGTAGCCGTGCCAGACGTCGGTTTCTTTGCCGCAATTCGGACAGGTGGCGATTTCGACGCCGCCGGCGAAGGCGGGGACGGCCGCGGCAAGGACCAGGATCACGCAGAGAAGACAGTACAGCAGTTTTTTCATGGATGTTTTCCTCCTCTTTTTTCTCGGCGCGTTACGGCACAAGGTCAAAGCGGAAGTTGACCGCCTGGCGGCCCTCGGCGTTCACAAGGTGGGCGTAGGGATAGTCCTTCTGCAGCCTTATGCCGTCCGAGGCCCGGAGCGGAGCCAGAAAACAGAAGGCGGTTTCCAGCTCGGAATCGAGCCGTATGCTGCCCTTGACGATCAGGTTGACGCTGTCCAGCATGATGGCATCGTTTTTGCCGATATCCAGCGTGATGTCGCCGGTCATTTCGTTCGTGTAGCGGTCGATGTACGCGACCATGAGCGTGCCGCCTTCACCGGTGATGCGCAGGCTGGAGCGCTTGACCTCGATGCCGCAGACGACGCAGCTGCCTTCGATCCGCAGGGTGAAGTCGTCGCCCATGTTCTCGATCGCGATTTTGGTCTGCATGTCGCAGTAGTTCGTGAGGATGAGGGTGTTGGAGGCGGCGTCGTAGCGAATGCCCTCGGCGCGCGGCTCGTCCTCTTCCCTGTAGGAGGTGTACAGCAGGTTTTCCCAGTAGCCCTCCTCCGGCTTCAGCTTGGAGACCCGCAGGTTGCTGTACATGTTTTCATCGTAAGGCGTCAGATCCTTGGGGTAGGCCTTGACAGGCGCATAGCCCAGGTCGTTGGCGGAGCCTCCCGTCCCTCCGCAGCCCGCGAAGGACAGGAGCACGGCCGCAAGGGCGAGTGAAAGTGCAAGAACTTGCACACGCGCAAGCACACGCGCAGGCTTTCCCGTTTTTTTCATAGCAGAAGCACCTTCTTTTTCGTTGATTTCCCGTGATAACGAAAAGCGGCCCGCGAGGAGCCGCTTTTTTATGGCTTTGATTGCTTATTTGTTCTTCTTGCCGGCCAGAACGGTGTTGGTCAGGATACCCAGGATCAGCGCGCAGGCGATGGAGGTGATGGTGACGTTGCCGAAGTTAAGGGTCAGACCGCCGATGCCGGCGATCAGGATGACGGAGACGACGAAGAGGTTGCGGTTGTCCTCGAGGTCGACCTTCTGGACCATCTTCAGACCGGAGACAGCGATGAAGCCGTACAGCGCGATGCAGACGCCGCCCATGACGCAGTTGGGGATGGTGGCCAGGAAGGTGGAGAAGGGAGCGAGGAAGGAGATGACGATCGCCATGATGGCGGTGGTCAGGATGGTAACGACGGAAGCATTGCCGGAGATGGCGACGCAGCCGATGGACTCACCGTAGGTGGTGTTGGGGCAGCCGCCGAAGAAGGCACCGACCATGGAGCCGACGCCGTCGCCCAGCAGGGTGCGGTGCAGACCCGGCTCAGTCAGCAGGTCGCGCTCGATGATGGAGGAAATGTTCTTGTGGTCGGCGATATGCTCGGCGAAAACGACGAACGCAACGGGAACATACGCAACGGCGATGGTCAGGATATATTCGGCAGTGATGCTCTTGATACCGTCGAAGGCCTTGATGAAGGTGAATTCGGGAACCCACTGCATGGAGGCGAACTTGGAGAAATCGACGACCTGCAGCGCGGCGTTGCCGGTGGAGGTACCGATGACGGTGAAGATGGCGGCGACAACGTAGCCGGCCAGGATGCCGATGACGAAGGGGATCATCTTGATGAACTTCTTGCCGTATACGGAGCAGATCATCGTGACGAAGAGGGTGATCAGACCGATAACCAGGCAGAGGTAGGGGTTGGCGACAGCGGCGCCGGCAGCGTCCTTCAGACCGCCGGTGGTCAGATCGCCGATCGCGTTGCCGGCCAGGGAAAGACCGATGATGGCAACGGTGGGGCCGATTACGACGGCGGGCATCAGCTTGTTGATCCAGTTAACACCGACCAGCTTGACAACGAGGGCGATGATGACGTAGACCAGACCGGCGAAGACGGCACCGATCAGCAGGCCGGCATAGCCGACGCTGACGGAGGCCGCACCGCCGAAGGCAGCGAACATGGAGCCGAGGAAAGCGAAGGAGGAACCCAGGAAAACGGGGCTCTTGAACTTGGTGAACAGAAGGTAGATCAGGGTGCCGGCGCCGGCGCCGAACAGGGCGGCTGCGGGGCTCATGCCGTTGCCGATGATGTTGGGAACGGCGATGGTGGCGGCCATGATGGCCAGAAGCTGCTGCAGAGCAAATACAAGGGTCTGGCCGAACTTGGGCTTGTCTTCTACAGTGTAGGTAAGTTTCATGATTTTTCCTCCATAGGTTTTTTTCCGAGGGCTTCCAAAGAAAAAGCCTTGCCGTATGCGGCAAGGCGTAAATGCTTGTAAAGATAGAAAATCAGCATTCAGGAGCGCTTGACTCCGTTTCCCTTGTCGGCATCTCAGTACCGAATTAAAAGGCAGTTCTAATTCTTTTGAATTATATAAAACAGGGGAGAAAAAGTCAAGCGGGAAAAGACGGAAAATGCGTGTTTTCGGAGACTCCGGCGGCAGGCGTGAAGCGCCCCGAGGCAAGACCGGAGGCAAGGCCCGAGGTCAGAATGGCGGAGAGCCCCTGCGCGGGGAGGAGGCAGGCATCGGCGGCCTGATCGCGCAGCTGGAAAAAGCTTTGCAGGAGCTGAAGAGCCAGGCGACGGTCGGCTTCGGGACGGTAGGCGACGAGGCGGAGCAGGGCGCGCAGCGAGTCCGTGACCGGAGGCTCCAGGCCGAAAAGCTCGTCCAGGGAGAGACCGAGCACGGCGGCAAGGGCCAGAAGCATATCGAGCCCGGGACGGCAGCCGCGCTCGATGCGGCACATATGGGTGGGACTGACATCCAGCTGCTCGGCCAGGGACTGCTGCGTGTAGCCGAGCGCTTTGCGCCGGCGCTGAATGATCTGGCCGGCTCGGATAAAACGGCTGTCGGGAAGGGGGATCATGAAGGGCCTGCCTTTCGGCTTTTTTTGCTGATCGGAGAGGCCGGGCAGGAGGACGGGGATAGACGGTCTGCCCGGAGGATACGTTGTTTTGTTCTGTATATATAACAAAAGAAGAAGGAAAATGTTTCCTTCTTCCTGAGAAATTACGCTTTATTTTTTGGCGTCGGGCTCGGGTGTCAGCTCGGATACGGTCAGAACGCCGTCCGAGACCCGGAAACGGACCCGCCAGCCGGCAAAGAGAAGACCGTAGACGCGCCCGGGGTCATCCTGGTAGGACGGCCGGGGATCCTGGGCGAGAAGCTTCAGAAGAGCCTCGCGCTTTTCGGGCGGGAGCTGATCTCCGAGCGAATCGGGAAGGCTTACGCGCAGTCCGTAGCCGAGCTTATCGCCGGCAAAGCCGGCCAGTGCCTCGGGATGGGCATCGGCGAAGGGCAGATAGGGCTTGATGTCGAAGATGGGCGTGTTGTCCCTGAGGTCGGCGCCGCGGACGACGAGGACGGGGCCCTCGCCGGTCTCCTCGATCCTTTCGAGGCGCACGCAGGACAGTCCGAGCGGATTGGGGCGGAAGGGCGAACGCGTGGCGAAGACGCCCATGCGCGTATTGCCGCCGAGGCGCGGGGGACGGACCGTCGGCGACCAGCTGCCGCGCTCGCAGCCCTCAAACTGCCAGATCAGCCACAGATGGCTGAAGCCCTCGAGGCCGCGCAGCGCATCGGCAGAGCGGTAGCCGGGCTCGAAAACGATGCGGGCCTCCAGCTCGTCGATCAGGCCGCTTTGGCGCGGGATGCCGAACTTTTCGGGAAAATCGCTGCGGATGTGCGCGATGACTTTCAGCTCCATGGGCTCACCCGGCTTAGAAGTAGCAGACATCTTCGGAGGGCTTTTCGGCCGGGCGGACGCTCTTCACATACCAGACGGGGCCGACGCCGCTGTACTCGCGCCGCCGCTCGTATTTGATCTCGGCGGTCAGCTCGATCCAGTCGCGGTCCTGGAAATTCTTGACCAGGAAGGGATCGCACTGGGCGAGGTAGCCGATGAACTGGATGTCGTTGGCGCAGCAGACCATGGCGAAGCGGCCGGGGATGAAGCTGCCCTTGTTGCCCCAGCGAGGCTTGCAGAACTGGGCCTTGAAATGAACGGTTTTGCCGAGGTAGCGCTCCTTCTTCTCCATGGCATCCATGTGGAAGATGGCGTAGTCGGCGTCCTCCAGCTCGATGACGGGCTGGCTGAGGTCGTAGGGGAGCTCCTCCTCGTCGGAGAGCTCGACGCCCTCGGCGGCCTCAAAGGCGACCTGGCAGCGCGGGTTGGTGGCGCGGGCGAGGCGCTTGAGCTGTCCGCGGGGCGTTCCCTCATTGCAGCGGTTGAAGATGCAGATATCGCTGATGCGGAAATTTTCGATGATGATCGAGCGCATGTTGGCGAGGTAGGGCTCAAAGCCGTCGCCGCAGGCGATCATGATGACCTGGGCGACCTCCCAGCCGGCGGCCTCGAGGACGTCGGACAGAAGAGGCAGCGGCCACAGGCCGTTGTATTCGAGAAAGACCCGGTCGGGCTTGACCTCGCGCGCGAGCGCCTTCAGCTTTTCGGGCGTAAAGCCGTCCTGACCGTCGATATAGGCGGTCTTGGCCAGGGCACGGGTTTCAAAAGCGGGCTCGTACTCCTCCTCGCCCTCCTCGCAGGCGACGATCAGCGTGCGGGAGCCGTCCCGGAAATAATCCTGCAGCAGGGTGTCCTTGATGAAGGCGGTCTTGCCGCTGTCAAGGAAGCCGAGAATGATATAAACGGGAAGTGCCATAGCTTACAGTCCGAACAGCTCTTCGAGAGCTTCCTCCTTCAGCTGGCTGCCGATCACGCAGAGACGGCCGGTGTAATCGGCGGCGCCGTGACGGACCTCAAATTCGCCGGGCACCAGATCGAAGTGCAGCCATTCGCCCTCGGGCGTGGGCAGGATGCCCTTGGCGCGCAGGACGATGCCGTAGTCGGTGCTGTCGGCCAGGATCTCGAGGAGATTGCGGAGGGCGGACTCGTCAAATTTCTTGGCGGTCTCGCGGCCCCAGCTGACAAAGACCTCGTCGGCGTCGTGGTGATGATGGTGATGATGGTGGTGGTGTCCGCACCTGCACTCGTGCTCCTCTTCGTCATCATCGTCGTCATCGTCATCGTCATGATGGTGGTGACCGCAGCAGCACTCATGCTCCTCGTCCTCGTCATGATGGTGATGGTGATGTCCGCAATGGCACTCGTGCTCGTCCTCATCATCATCGTCATCATCGTCATCATCGTCGTGATGATGGTGACCGCAGCAGCACTCGTGCTCCTCGTCCTCGTCATGATGATGGTGGTGATGATGGTGATGACCGCACTCGCATTCCTCGTCGTCATCGTCGTCATCGTCGTCAGCCTCGGCCAGCTCGGCCATCAGGCTGTCGGCAAGGGAGACGTTCTGATCCATGACGGCGAGCAGCTGCGCGCCGGTAAGCGCGGTCCAGTCGGTCGTGACGATGGGCGCGGTCGGATTCTTTTCGCGAAGGAGCGCAACGGCCTCCTCGATCTTCTCCTGCTTCATATCGCCGGTGCGGGAGAGGATGACGGCCTGCGCGGCCTCGATCTGATTATTGAAGAATTCTCCGAAGTTTTTCATGTAGATGCGGGCCTTGTGGGCGTCGGCCACGGTGGTGAGGGAGCCGAGGACGAGCTCGGGGACCTCATTGTGGACGCGGGCGACCGCGGCGGCGACGTCGGAGAGCTTGCCGACGCCGGAGGGCTCGATGATGATGCGGTCGGGAGCGTAGTCGGTCAGGACCTTTTTGTGGGCCTCGCCGAAGTCACCGACCAGAGAGCAGCAGATGCAGCCGGAGTTCATTTCGGTGATCTGGATGCCGGCCTCCTTCAGGAAGCCGCCGTCGATGCCGATCTCGCCGAATTCGTTTTCGATCAGCACGACCTTCTGGCCGGCGAGGGCCTCTTTCAGGAGTTTCTTTATTAAAGTAGTTTTTCCGGCGCCCAGGAAGCCGGAAATGATATCTACGCGAGTCATGACAGTACCTCTTTTCCTGCAAATTTTTGCCTTACTATTATACGCTTTTTTCAAAAGAAAAGCAAATGAAATCGGCAAAGTCGCGGAAAGCTGTTCTATTTTGCGAGACACTGTGCTATAATCGTTTAAATCATCATCACAGGGTCGGAAGGAGCAGCCGTGTCAATCGAAAGCAAGCTGGCAGAGCGCAGGCGTCGCGAGCAGGAGGAGGCCGAGAGGCGCAGCCGGAAAAAGGGCCGCCTCAAGCTGTGGCATGTGGTCCTTATCTGCATGCCGCTGGTTTTTGCCGTGTTTTTTCTGATCGGCTACTACGGCTCCGGAAGCGAGGAAAGCAGAGGTCCCGCCCCCGGCTTTACGGTTTCCGACCGGGCGCAAATGGCCGCCCGCATCCAGGAGGATTATGACGAGCCCATCATGTATCTGACCTCCGTGGTCGATGAGGAAAAGACCGCCGCCTCGGGCATCCGCTTTTACGAGATCACGTACATCGTTACGAGCGAGCACAGCGAGGACGTGTATCTTTATGTGTTTTACAAGGTCATGAATACGGTGGGTGAGCACAGCGCCGGAAGCCTGGAGCTGATCCTCCGCACCGTGACCGATCAGTACGAAAAGGGCGACATTCTGGAGGAATCCTACGAGATCCACGATCCCGAGGAGGAAGCCTCCCTGACGCCCGACGAACCGACAGAGGAATAAACGATGATTTTCCTGTATGCCGCAGCGGCGCT
Organism: Bianqueaceae bacterium; assembly: GCA_045627225.1. Lineage (GTDB taxonomy): Bacteria > Bacillota > Clostridia > Lachnospirales > Bianqueaceae > JAZQNF01. Next base: position 8,134 of record JAZQNF010000073.1, read on the forward strand.
TTTTCTGATCTTTGCCGCTGTTCTGCTCTTTTTCTTCTTTTACACCTTCGGGCGCCGGAAGACGCATGATTCGACTGCCGACGGCCGCTGGAGCGAAAGCGACGGCTGGTACCCCTACCGTGACGCCGTCACGGCGGAGGCCGACTGGATCCGTGCCCAAAAGACCGAGCTTCTCACCATGACAAGCTTTGACGGGCTGACGCTTCGGGGCTATTATCTGCCCGCCGAGACGCCCGCTCCGGACGGACCGCAGCGTTGCCTGATGCTTTTCCACGGCTATCACGGTTTTCCGCACACCGATTTCGGGCCCGTCCTCCGCTTCTATCACGAGCGGGGCTATGAAGTCTTTTACGTGGATGAGCGCGCGCAGAACAGCTCGGAGGGCCGTCTGCTCACCTTCGGCATCCACGAGAGCCGCGATCTCTTCGACTGGGTCACGCTCTTCAACGAGCGCTACCCCGGCCGGGAGCTGGTGCTTTCCGGCGTGTCCATGGGCGCCTCCACGGTGCTCTTCTCCACGCGCTTTCCGCTGCCGGACAATGTGCGCGGTCTCATCGCCGACTGCGGCTTTACCTCGCCCTACGCCATCATCGCCCATGTCATGAAAAGGGATTTTCCCTGGCTGCCGTCCTTTATGCTGAACGCGCTCTGCCTGACCGGCCGCCTTTTCGGAGGCTTTGATCTGCGCGAGTGCGACAGCCGCGTCCTGCTGCGCGGGACGGATATCCCCGTGCTCCTCTTCCACGGCGAGGACGATGATTTCGTCCCCACCGACATGAGCCGCGAGGCCTTCGCGGCCTGTGCCTCGCCCTGCGTGCTGGTCACGGTGCCGGGAGCGACTCACGCCTCCTCCGGCTGGCAGGCGCCCGACAAGGTCAAGGCGGCCATTCTCTCCTTCTTCGAGGAGATCCGTTTTATCTGATTTTTCGATTCATCTGTGTCACAGGGACGGCTCAGGCCGCCTCATTCCGCATGAAAGGAAGCTTTCGTCAGACGAAAGCCAGGGTCATTACCATGAGCTATTTCTCTCCGGAAATCGAAACGATGCCTCGCGAGGCGCTCCGCGCGCTGCAATCCGAGCGTCTGGTGCGTCAGGTCCGTCACGCCTATGAGGACGTGCCCTATTACCGCGCCAAAATGGAGGAGGCAGGCGTCCGCCCCGAGGATATCCGCGGAATCGAGGACCTGCATAAGCTGCCCTTCCTTTCGAAGGCGGACCTGCGCGACACCTACCCCTACGGGCTTCTGGCGGTGCCCCTCTCCGACTGCGTCCGCATCCAGTCCACCAGCGGAACGACCGGCCGCCGCGTCATCGCCTTCTACACGCAGCACGATCTCGATCTCTGGGAGGAGTGCTGCGCGCGCGCCATCGTCGCCGCAGGCGGAACCCGGGATGACATCCTGCAGATCTGCTATGGCTACGGTCTCTTCACCGGCGGCGCGGGCCTTCACGGAGGCTCGCAGAAGGTCGGCTCCCTGACCCTTCCCATGAGCTCCGGCAACACCGAGCGCCAGATCCAGTTCATGCAGGACCTGGGCTCCACCTTCCTCTGCTGCACGCCCTCCTATGCCGCGTATCTGGGTGAATCGCTCCGCGAGCGCGGACTCGGGCCCAAGGACACGAAGCTTCGCCGCGGCATCTTCGGCGCCGAGCCCTGGACCGAGGCCATGCGTCACGAGATCGAGGAAGCGCTGGGCATCAAGGCCTACGATATCTACGG
>JAZQNF010000074.1:0-13095 GCA_045627225.1 Bianqueaceae bacterium
CTGGAAAAGCTGGAGGCCATGACGGCGGTCTGCTCTGTCGGTCTGGACATGATCGTGATCCCCGGAGATACGTCGGCCGAAACGATTTCCGCCATCATCGCCGATGAAGCCGCCATCGGAATGATCAATTCCAAAACGACCGCAGTCCGCGTGATACCGGCTATCGGCGTCTCCGAGGGAGAGCTTGATTTCGGCGGACTTCTGGGCAGCGGCCCCATCATGAAGCTCAATCCGAAATCGGCCGCGACGATGATCCGCCGCGGCGGCCGCATCCCGGCTCCCATTCAAAGTCTGAAAAACTGAACTCCGGTCAACCGAGAGGAGGAAGTCCCGTGAGCGAAATCACTCTCCGCTTCGCCGATGTCTGCGATGCGGAAGCCCTTCAAAGGATTTACGAGCCCTATGTCCGGGATACAGCCGTCTCCTTCGAGTACGACCCGCCCACCGTATCCGAGTTTGAAAGCAGGATACAGCATACGCTCAGGCGTTACCCGTATCTGGTCGCCCTGATGGACGGCGAGATCGTCGGCTATGCCTATGCAGGCGCCTTCCGTCCGAGAAAGGCCTATGAGCACGACGCCGAGCTGTCGGTCTATGTGGAGAGGCATCATAAAAAGCAAGGCATCGGGTCAAGACTGTATGAAGGTCTCGAAGAAATCCTGGCCAGGCAGAATGTCTTTACCGTTCATGCCTGCATCACCTCCGCCGATGAACCTGACGGGCACCTCGGCGCCGACAGCGAGCATTTTCACGCTGCCATGGGTTTTCATCTGGCCGCCCGTCACGAACGCTGCGGCTATAAATTCGGAAAATGGTACCACATGATCTGGATGGATAAGGTGATCCGTCCGCTCCCCGATAAACCGGAGGCGTTCATCCCCTTTGAGGAGCTTCTGAGCCCGCCAACGCAGGGCTGAAAGGAAACCGACCATGAAAAAGCAGTATTACGACATTATTTTCAAAAGAAAATCCTTCCATCTTTTCCGCGAGGCCGGAAGCGGAAAAATCAGCGCCGAGGAGCTTTCGGAGATCTCGCAGGCCTACCTTGGCTTTGAAAGCCTTTATCCGGACATCAAAACCGCGCTTCGGATCGTCCCCGCAGAGCAGATCGGCTTCAAACGGGACGCCGAATACTGCCTGCTGATCTACAGCGAAAAAAAAGAAAACTATCTGATGAACGCGGGCTTTATCGGAGAGCAGCTGGACCTGTATCTGGTACAGCATGACATCGGCAGCCTTTGGTTCGGCATCGGAAAGCCGGATGAAGCGAGCTTTCAGGGGCTCGATTATGTCATCATGATCGCCGTCCGAAAGGTCAACGACCCGACGAAATTCCGCAAGAATATCGAAAAGACCAAGCGCAAGTCCCCGGAGGAAATCTGGAGCGGTGACGGGCTTGACATCGCGGGCATCGTCCGCTTTGCTCCCAGCGCCTGCAACTCGCAGCCCTGGTTCGTCCGGAACGAAAATGCCTCTCTCAGCGTTTTCCGTTACCGGCAGCCCGGAAAACGAGGCATCATGCCGGCCGGCGCGGTCTCCTATTACAACCGCATCGACCTGGGCATCTTCCTTTGCTTTCTGGAGATCTGTCTGGAAAAGAAGGAGCTTGCCTTCACGAGAGAGCTTTTCGCGGACGACGGACTCGACCGTGAATACACCCTGTCCGCCAAATACACCCTCACCCCTCAATAAAGGAAGCGCATGCAGATGATTGAGCAGGACATTCAAAAGCTGCTTTTTGAGCAGCGCGATGAGGCCTATGCCGATTTTCAGAGCCGGCTGATGCCCGGCATCCCGCGCGAGAGCCTCATCGGCGTCCGCGTCCCCCGGGCCCGCGCATTGGCACGGGAGCTTGTCAAGGGCTCCGATTGGCGTTCCTTTCTGGACTGCCTCCCCCATCGGTACTACGACGAGAACCTGCTGCACGGTCTGCTGATCTCCGAGATCAGGGATTACGGGGACTGTATCCGCTGTATCGATGCCTTTCTTCCCTATGTCGACAATTGGGCGGTCTGTGACCTTTTGTCTCCGAAGATTTTCAAAAAGCATAAGCAGGAGCTGACGGAAAAGATCCGCGAGTGGATCGCCTCGCCTGCGGTCTACACCTGCCGTTTCGGTCTTGAAATGCTGATGAGCCATTATCTGGATGCGGATTTTGGGCCTGAAGTTCTCGGTCCGGCCGCCTCTGTCCGCTCCGAGGAGTATTATGTCCGCATGATGCAGGCCTGGTTCTTTGCTACGGCTCTGGCCAAGCAGTGGGAGTCCGCCCTTCCCTATCTGATCGAGGAAAAACTGGACGTTTGGACCCACAACAAAACCATTCAGAAGGCCTGTGAGAGCTATCGGATCAGCGAGGAGCAAAAGGCTTATCTGAGAACGCTGAAGCGGTAAAAGCTTTCCCGGAACGGTTCTTCCTACCGCAAATCATTTCATACAGGAGGTTTTCCCATGCAGTACCTGTTTTTTGTCCCCCTCTGTCTCTTGCTGGCGGCTGTCTTCATTTATTTTGAGCATGGCGGGAAATATGTCCCCGCTGTTCTCTTCAAGGGACTGGCCTCGGTCTGCTTTGTGCTCTTCGGTCTTCTGGGCAGCAGGCTCTGCGGAGACTTACGCTTCGCGCGTCTGGTCCTCATCGGCCTGATCCTCGGTGCGGCAGCGGATGTCCTTCTGAACCTCCGCTTCGTCTTTGAAAAAGCCGGCCAGAAGATCTTCCTCTTCGGCATCTTAGTCTTCCTGAGCGGCCACATCCTGTATCTGGCGGCCCTTATACCGCTCTGCGAGCCGCTGTGGCTCTGCCTCGCCGCCGGCGTCGCCGCGACAGCGCTCCTGATGGTCTGGATCTTCTCCCAAATCACCGCCAAAAAGGCTTTTAAGATTTTCGGCGTCTTCTATATCGGTGCGATCACGCTGATGACCTCCGCTGCTCTCGGACGCCTCATCTCCGCCCCCTCCGTATCCGCAGCTGTCTTTTTTGCCGGAGCAGTCTGCTTCCTGATCAGCGACATCGTCCTGATCCTGAATACCTTCGGACAAAGCTCACGCTTCAGCCTGCGCATCACGAATCTCGGCCTCTATTATATCGGTCAGCTGCTGATCGCGGCCAGCCTCCAACTCATGTAAAGAAAAGGAAGGTCCATATGATCAAAACCGTTGCACTGGTTTCTCTCTCACGAGGTCTTCTGGGCGAGCCCTTCATCGATCACGAGCTTGAGCTCGGCCTTTCCCGGCTTGAAGCCATGGGCCTTTCGGTCAAAATCATGCCGAATGCCCTGGCCGGCCTTGATTATCTGGCTCAGCACCCCGAGGCCCGCGCCGAGGATCTGCTTGCGGCCTTCCGCGATGAGGAGGTCGATCTCATCCTCTGCGCCATCGGCGGCGATGATACCTACCGTCTTCTCCCCTATCTGTTTGAGCACGATCAGCTGAAAAAGGTCCTTAGCCGAAAGGCCTTCCTGGGCTTCTCCGATTCCACGGTCAACCATCTGATGCTCCACCGGCTTGGGCTTCCGAGCTATTACGGTCAAAGCTTTCTGGTCGATCTCTGCGAGCTGGAGCCGGAGATGCTCCCCTACTCCTTCCGCTGTTTCAGCGAGCTTATCCGGACGGGACGTATCTCCGAAATCGTCCCCGCGGACCGATGGTATGAGTCGCGGACCGATTTTTCGCCCGCCGCCCTGGGCACGCGGCGTGTCTCGCATCCGAACGAGGGCTTTCAGCTGCTCCAGGGACCGGCCCGGTTTTCCGGAAAAATCCTCGGCGGCTGCCTCGATACGCTTTTTGACCTTTTTGACAACAGCCGCTACGCCGATTCGGTCTCCCTCTGTGCACGCTACGGACTCTTTCCGACGATGCGTGAGTGGGAGGGACGGATCCTTCTTCTGGAAACCAGCGAGGAATTGATGCCGCCCGAAAAATACGAGGATGCGCTCTATCGCCTGAAGGCGGCCGGTGTCTTTGAGGCTGTCTCGGGCGTACTGGTCGGACGTCCCGTGGATTACTGCCATGACAGTGAATACAAGGAGATCCTGCTGAAGGTGATCGACGATCCTAAGCTTCCCGTGCTTGCCAATCTGGATATCGGGCACGCCGCCCCACACTGTATCATCCCCTTTGGCGTGCAGGCCTTCGTCGATGCCGAGCAGCAGCGCATCCGTTTTGAAGAAAACTGAAAAAAGCGCTTTTCTCCCCTTGACAGAACGGAAAAACAGAGATACAATCCTTCCATGATGATTTTACGCGTTAAAGCGTTATAGTGAAAGGAACTGCCATGTTCACATTTACCCCGCTTTCTCTCCGCCGATATTATTACGCCTGCCCTTGTTAAAAGCGCAGGCCTTTTGGCGAGCAGTTCAGCGGGCTTAAAACCCTGTTATCTGCGGACCGGGCCTCCGGTCCGTTTTTTATTTCAAGCGAAAGAAAGGAAATATCCATTATGACTCCCACCATGATCGTTACCCTGATTATGACCGTCTGCTTCTTCGCCCTGATGCTTTTTATCGGTATCCGCTCCAAAAAGCACGCCTCCGATGTCACAGGCTTCGTCCTCGGCTCCCGCAATGTCGGCCCCTGGCTCTCCGCCTTTGCCTTCGGCACCTCCTACTTCTCCGCTGTCATCTTTGTCGGCTATGCCGGTCAGTTCGGCTGGAACTTCGGTCTTGCCTCGACCTGGATCGGCCTCGGCTACGCCTTCATCGGCTCCCTGCTCGCCTGGGTAATCCTCGGCCGCCGCACGCGCATCATGACCAACTTCCTGGGCTCCAAGACGATGCCCGAGTTTTTCGGAACGCGTTATGAAAGCAAGGCCCTCAAAATCGCTTCCTCGATCATCATCTTTATTTTCCTGATCCCCTACACCGCTTCTCTTTACAACGGTCTGTCCCGGCTCTTCGCCATGGCCTTCCCGGGTGTGGATTACGCCGTCTGCGTCATCATCATGGCCGTACTGACCGGAAGCTATGTCGTCATCGGCGGCTACATGGCCACCGCCATGAACGACTTCGTCCAGGGTATTCTGATGCTTTTCGGCATCGTCGCGGTCATCGCGGCGGTTCTTGGCAATAACGGCGGCCTGAACGCCGCCATCGAGCAGCTGGCTGTCTCTGAAAACGGCGGCTGGCAGTACGCCTCCTTCCTCGGCGCCGATCCGCTCTTCCTCTTCTTCGTCGTGATCCTGACCTCGCTCGGTACCTGGGGACTTCCCCAGATGGTCGGCAAGTTCTACGCCATCAAAAATGAGGATGCGGTCAAAAAGGGAACCGTCATCTCCACGCTCTTCGCCATCGTTGTCGCCGGCGGCTGCTACTTCCTCGGCGGCTTCGGGCGTCTGTATCCGGTCGATATCGCGGCTGACGGCTATGATGCGATCATCCCGCAGATGCTTTCCACGCTTTCTCCCTTCCTGATCGGCATCGTCATCGTGCTCGTGCTTTCGGCCTCGATGTCCACGCTTTCCTCACTCGTGCTGACCAGCTCCTCCACGCTCACGCTTGATTTCATCGCTCCCCTTTCAAAAAAAGAGCTGCCTGAAAAGCGCAAAATGATCCTGATGCGTGCCTTTATTCTGGTCTTCATCCTGATTTCCGCGCTGATCGCCATCAAGCAGGTCTCCAACAAGAGCATCTTCATCGCGCAGATGATGGGTGTCTCCTGGGGCGCACTGGCCGGTGCCTTCCTGGCTCCTTTCCTCTGCGGTCTGTACAGCAAGCGCACGAGCCGCGCCTCTGTCTGGGTCTCCTTCATCTGGGGCGTCGGGCTTGAATGCGTCCAGCTTCTGATCTCGCTGAATCTCCTGGATGTTTCCGGCAGCGCCTTCCTTTCCTTCGTCTTCCGGAACTCCATCGTTTCCGGTGTCTTCGCCATGGTCGGCGGCCTGATCCTGGTTCCGCTGATCAGCGCCTTCACCAAGAGCAGCCGTCCCGTCGACACGGAAAAGGTCTTCTCCTGCTACGATCAGACCCTGAATGTCGAAATCACGGAGCATCTCGGAAAATAAAGCCTATCATCTCTTTTCTCTCCCAATAAAAAGCACCGGAGGCTTAGCCTCCGTTGCTTTTTACGGATGAATCATTTAACTCAGGCTTCCTTGCGGTACAGCAGGAAGGCGATGACAAGGGCGATGGCGCCGCTGGGAATCACCATGAAGCTGACCGAGCCCAACAGGGACGGAACGAACAGGAACAGGAGGCTCATGAGGATCAGCGGGATGACCGCGATCTTCATGTTGCCCAGATAATACTTGCAGGCCATGGCGCCGAAAAGAGCCGGAACAACGTTGTCAAAGGCCGGCTGGAGGACCGGATTCTGAAGCACGGGCTGCAGCGGGATCAGAAGGATCACGCCCAGTGCCAGCACCACGATGGTCACCAGAGAGCTGGTCGCGATCGAAAGCGTGGCGATGATCTCATTTTCGGCCGTGCCGCTTTTGGCACCGACGATGTCACGTGCATTGATCGCGCAGGGGATCTTCATGTTGATCAGATTGCCTGTGATAAAAGCCAGATACGAGCCGCCGCTGCCCAGCATGGGCACGTAGATCAGATACTCTGCGGTGCAGCTGATCAGATAAACAAGACCGATGGCCAAAAAGCCCTTGAAAAAGGCGGCCATATCAGGCATTTCGCCGAAATAGGCGCCCATGACAAAGGGGGCCCCTAAAAAGAGGACCAGGGAAATCAAGGTAGCGATACGTCCAAACAGATGGGTACGGGCCTCATAACGGTCAAAAAATACTTTTTTCTCTTCGCTTGTCATGTGTCATGCCCTCCCTTACATCAATTTTGCCAGGAAAATGGCAGCCGCCATGGCAAAAATCATGCTTCCAGCGATACTGAAGGAATCGACCCAGGCCGCTTTCTTCTTCTCCTTGAGCCAGATAAAGACGCCCATGGCCAGAGCACCGCAGGCGGCCACAGCCAACGGGATCCAGTTTCCGTCAGCCTTGATCTGGCCGATGTAGCTGCCGATATAGGCAGAGACGAGACCGACGAACATCGCGGTCATCGCACGGTCACCGAAGCCTGCAAGACCCTTCTTTTTGGGCTTGGGCTCTCCGGCTTCGTTTCCGGAGACAGCCTGAGCCTCCTCGGGCTTTCCTTTCAGCTTTGCGGTATATTTTTTGTTGAAAATGAGGGCAAGGACCATGCTCCAGATGATACAGAAGCTCATCAGAAGGGCAATGGTGACAAAGGCTTTCAGCGTCATCTGCGAGGCAGCCAGGGTGATGCCCAGCTGCTCGGCGGCGGCCTCGGCTACCTGCGTTTCATAATGCAGGGCACCGATTACGGAAAGTCTGAGCCAGGGCAGCGGAATTCCAAGGCTGCCCGAAAGGGCGATGACCCCCAAAAGGATTCCGATACTGGGCAGCACGGCGAAGGTGGCGCTGGCGGTAATGGTCTGACGCATCTTATGCGGATCCATCCCGACGGCCACACCTGCTTTATACGCACGGATCATGAAGAACACACAGACCAGCGCGACAAAAAGAACGATGCCACCGCAGACCAGATACAGAAACGGACTGTTCAACTGGCTAAGAACTGACATGTCATAAACTCCTTTCCAAAAGTTTAAGCTATTTTAAACGCATTAAAGCATTAAGTCAAGAATAAAGCCTTCATTTTAGTGAAAAACTGTTCAGCACTTGTCCACTGCGTCTGAAAACGGGGTTGTTTTTTAAGGTCCGAACGTTTATAATGAACGGTAAGAAATCCCTCAGGAGGTACTCTGCATGGACAGAGCTTTACTGGGCATCGATCTTGGCACGACCGGCTGCAAAGCCATGCTCTTTGACACAGACGGAGCCATTCTGGGCAGCCGATACATTGAATACGGCCTGATTTTCACTCCTGAAGGGGTCGAACAGGACTCTGAAGACTGGTGGACCAACGTATGCCTTTGCGTGCGCGGTGCCCTTAAGGAGGCGGACATCGAGCCCTCCTCGGTAGCGGCTCTCTCCATCAGCAGTCAGGGCATCTCCGGTGTCCCCGTCGATGCCGAGGGACGGGCTCTGTACAATTCACTCAACTGGCTGGATAACCGTTCCGTCGAGGAACAGGCCGAAATGCAGGAAGCGCTCGGGCTGGAGCGCATCCGGACCGTCACCGGCAAAAACAAGACCGACTACTCTCTGCCTGAGCTTTGCTGGCTGCTGCGCCGGCGCAGGGAAGAGCTTGCCGGCATCCGCCGCTATCTGATGCCGCTGGATTATCTGACCCTTCGCATGACCGGCCGGGCTCTGACCGACTATTCCATGGCCTGCGGTACGCTTGCCTTTAATATCCGGCGTCACGAATGGGAGTCCGACTTTTTCCGTGCGCTGGATATTCCCGAAAATCTCTTTGCCGATGCCCTCCCCATGGGCACTCCCGTCGGCCGGCTTACCCCAAAGGCGGCAGAGGAGCTGGGCCTTTCCACCGATACCCTGGTGGTGCTCGGTGCGCAGGATCAGCGCTGCGCTTCCCTGGGCGCGGGCATGGAAAAGGGCATCGTCACCGTATCCCTCGGAACGGCGGCTGCCCTCTGCTCTCTCGTGGACGAGCCCGTCACCGATCCCTTAAGCCGCGTGACCTGCTGCACCATGGACGGACAGCGCGGGGCCCTGGAATCCACCATGGGCGCCGCCGGTGCCGGTCTCAAGTGGCTGCGCAATACCTGCTTTAAGGGCACTCCCTATCCGGAGCTTGACGAGCTGGCTCTCGCCGCCGGGCCCGGTTCACACGGTCTGATCTTCCTTCCCCGCATAAGCTCGGAGGAAGGCATGTTTTTCGGTCTTTCCCTTGATACCGCCCCCGGCGACATGGCACGTGCCGTGCTGGAGGGCGTCGCCTTTGAGCTCCGCCGCCAGGTCGGCGATCACGAGCGCCTTCTGGGCGAGCCCATCCGCGAGCTTCGCATCTTCGGCGGCGGCAGCAGCAAGGTCTGGCTGCAGATCATCGCCGACATCACCGGAAAAACCGTTGTCCGTCCCCGTACGGCAGAAACCGCCTGCCTCGGCGCCGCGCTTCTGGCCGCCAAGGGCCTCGGACTGGCGGAGGATATCTATCAGGCGCAAGACCTCATCGGAGCTCCCTCTGCCCGCTTCACCCCCCATTCCGAAAATGAAGCTCTCTATGCAAAGGCGTATGAGAAATACCTTTCACTGAGCGCTTTCATTGATAGCATGTAATTATTTACCCAGGAGGAACAAAAATGGCCATCAATTTTACCGGCGAGTACAATGACGACTTTACCTTCAAGCCGCAGCCCTGGACCCCCTTCCAGGACCAGGAAGTCATGAAGCGTCTGGCCGCCATGACGCCCGAAGAGATCGTCAAGCATCCTAACCCCGATTTTCACATCACGATCATGGATTCCGTCGGCGCCTATGAGATCGCTGACATGTTCGCGGAAATCAAAGCCTCTGACGACTTTGACAGAAAGTTCACCTTCATCTGCGGCAATCCCAATCCCGACACCTATATTCCCGTTGCCGAGCTGATCAACAACCACAACGTCAACTGCCGCAACATCTTCCCCTTCACGATGGATGAATGGGCCGACGATCAGGGACACATCGCTCCCCTCACCTATCGCTCCGGCTTCTCCTATTCCTTCATGAAGTACTTCTACATGAGAATTCGTGAGGATCTGCGTCCGCCCATCGAAAACATCACCATGCCCAACAACGAGAACATCAAATACTACTCCGACCTCATCGATGAATGCGGCGAGGGCGGCTGCGATGTTCTGTACGCCGGTCCCGGCTGGGCCGGCCATATCGCCTTCATCGATCCCTGCCCCGAGCTGATCCCCGGCTACTGCGAGGGCGGCGAGTACATCCTGAAGAGCCTTGACGATCCTTATTTCCAGCAGAAGGCTCAGGTCCTGACCCTGCATCCCCTGACCATCGCGCAGAATTCCCTGCACGGCGTCTTCGGCTGCTCCGGCGCCGTCGGCATGGTTCCGCCCAAGGCCGCGACCATCGGTCCCCGTGATGTCCTGCATGCCAAGAAGCGCTACGAGAACCACGCGCTGGCTACCATGGGCACCTTCTCCAGCTGGCAGCGCATGACCAGCCGTCTGATCTGCCACGGCCCCGTCACGCCCTATGTTCCCGGCTCCATGTTCCAGCTGATGGAGACCCACGTTCATATCAGCCCCAACATCGCCAAGCCCATCGAGGTCCTGGAGACTGTCGGATACTGATCCGTTGCCAACAAAAAGGGGTGGTCCCTGTCCGGACCACCCCTCACTCATCTGAAGCCAAAGGAAAACACCATGATTTCAGCCATCGTTCATGCCAGCCTCGTGACACCCGACCGTCTCATCCCGAACGGAGCGGTCATCTTTGAGGACGGCCGCATTCTCGCCGCCGGAGAGGAAAGCACACTGGATTTTTCCGGCGTCCGCGAGGTTTTCGATGCCGAGGGACTGCTGCTCGGCCCCGGCTTCGTCGATATCCACTGCCACGCCGGCGGGCAGTACTGGGCCTATGAGAACCCGAAGGCCGTGGCGCTTCATCATCTAAAGGGCGGAAGCACCTCGATGCTTCTGACTATGTACCATCAGCAGACGCAGGAGGAGATTCTGAGGGCCGCCGGATGGATCCGCCGGGCCATCGAGACCGGCACGCCCGGCAACATCGCCGGCATCCACATGGAGGGACCCTATCTCTCCCCGAAGTACGGCGCTCACGTGCAGTCGGCCCGCAAGCCCGATCCGGCCGAATACGAGGCCTATCTGGAAAGCTTCGGCGACCTGATCGGCCAGTGGACCTATGCCCCCGAGGTGGAAGGCACGGAGACCTTTGCGCTGAGACTGAAGGAAAAAGGGATCACCATGTCCATCGGACACAGCGAGGCCGGCTATGAGCAGGTCCGGAGAGCCGTTCAGAACGGCGCGACCATCTGCACCCACATCACGGACGCGACCGGCAGCAGCGGCAAGCCCTTCTCCACAGGCACCAAAACCGTCTCCTTCGATCTGGCCGCCTTAGCCGAGCCCGAGCTGTACCTGGAGATCATCAACGATTGTCTGGGTGCGCACGTGCTGCCTGAAATGACCCGCATCCTTGTGCGGCTGGCCGGCATCGACCGCATCATCGGCATCACGGATGCCTGCACGGGAACCGCCGAGGCCGGGACCGATATCAATGTCGTAAACGGTGAGCTGTACGGCTCTCTGCTGACGATGATCGACTGTGCCCGCAATTTTGCCAACAATACCCTGCTTTCCCCCGTCGATGTGTTTAAGGTCTGCTCCGCTAACCCTGCCCGGGCCATCGGACTTTCGGAGGTCGGCTCCATCGAGCCCGGCAAACGCGCCGATTTTGTCCTGATCGATCAGAAAGCAAACTGGACGCTCCGGCAGGTCTTCCTGCACGGCGTGCCGAAGCTCTGAATTCGCCTATTTCGGGCTGCTTCCCTTCGGACGCATCAATTTATCGGATTCGGCCGTTCCGTCGGTTTTAAGGGCCATTTTGAGGCTCAGACGGGCATTCTCCGTCAAGCTCCTCCGTCCCTTCGGCATTTCAGCGGCGATCCCTATCCAAAAGGAAAAACAGGCCGCCGAAAAATGCCTAAGCACACTGTTTTTTTACATAGAAAAAACGGGACATGACTTTTGGTCATGTCCCGTTTTAAAGTTCAACTTACAGGCCCTTGAAGATGCAGCCAAGCAGCAGCAGGATAGAGCTGGCAGCGGTGCAGTAGGGAAGGATCATAGCAAGGATCTTACCGACAACGGGGATGCCGCCCAGCAGACCGGTGAAGAAGCTGGCGCAAAGGCCAAGGATGAGAAGGATCAGAGCGATGATCCAGGTAACTTTTTTGGGAGCGTTCATTGATAATTCCTCCAATATGATATTTTTGTCAAGTATCTCTACTTGAAGTGGATACTAACATACTTTTTCTTATTTGTCAATTCTTCCGTATAAAACTGTCATTTTCCGCATCTTTTCTGCCAGCTCATCCGTGCATTCCTCTTCCGAAAGACGCCACTGCCAGTTATAGCCCAGCGTTCCGGGCGTATTGATGCGTGCCTCGGCCCCAAGCCCCAGCCAATCTTGCATCTGCGCCACGAAGAGCTTGGCCACCGAGGCCATGCCGCCGCGGATCAGCACCCGGTTCATCGGCTCGGTCCGACCGGCGCCGAAATACCGTCTTGCATAGGCGAGGACATTTTTGTCCGCCTCCTCTGCCCATTCGGCAGCAGGCGCGTTATCGTGCGTTCCTACGTAGCAGACACAGTTCGGATCATAACGATGCGGCTGATAGCCGGAGTCCTTCAGCCCGTCAAAGGCAAACTCCAGCACCTTCATGCCGGGAAGACCGCTGGCCTCAAGCAGCTCGTATACATCCTCGCTGAGGTCTCCGAGGTCCTCCGCGATAAAATCCATCTGCGGGAACCAGCCGGTCAGCACGCCGACGAGCGACATCCCGGGACCCGTAAGCCAGCGTCCCTTTTTGGCCGTTTCCGCGCCGTAGGGAACGGCCCAGTAGCTGGAAAAACCGCGGAAGTGATCGATGCGCAGCACATCGAAAAGCCTGCCGCAGGCATCGACGCGGCGGATCCACCAATTATAGCCATCCGCCTTCATGCGCTCATAATTGTATAAGGGATTTCCCCAAAGCTGCCCGTCCTCGCTGAAATAATCCGGCGGCACACCGGCAACCTCCACGGGCAGATTGTCCCCGTCCAGACAAAAGTACTGCGGCTCGCTCCAGACGTCGGCCGAATCCAGCGCCACATAGATCGGAACATCGCCGATAATGCGGATGCCTTTATCGTGCGCATACGCCTTCAGCGCCTGCCACTGTCTGAAAAAGAAAAACTGGATGAAGCTGTAAAACTGCACCTCCTCGCTCAGCTTTTCCCGGTATTCCGACACCGCGGCGGGATGATGAAGACGAAGCTCGGTATCGTCCCACGAGGTCCAGGCCTTTCCGCCGAAATGATCCTTGCAGGCCATGAAAAGCGCATAGTTTTCAAGCCATGAGGCATTTTCGGCAAAAAAGCCCTCTGCCTGCTGCCGGAGAGCCGCCTGCCCGCGCGCCCGCATAAAGGCGAGCCGAAGCAAATGGAAGCGCCGCTGATAAAGGGCTGCATAATCGATATATC
>JAZQNF010000075.1:0-11267 GCA_045627225.1 Bianqueaceae bacterium
GGGTCCGTCCTCCAGGACCAAGCGGCGTTTCTTTATGACCTCCACGTGGAAGGTGACGTAGTCGCCCTTCTCGATGCGGCTGCCCTCCTTCTTGGAGCGGTAAAGGAAGAGCTCCGTCAGCGCCTCGCGGGCGAGGCCGAAGGCATCCCGGTAAAGAGGCCTTGCCTCCGAAGGCTTATAGCGGCAGATCCGCTGCCATTTTGCCGAAACCAGACGGCTGCCTTCGGCGCCGCAGAGCTCCAGATACCGGCGAGCCTCCTCGGCCGGCGGATACTGCGGACCCCGGCAGGCGCTCAGCAGGGTCAAAAGGATCATTACAGCAGCCAGCAGTCTTATTCTTTTCATCAGTCGATATCAGCCTCCAAGCTGTCTTCCCGGAGCCTCCGCCGATCAGAGCGGCGAGGATTGATACCGGGCCGGCTCAAAGTCCGGGTCCGCCGCGTATACCACAGCCTCATACTCACCGGCATAGGCCTCAAAAATCCCGATCAGCCGCGCAAGCTCCTCACTGTCTTTCTCGCAGGCAAAAGTGATCGTGACACGGTTTTGGGCTTCGGAGCAGCAGCATACCGGAAAGGCATCCGAAAGAACCAGCAGGTCCCCGGACAGCTCCCCGTTGTTTCTCTTTTCCAGAAGGCCGCCGATGAATTGATTCAGCCTTCCTGCGACCCGGCTTAACTCGTCATTTGTATATTCAGCCTCCAGAAGGCAAAAGGGGACCTCGCCGAGAAGTCCGCGCAGGTCCGCTTCATCCTCCTCCGTTTTCTCCGTCACCAGCACATACAGCGTTCTGTCTTGGATATAGAGGCCGGCAAAACGGGAGGCAAAGTCATCCTCCTGTTTCGCGATCCGGTCCTGAAGCAGCAGGAAAGCAGAGTTTAGCTGATACTCCGCTTCGTCCGTTCCTTTTGCGGCATCTGCCTTTATGGCTTCCGCAGAGGAAAGCTGAGCGTTCAGAAATGCGCACAGCTTAGCCGCTGCGTCATCTTTTACGTCAGCTTCCCGATCTCCGCCGAGCCTGCAGAAGCACGAAAACAAAAACAAGAAAAGACAGAAAAAACCGGTAAACCTTACTGCACATTTCTTCATATATTTGGCTCCTTTCCACAATATATCACAATTTTCCCCTACAATAGTATCTGTATATACTATAGTAATACTAACCGTTTTTTTGTCAAGCGCTTTTCAAAAAAACCGCCAAAATCATAAAAAAAGAGGCCTTCTGCTTCCGGCCTCCCGATCCCGTTACGGGTTTATTTTATCTTCCAGCACCCGGCGGTACCCCTTGCCGTACTGCACGCAGCGAGATACGCGGCTTAGGGTAGCCGAGGAAATATCGGTTTCCTCAATGACCTGCACATAGGTCTTGCCCTCCATCAGGAGCTTGGCGGCATGCAGGCGCTGCGCCATGTTCTGCACCTCCTTCATGGTGCAAAGGTCCGCAAACAGGGCCTCGCAGTCCTCCCGGCTTTCCAGAGAAAGCAGGACATCGTAAAGCGAGTCGATCATCGCAGGGGTTATTTTTCGGTTTTCCATGGCACGTCCTCCTCAAAACTGCTTTTAGTTTACGTCATTCGGCCTCATTCTGCAAGATGTTTTTGAGTCCGGCCGAAAACGGGGGAAGAATAAAAAAGCCGAAGGTCAGGCGGATGTTCTCCGCCTTCCCTCCGGCTCTTATTCTTTTGGATCGGCTTATTGGACTTCCAGCACGCCGTAGGTCGCACCGGCCGCGTTCTCCTCGCGGCGGCGGTAGATGACTGCGACCTTGCCCGATGCTGCCTCCTTGAACAGATAAAAATCGTGGCCCGTCAGCTCCAGCTGCAGAGCGGCTTCTTCGTAATCCATGAGCGGCGCGTCGATCTCCTTGACTCGGGCGATCTTGCTGATCGGCTCCGCCTGACTTCCGTCCGCAGTAAAGTATTCCGCACGGAAGGCCTTATCGTTCTTGGCCTTGTCCGTCAGACGGCTGCGATAACGGGTGATCTGGCGCTCCAGCTTATCCATGACCTCATCCAGGCCGGTGTATGGATCCTCGCAGGATACCTCGGCCCGGATCATAGAGCCTTTGACGGGGATCGTGACCTCTACACGGTAATCCCTGCCCTCTTCTTTAAAGGTTGCGATGAGGGAGGTGTCATCAGTAAAAAATTTGCTCAGTCTCTCCAGCTTTTTTTCCGTCATGTTGCGAAGCTTCTGAGAAACTTCCATGTTGCGTCCGACAAATTTGTACTGCATACAGTGCCTCCATTCCGGGGGATGCCCCCTTATAGTAACGCAGAGCTCCTCTGCTGCTTATATTATAACACATTAAAGTCTGAAAGTCCTCCCTCTTTTTCATTTTTACAAAATATTCACAATGCATATCACAATTATTGATAAATAAAGCATAGCGAAAACCCGATGAATAATTCAATTAGCGGCCACTAACCAAAAAAGTTATCCACAAAGAAAATGTGGATAACTTTTTATACCGTCTAAACCTTATAAACAATAGGGTTGACAAAAAAACTTAATTTTGTGGATAAAGTGGATAACTATCTGTATAACGTTATTTTAAGCCATTTTCTCGTTGTGGATAACTTTTCCGTATCACCAGCGAAACAATTTCGGGTTTGACCAGGATCCTCGGCCCGCCGAGGCCCGCACTGACCACGCTGACCGGGCCCTCTGAATCGCCGTCACGGTAAATGCCGCGCACCCGTTTGGGGAACCAGCCCTGTCCGGGCGCCAGGAGCGCGCCGCCGGGAAGGGGCATCAGGCCGCCGTGGGCATGGCCGGAGAAGATCAGCGAGGCGCCGGTTTTCGCGCTCATCCCGCAGCACTCCGGGCGGTGAGCCATCAGGATCAGAAAACGTCCTGCGGCCTGCTCGCGCACGGCCTGCAGGCTGCGAAGCTCCTCCTCTGTCATGAGGCCGGGCTCTTCAAACAGCGGGCTGTCCGGCTTCGAAAAGACGCCGCCCAGCGCCAGTGTCTGTCCGCCGCGCTTAAGCACCGCGCACTCACCGGAAAGGACGCACACGCCCGCCTCCCGAAGCGTACGGTACAGCGCCTCGCGGAGCTCCTCGGGCAGCCGCGTCTCGTGATTGCCGGGCGCGAAGAAGGTCGGCGCAAGCTCCGCCAAAAAGGCCATAAGCTCCGGGACCGTCCGCACGTCCTCTCCGTCCTCCACCAGGTCGCCCGTGATCAGGATGTAATCGGGCGCCAGCGCCCTCAGCGTTTCCTTGAGCCGCGATTGCCCGGGGCCGAAAAGACGCCCGTGCAGATCGGACAGCTGGACGAAGCGGCAGCCGTCGAAGGCCTCGGGAAGCGCCTCAAAGGCAAGCTCATACACGCTGACCGCAGGCGTTCTGCGCCCGAAAAGCCGCACCGAAAGCTCGACCGCCCCGGTCAGAGCCTTGCGGACCGGATGCCTCTTATCCATGGACCGTTTCCTCATTTTCCGTTTGATTGAGCCACTCTTCCGCCTGACGGAGCGCATCCGCGACCGTCGGATAGGCGATCTGCGGCATCAGCTCCTCAAAGCTCAGATACCGCGCCCAGGCGATTTCCTTTTCCTGGCGCACGATGGGCCCGGGCAAAGGCCGGCCGGCAAAAAAAGTGACGGTTTTCCAGACCTCCGGGCCTTTTTTCGGCAGCGGATATTCGATCTGTACGCGGAATCCGTCCAGAAGCTCCGCGCGGACACCGGTCTCCTCCCACAGCTCCCGAAGGGCCGTCTCACGCTCGGTCTCCTGTCCTTCTCTATGTCCCTTCGGGATGCCGACGGCTCCCCCGTTGGAGCAAACGGCCAGATAGACCCTTTTTCCCTCCTCCTGCCGGAACACGATCACCCCGCAGGAATGCTCATAGCTTCTCATTCTCCGCCTCCGAACCCAGTTTTTCTCTATTATACAGGTGGGCAGTGCTTTTGTAAACCGAGGACTTGCGCCCGAGCCCCGCCTATGGTATAATAAGTATCTGTTAGCGAGCCTTTCCTCTTCCGGGGGTGTAAAGGTTTCGACGGGGGCCGTTGAAGTTTTGGGAGCCATCCGCAGGTTGGTCTGCGTTACAATCCAAACCTAAATATAAACGCTAACAACAATAACGCTTACGCGTTCGCTGCTTAATTAGCTAGCAGCCGTGCCGGCCGCAGTGCCTACCTCTGCGCACCGGGGCGTCAACTGATGTAGGGAACCCGCCGCCCAAAGCTTTGAGGGCGGAGGAGTACTCATGAAGCTACCCGAAGCCCGATCCTGTCGTCCGGAGCCGCCAAGGGGAAATGCAAATGAACGACTATGATGGTAGCGCCCGGGATGGATGGGCTTTCGGACAGGGGTCCGATTCCCCTCATCTCCATAAAAAACAGCACTGCTTCGGCTGAAGCGGTGCTGTTTTTGTTTATCCGAGCAGCGCCCTGATTTCGGTTTCCTGCTCCGTGCTCCGGAAGCGCTTTCCGCCCGGGAATCCTCTTCCCGATAGGCGGGCTCATTTGCCTTGCACCCACTCATCGCCGCGAGCAAAATAAGCGCAGCCAGAAACACAGCTGTGCGTTTTAGTATCATGGTACCCTTCTTTTTTTTGTTTCCGAAAGCCTTGCTGCCTGTTTCTGTTTATATCTGACAAAAGAGCCGACGGTCTGTCAAGCTGTTTTGGTAAAATTGCTGTTTTTTAATAGGCTGTCTATATATTCTTTATATATTTTATGCAAGAGCAATGTTCAAGCAAAGAAAGAAGCTTCCGGCAAGCCCCCTCGGCTTGAAAAGGCTCGCTTGACAAAATCCGCACCGGGGTCCAAAATAAAAGAAAAGACTTTATCCTCAAAAAGGAGAACCCATGCAGCTCTTTACCGGCGATTTCAACCCCATTCTGATCGCGGCCGCGGTCATCCCGGCGATCATCCTGATGATTCTGGTCTACAAGACCGACAAGCTGGAGCGCGAGCCCATCGGCAGCCTGATCCGCCTCGTTTTTTACGGGATGCTCTCCACGCTGCTGGCCTCCGCGCTGGAGACGGCCGGCGAGTTTCTCCTCGGGCTGTTCTGCCGCAGCGAGGCCGTATACCGCATCCTCCTCTACGTCGTCATCGTCGGCATCGGCGAGGAGCTCTGCAAATTCCTGCTTCTGAAAACGCGCACCTGGACGCTTGAAAGCTTCAACTGCCGCTACGACGGCGTCGTCTACGCCGCCTTCATCGCGCTCGGCTTTGCCCTGTGGGAGAACATCCAGTACGTCCTGCTGTACGGCTTTGATACCGCGCTCATCCGCGCCGTAACGGCCGTTCCCGGGCACTGCTCCTTCGGCGTTTTCATGGGCATCTGGTACGGAAGCGCCCGTCAGGCGGCCGCAGACGGCGATGATGCCAAGGCGCGGCGCGCGCTCTTCCTCTCGGTCCTGCTGCCCGGTCTGGTGCACGGAGCCTACGATCTGATCGCGACCTCCGAGACCGACCTCAGCCTGCTCTTTATCCCCTGCGTGCTGGTCATCTTTGTCCTGGCCTATCTGAACATCAAAAAAGCGTCCAAAAACGACGAATACTTTTCGGACGCTGTGCTGGGGGCCGAGGACTTCGAGGATCACGGCTGAGCCTCCCGAAGCAACCAAATAACAGGCTTTCCGAGGGCCGCCTGAGCCCGGGAAAGCCTGTTTTTTATTTTTTCTTTTTCCAATACACGGACAGGGCCATCTCGGCCACGCCGCCCGCGATCAGGAAGAGGATCAGCACCCACTTGATGAGCGAGACGGGCTTCAGACGGATCGTGACGGACAGGACGATGACCGCGGCGATGAGCAGCACCGAGGCGGCGCAAAGGAGCTTCGGCCACTTGCGCGAGGGCTTCAGAAACCAGAAGACCAGCCCGGCCACCAGCGGCAGCACGAAGATACCGGAGCGCAGATAGACCCCTCCGACGGAGATCTCGCCGGTATGGAAGGGCGTCGTCACGTAGATATTCGAAATGAGCCAGGCCAGGCCGCCGATGAACATCGCAAGCCCGATCAGAAAGCCCAGCGCTTTTTCTTCTTTCACTTTCAGCTTCATTTTTCCGATCCTTTCTTCTGTACGTATACGCTGTTCGTATACGGATACGCATCCCCCGCTGCCCGGAGCCGCGGGCGCAGGCATCAAAAAAAGCACGAGACGGGAATCGAACCCGCGTGTTCAGCTTGGGAAGCTGACGTTCTGCCATTGAACTACTCATGCACTGTCCTTGGATTATAGCGCATCCGCAGCGCTTTCGCAAGCCTTTTTTGCAGCCGGGCTCCTCCGCGGGAACGCGCCGTTAAACAAAAACAGCAATTTTCTGATAATTTAGGCTTGACTTTTCAGGGCCTAACGTCTATACTCTAACACAGTCCTTATGCGCGAATGGCTCAGTGGTAGAGCATCGCCTTGCCAAGGCGAGGGTCGCGAGTTCGAATCTCGTTTCGCGCTCACAGCGGTACATGCAAATGTGCCGCTTTTTTGTTGTCAAAATGCCGGGCAGAAGCCTTGCGGCTGCCTTGCGGAAGCCTGCGGCTGCCTAAGGCCGGCGCAGCTGCCTTTCGGCTCAGAGCTCGATCGTCTCCCCGTCATCCGGAACGAAAACCTCGCCGGAAAAGGCAGTGCGGGCCTCGGCCGTATAGCGGGCCTTGCGGCCGGCCATGTCGTGGTCCTCGGTGTGCCAGAGAACCAGGCGGGCAACGCCGAGCTCGTCGGCGAGACGGGCCGCATCCAGCACGGTGGAATGGTTTTTCTCGTAGGGCTTGAAGCGCTCGCGCTCCTCGTAGAGACAAAAGGCCTCACAGAGCAGCCAGTCGGCGTGCTCCGCGAAGCGGCGGCAGGCGGGGCTGCAGGGCTCATCGCCCAGGCAGGTCAGGCGGCGGCCGTTTTCCAGCGGAAGCGTGAAGCCGTACTGAAGGGCCTTGGTGGAGAGAATATCGAAAAAGCGGACCGGGTAGCCCATCAGCGGGACGGTCTCACCATCGGTGACCTCGCGCAGCAGAATGCGGTCGTCGATGAGCTTAAAATGCTTTCCCTGCAGAGTCAGACGGCAGAGCGTGCGGATGATCTCGCACAGACGGCCGTGGGCGCAGATGGTCAGCGTCCCTTCATAACGGCCGGCCAGCATCGACGTAGCGATCATGCGGACGACCCAGACCACGCCCAGGACGTGATCGGTATGCTCGTGCGTCACGATCATTTCGTGGATGGCTTCGAGCGGGATGCCTGCATCGCGGAGCGCGCGCAGGATGCCGTTGCCGCCGCCGGCATCGACCAGAAGCCAGCGGCCGTCACGCCCGAGGGCAAAGCAGGTGTTGAAGCAGTTGATGGCCTGGGCGTTTCCGGTGCCCAGGACGTGCAGGGTCTCTTTCATGTTTTAATCCTTGATATAAGCGATTTTTCGGTTCAGAAGCTCCGTGGCGGCCAGAAGGAGCAGCGCCGCGAGCAGCAGAAAGAAGGGGTACAGGCGCACATCGATCCGCTGCGCCAGGAGGCCGAACAGGGGCGGCACAAGGGCGCTGCCGATGTAGGCGGAGGCCATCTGCACGCCGATGATGCCCTGCGAGCGCGCCGCGCCGAAATTGGCCGGCGTCGCGTGGATCATCGACGGAAAGACCGGCGCGCAGCCAAGGCCGCAGACGACCAGTCCGGCAAGGGCCAGGACGGACGCAAAACGGCCCAGCAGCATGAGTCCCGTGCCCAGGAGCATGATGAGGACACCGATGCGCACGGTCCGGCGGTCGCCCAGCCTGTTGACCGCGAGGCCGTTCACAAAGCGTCCCGCGGTGATGCCGATGTAATAAAGCGACGCAAAGGCGGCCGCGGTTTCGGCCTTGATGCCGCGTCCCTCCACCAGATAGCTGGAGGCCCAGAGGCCCGCCGTCGTTTCAAAGGAGCAGTAGCAGAAGAAGGCCAGCAGCACAAAGGGCACGCCGGGCACGCGCAGGGCGCCGGCAAGGCCCAGAAGCGCCCGGGGCTTCTCCACGGGAGGAAGCGGATTTCCATCGGCGTCCGTGTCCTCGCGCACCGGCGGGCAGAGAGGCCCGTAGCTTTTTTCGGTAAAGAACAGCTCCGCCTTTTTCCACATCGGAAGCGAGAGAAAAAGCACGGCGGAAAGCACGGCCTGCAGGATAAAAACGTAAAGATAGCCTCTGCGCCAGTTCATGCCGGCGCTCAGGCAGAAGCTCATGATATAGGGACTGATCATCGTGCCGAGCCCCCAGAAGGCGTGCAGGAAGCTCATATCGCGCGAGGAGTAATGAAGGGACACATAGTTGTTGAGGGCCGCATCGACGCCGCCCGCGCCCAGACCGTAGGGCACGGCCAGAAGGCAGAGCGTAAGAAAATCCGGCGCCCTCGAGAAGCCCAGAAGCGCCAGCGCGGTCATAGCCACGCTGATCGCCGTAACGAGCCCCGTGCCCAGGCGCGCCGTCAGACGCTCGCTCAGAAGGCTGGACAGCACCGTGCCCGCGCAGATGATGAGGGAAATGAGGCCCGCGTAGGAAAGCGCCGCGCCCAGCTCGGGATACATGACCGGCCAGGCCGCGCCCAGCATCGGATCCGGCAGCCCCAGGCTGATAAAGGCCAGATAGATCAGGCCCAGCAGAAGCGAGATCACCATAAATTATAAAAGCTCCTGATCGTAGACCGCACGGGCGCCGCCGATAAACTTGGGGCGCGTACGGGCCGCCAGCAGGATGGCCTCGCCGATATGGCTGACGGAAAGGCGCACAGGCACCGCCACGGGCTTCAGATGCATGCCGATGAGCGTGCCTCCGATGTCCAGACCGGCATCCGCGCGGATAGCCTCGACCGCCACGGGGTCCTTA
This sequence comes from Bianqueaceae bacterium, assembly GCA_045627225.1. GTDB lineage: Bacteria > Bacillota > Clostridia > Lachnospirales > Bianqueaceae > JAZQNF01. The sequence goes on from JAZQNF010000075.1 coordinate 8,788, forward strand.
AAGGCCGCGTAAGCTGCGGTGGCAAAGGAGCCGCCCGCCTTGGGCTGAGGCACGACATTGACGATATCGCCGGCACCGGCGGCCGCCAGCGCCTCCCTCTCCAGGATGAGCGCGCGGTTCAGGTGCTCGCAGCACTGCGCCGCCAGAAAGATGCCGCGCGGCGTCAGGACCTCCAGCAGGGCCTCCACGATCTCGGCGCCCTTTTCGGGTACGGAAGCGGTTCCGATACGGCTGCCCAGCACCTCGCTGGTCGAACAGCCGACCACCAGCACGCTGCCCCCGCCGAGCTTTGCCCGCTCCGCAAGCTCCAGCGCCGCCGCCTTCACTTCATCTCGAATATCCATCATAAACCTCCTGCCTCAAGGTCATTCGTTTTCTTTGTTTTTGATTTCCGGGATCTTTTCCAGCACGAGAGCCAGAAGAACGCCCAGCGTCAGCGCGGCCCCGCCCTGCACCAGATTTCCCGGTACCGAGAGAAGCGCCGCCGACCCGCGCCCGAGGATGAGCGCCGCATAGGCGAAATAGCCCGCGATCATCAGAAGCTCCGCCGCGAGCGCCCCGCCCGCCAGCTGCAGCATGCGCGGCTTCAGACCGCTTCGTCTGAGAAGCCTGGTGACGCCCCAGACCGTCATCGCCATCAGCGCCTTGATGAGCAGCGTGCCCGGCGCGAAATAAGCGCAGCCGCTGAGAATATCGGCCAGCGCAGCCCCGAGCCCCGCGGCCGCCGCGCCCCACCAGGGCCCCAGCAGCCAGCCGCACAGGAGGACGATGCAATCGCCCAGATTGACATAGCCGCCCAACGGCGAGGCCACGCGCACGACCAGGGTCACCAGCGCGGTAAGAACAGCCATCATGCCCGCAAAGGCCAGACTGCGGATGTGTGAATTCCTCATAAGATCCCTTTCGATAAAGACACTTCGAGCTTACAGTATACTCTCTTTCCGCGGATTTCGCAAGCCGCCGCGGCTCTTTCTTGTCGCCCCGCTTCCTTGACTCTCTCCTCCCTTCGTGCTAAAATGAAAAGAAGCCCGAAATCAAAACAACCGGAGGTTATTCCCATGAAAGCCGGCATCGCCATCCGCGACCTGACGCCTGATTTTCCCGTCCATCTGGGCGGATATCCCGAGCCCGAGGACCGCTGCGGTCTTGAGGCGCACGACCGCCTCTGGACCTCGCTCTACTATCTCGAAACCGAAAGCGGCAAGGCCCTCATCATCACCAACGACATCATCTATCTGAATAATAAAGACGCCAAGGAGACCCGCCGCCGCCTGTCGGAGGCCACAGGGCTCCCCTTCGAGCGCATCATGTTCACCGCCACGCACACGCACAGCGGCCCTCAGTACGCCATCCTGCCCACCGATCACGATCCTTATCTTGACTGGCTCGAGAAGGCTCGTACGCTCTGGGAGGAGGCCGCGCGCGAGGCCATCGCAAACACCTTTGAGGCCAAGCTCGGCTTCGGCCTGTCCGTCTGCGGCGCCGAGAAGGGCATCGGCGGCAACCGCCACGCCAAAGAGGGTCCCGCCGATCCCCGCGTCACCGTCATGGTCATCCGCGACCAGAGCGACACCGTCCGCGGCATCTTCATGAACTACTCGCTGCACCCCACCGTGCTGCACGCCAACTCCTATTCCTACTCCGCCGATTTCGTCTGGGGCATACGCGAAACGCTTCGCAAGACCTATCCGGACGCGGTTTTCGGCTTCAATCAGGGTACCTCCGGCGATCAGTCGACCCGCTTCTTCCGCAACGGCCAGAGCTTCGAGGAGGCTATGCGCATGGGCGCGGTCCTTGCCGGCGCCTGCGTCGAGGCCATCGGAAATGTCTCCGGCTACGAGACCGAGCCCGTCATCGCCGTGACCGAGCGCTTCCTGATGCCCGAGGTCAAGCCCATCCCCAGCGTAGAAGAGGCCACCGCCACCTGGGAGGAGGCCACCCGCATCTATAACGAGCTGGTCGCCTCCGGCGCGCCCTACACCGAGTGCCGCACCATGGAGTGCACGCTGATCGGCACCTTCACCCAGCTGAAAAAAGCCAAGGAGGCCGAAAAAGTCGGCGCTGACGCGGTCTACGGCTACGGCCTGCCGGTCGAGCTCCACGTCATGGCCATCGGCAGGGCGGTCATCTGCGGCATCAGCGCCGAGGTCTTCGTCGAGTGCTCCAACCGGGTCAAGGCCGCATCCCCCTACGAATATACCTTCATCAGCACGCTGACCAACGGCGACGGCATCGGCTACATCGTCGATGATCACGGCTACGACGAATACTGCTATGAGGCCAACGAGACCAGCTTTGCCCGCGGCACCTGCGGTCTCGTCGCCGATAATTTCATCGAAATGATCCGCGGGCTGAAAGGCTGACAAAGGACTGCTATGTCGACACTGCTTCACATCTGCTGCGCGCCCTGCTCGATCATGTGCATCGACACGCTGCGCGCGGAGGGCATCGAGCCCACCGGCTTCTGGTACAACCCGAAC
>JAZQNF010000076.1:0-13109 GCA_045627225.1 Bianqueaceae bacterium
CAGGTCTTGATGACGGCGCCGAACATCTGCTGCGGGCTCTTGCAGGAGGACAGGTTCTCGAGCATCTGAGGATGATAGGTCTCGCAGAACTTGATCCAGCCGGGGCTGCAGGAGGTGATGAGCGGAAGCTTGCCGCCGTTCTTCAGGCGGTCGATGAACTCGGTGCCCTCTTCCATGATGGTGAGGTCAGCGGCGACATCGGTGTCGAAGACCTTGGCGAAGCCCAGACGGCGCAGGGCAGCGACCATCTTGCCCTCTACGCCGGTGCCGATGGGCAGGCCGAATTCCTCGCCGAGCGCGGCGCGGACAGCGGGAGCGGTCTGAACGATAACGGTCTTGGAGGGATCATTGAGTGCGGCGAATACCTTGTCGGTGTCGTCCTTCTCGCGAAGCGCGCCGGTGGGGCAGTTGACGATACACTGACCGCAGGAGACGCAGCCGACCTTGGCCAGACCGAGCTCGAAGGCAGTGCCGACGTTGGTGTCGATGCCGCGGTCGTTGGTGCCGATGACGGCAACGTGCTGGGCCTTGCAGGCGGCGACGCAGCGGCGGCAGAGCACGCACTTGTTGTTGTCGCGGATCATATGGGGCGCGGAGCAGTCAAGCGCATAGCTGGGCTTGGCGCCGTCGAAGATGCCCTCATCCTCGATGCCGTATTCGCGGCAGAGCTCCTGGAATTCGCAGTTGGCGCTGCGGACGCAGGAAAGGCACTTGCGCTCGTGAGTGGAAAGAAGAAGCTCCAGCGTGGTCTTGCGGGACTTCTGGACCTTGACGGAATTGGTCAGGACCTCCATGCCCTCGCTGGCGGGATAGACGCAGGCGGCGACGATGCGGAAGCCGCGGCCCTCGTTGGCCTCGACGACGCACATACGGCAGGCGCCGATCTCATTCATGCCCTTCATGTAGCAGAGGGTGGGGATATGGACGTTGGCGTAACGGGCGGCTTCCAGGATGGTGGAGCCGGCGGGGACGGAGACGGCCATACCGTTGATCTTTACATTAATCATTTTGTCAGCCATGGTTTTTCTCCTTCCTTAGTTCTTGCTGATGGCGTCAAACTTGCAGCCGGCCATGCAGGCGCCGCACTTTACGCACTTCTTGGAATCGATGGCCATCGACGCCAGCTTGTGGCCGGGCGCGATGTAATCGGTACGGGTGATGGCATCAGCCGGGCAGTTCTTGGCGCACTTGCCGCAGCCGATGCACTTGTCGGGATCGATGGAGTAGGTGACGAGCTTCTTGCAGACGCCCGCGGGGCATTTCTTGTCCACGATGTGGGCGATGTACTCGTCGCGGAAGTAGCGGAGGGTGGCAAGGACGGGGTTGGGAGCCGTCTGGCCGAGACCGCAGAGCGCGTTCTGCTTGATGTAGTTGGCGAGCTCTTCCATGCGGTCAAGGTCCTCAAGTGTGCCGTTGCCCTCGGTAATGCGGGTCAGGATCTCGAGCAGACGCTTGGTGCCGACGCGGCAGGGCGTGCACTTACCGCAGGACTCGTCGACGGTGAACTCCAGGAAGAATTTGGCGATGTCGACCATGCAGGTATCCTCGTCCATGACGATCAGACCGCCGGAGCCCATGATGGAGCCGATGGCTGCCAGGTTGTCATAGTCGATCGGGACATCCAGGTTTCCGGCCGGGATGCAGCCGCCGGAGGGACCGCCGGTCTGGGCAGCCTTGAACTTCTTGCCGTTCGGGATGCCGCCGCCGATCTCTTCGATGATCTGGCGCAGGGTGGTGCCCATGGGGACCTCGACCAGACCGGTATGCTTGATCTTGCCGCCCAGAGCGAAGACCTTGGTGCCCTTGCTCTTGTCGGTGCCCATCGAGGCGAACCACTCGGCGCCCTTCAGGATGATCTGAGGAATGTTGGCGAGGGTCTCAACGTTGTTGAGGACGGTAGGACGCTCGAACAGACCCTTGGCAGCGGGGAACGGAGGACGGGGATGAGGCTCGCCGCGCTTGCCCTCGATGGAGGTCATCAGAGCGGTTTCCTCACCGCAGACGAAGGCGCCGGCGCCGAGGCGCAGGTCGATGTCGAAGCTGAAGTCGGTGCCGAAGATGTTTTTGCCCAGCAGGCCGTACTCATGAGCCTGATCGATAGCGATTTTCAGACGGCTGACGGCGATGGGGTACTCGGCGCGGACGTAGATGTAGCCCTGGGAAGCGCCGATGGCGTAGCCGGCGATGGCCATGGCCTCAAGGATCCCGGGGGGGTCCCCCTCCAGAACGGAACGGTCCATGAATGCGCCGGGGTCGCCTTCATCGGCGTTGCAGCAGACGTACTTCTGGCCGCCGTCCTGCACGAGGGTGCGGGCCATCGACCATTTGCGGCCGGTGGGGAAGCCGGCGCCGCCGCGGCCGCGGAGACCGGAGGCCAGTACGGTGTCGATGACTTCCTCGGGAGTCATGGTGGTCAGGACCTTGCCAAGCGCGGCATAGCCGTCCATGGCGATATATTCGTCGATGTTTTCGGGATTGATGACGCCGCAGTTTCTGAGCGCGACGCGGCTCTGAGCCTTGTAGAAGGCGGTATCGCCGAGGGCAACCTTGGTGATGTCCTCGACGGGGGCGCCGGTGTCGGCGTAAACGAGGCGCTCGACGACGCGGCCGTTCATCAGATGCTCGGAGACGATCTCATCGACGTCCTCGGGCGTTACACGGCTGTAGAAGGTGCCGTCGGGGTAGACGATGACGACAGGGCCGAGAGCGCACAGACCGAAGCAGCCGGTCTGGATGAGCTCGACCTCCTCCGTCAGATTGTACTTTTTGATGGCTTCCGCGAAGGCGGCCTGGATCTGCTTGCTTCCGGAGGAGGTACAGCCGGTACCGCCGCACATCAGAACCTGAGCACGGACCTTGCCGGGGATCTCTTCGGCACCTTTGCGCAGAGCGATCTTATCCTGCATCCTGCTGCGGATGGCAGCAAGTTCTTCCAAAGATTTCATAGGTTAATCCTTTCGATGGTTTATTCGTGTAATAAAGGGATCAGTCAGCGTATTTGGCCAGAATGCCCTCGACCATGTCGGCCGTCAGACGTCCGTAAACATCGCCGCCGACGGTCATGACAGGGGCCAGACCGCAGGCACCGATGCAGCGGCAGGCTTCAAGAGAGTACTTGCCGTCAGCCGTGCACTCGCCGGGTTCAATGCCTAAGAGTTCGGTGATCTTATCCAGAACCTTCTGGGAGCCCTTGACGTAGCAGGCGGTGCCGAGGCAGACAGAGATGTTGTACTTTCCTTTGGGGGAAAGAGCAAACTGAGCGTAGAAGGTGGCGATACCGTAGACTTCTTCGGTAGAAACGCCTAAGCCCTCAGCGATCATCTGCTGAACCTCAATGGGCAGATAACCGTAAATTTCCTGCGCATCCTGCATGACGCTCATCAGAGAGCCGCGAATATTCTTCTTGGCCTCGATGACTGCCTTCAGACGCGCTTCCTGCTCGGGGGTGCCGTTGAACGGAATCGAGCTGGGTTTTTTCTTCATAGCAGATCCTCCTGGGTAATATAAAAGAAAATCTATGTTTAATCATCCGAAACTACCCGATGATATACATACTGGTTAAAAATATAACACACTCTCTCCGAAAAATCCACCGCAAAAAAAGATAAATTCTCTTTTTTCCTATGAATTTTCCGGTGAAAAAGTTCCACTTATCTTTTCACTTTGTTCATAATTTGTTCACTTTTCCGCGATACCATATTTCTACTTGCGAATTACGCATTTTTACAGGAGGATCAGCTTTGATTGAGGTTAAAAACCTGACAAAACGCTACGGAGATCATCTGGCACTGGATAATATCTCCTTCACTGTCGATACCGGAACCATCGTCGGCTTTCTGGGCCCCAACGGCGCCGGCAAGTCCACTACCATGAATATCATCACCGGCTACATCTCTGCGACCGAGGGCTCTGTCCTCATCGACGACACCGATGTGCTGGAAAAACCGCTTGAGGCGAAGGCCAAGATCGGCTATCTGCCCGAGATACCGCCCCTCTACGGAGAGATGACGGTCAATGAATATCTGGAATTCGTCTGCGACCTGAAGGGCGTGGAGAAAAAGGATTTCGACACCGTCATCGAGGAGGTCAGCCGCAAGACCAAGGTGCAGGATGTACGCGGCCGTCTGATCCGCAACCTGTCCAAGGGCTACAAGCAGCGTGTCGGCCTGGCCCAGGCGCTGATCGGCAATCCCGAGGTCCTGATCCTCGACGAGCCGACGGTCGGCCTTGACCCCAAGCAGATCATCGAAATGCGCGACCTGATCAAGAAGCTCGGCCGCGATCATACCGTTCTGCTCAGCTCCCATATCCTGTCCGAGGTCGACCGCATCTGCGACCGCCTCGTCATCATCAACCGCGGCCGTATCGTCGCGGTCGATACGCCTGAAACGCTGGCCAGAAAGACCCTGCGCAACAACCGCATCGAGCTGCGCATCAAGGGCCAGAAGAACCGCATCCTGAACGATATCTCCGCCATCCCCGGCGTGCGGAGCGCCGAGCTCGTGCGCGTCAGAGAAGAGGGTACGGTCGACATCGCGGTAGAGACCCGCGAGGACGCCGATGTCCGCGAGGCCATTTTCAGCTACTGCGCTGCCAGCAATCAGCCCATCCTGCTGATGAAGATCGATGAGGTCAACCTGGAGGATATCTTCCTTCAGATGACCGAAGGAAAGGGGGTCGTCAAGCGATGAAGGCCATTTACCTGAAGGAGCTGCGCACCTATTTCAAGAACCCGATCGGCTACGTGTTCATCGCGGTCATTTTCGCGGTTTTTGCGGTGTTCTACAGCATCTATAATCTCTACGGCGGCATGTCCGCCTTCGGCTCCACGGTGCTTTCCTCCGTAGCGGGCTTCCTGACGTATCTCATCCCCATGCTGACCATGCGCTCCTTCTCGGAGGAGTCCAAAAACAAGACCGACCAGCTGCTGCTGACCGCGCCCGTCCGCAACTGGGACATCGTGCTCGGCAAGTTCTTCGCCGCCTGGACGGTCGTCGCCATCGCGCTGGCGCTTACCTTTATCATGCCGGCCACGACCGTGCTGGTCTTCCACGGCATCATGGACTGGGCCATGACCTTCGGCGGCTATCTGGCCACCTTCCTGCTCTGCGGCGCGTTCATCGCCCTGGGCATGTTCGTGTCCTCCATGACCGATAATCAGCTGGTCGCCGTTCTGGTCGCGCTGGTCACGGTCGTGCTGTTCAGCATCCTGAACGGCGTCGAGAACGTTTTCCCGGCTGACGAGGGCTTCTCCCTGGTCGTCGTGATGGTCATTTTCCTGGCTCTGGTCGTGATCGTCTATTTTCTGATCCGCGACGGGCTTCTGATGCTCATCATCGGCGGCGCCGGCGTTGCCGTCATGCTGGCCCTCTACTTCATCATCCCGAGCGTATACACCGGCCTGGTCGGCAAGATCCTCGGCTGGCTGAATATCATGTCCCGCTTCTCGGAGATCTTCTCCGGCATCTTCAATCTGAGCCAGATCTTCTTCTTCCTCGGATTTGCCGCGTTCTTCCTCTTCCTGACGGTCCAGCGTCTGGAAGCGAAGCGCTGGAACTGACGGGAGGTGCCTTATGAACTTAGGTTATAAATCCATCGCGCAGAAGCAGAAAAAGCTGCGCTACGGCGGCTACTCCGCCATTGCCACGCTGATCGTGACGGTCCTTCTGGTCCTGGCCACCGTGCTGGTGGAGCTGCTGGACCTGACGGTCGACCTGACCCCCAACAAGATCTACACCACCGGCAAGACCACCCAGGAGGTCCTGGACGGTCTTGAAAACGATATCAGCATCTACGGCCTCTTCACGACCGGGACCGAGGAATACAGCTACTACGCGCAGATCGTCAAGCTGGCCGAGCAGTACGGCCGCGTCTGCGACCGCATCGATTATCAGACCGTCGATACCTTAAAGAATCCCGAATTCATCAAGCAGTTCCTGAATGAGGGCGACGCGTCCACCACCATCGAGGACGGCAGCTTCATGATCGTCAACCGCGACACGGGCAAATACCGCATCCTCGGCCTGTACGACTTCTACGGCTATCTGTCCGACACGAGCGAGAGCATCGACGCCTTCTGCGCGGAGGAGGCCTTTACCTCCGCCATCCAGTATGTCACCTCCAACCATACGCCCGTCGTCTATCAGCTGACCGGCCACGGAGAGCCCGAGGTCGACTCGACCTTCCTCTCCTATGTCCGCACGACCAACAGCGACTTCGAGACGCTGAGCCTGGTCGATTACGACGGCACGGCCATCCCCGTCACCAACTACACCATGCTGATGCTCAACGCGCCCACCACGGATCTCATGGACAAGGAATACAGCCTGATCCTGGACTATATGGAACGCGGCGGCCGCATGATGGTCTTCATCAGCCACGAGACTCCCGCGGCTCTTCCCAATCTTTCCCGCCTGCTTTCCCGCTTCGGGATCTCCTATCACAGCGAGAACGGCTATGTGCTCGAGAGCGAGATGAGCCACTATTATTCCATCCCGGCCTGCATTCTGCCCCAGGTCAGCGCCGACAGCGACATCACCTCCGCGCTTACCGGCAATAACCACGTCATGATGCTCTATGCGGTGCCCATTCAGCTGGAGAAGAGCGCCTCCGGCATCACGGAGACCGAGGTCTTCGTCACTACCTCCGAGACGGCCGTCCTCAGCGGCACCCAGGAGGAGGTCGGTCCCTTCAATCTGGGCGTCTACGCCTCTGAAGAGCGCAACGTCGGCGGCAAGCCCGTCAACACCCGCCTGATCGTCTTCGGCAACGCGGCCTTTATCGACATGCGCTACGCCGGCACCATCACCACCGGCAACTATAAGCTCGTCGCCTCGGCCATCAGCGCGCTGCAGGACGATATCGACGTCCTCTACATCACCGGCAAGAGCATGACCAACAATCAGATCTCTGTCTCGGCCACCGATTTTGTCGTCGGCTTCCTGATCTTCGTCATTCTGATCCCCATCGCGGTTCTGGCGGCCGGACTGATCATCTGGCTGCGGAGGAAACACTTATGACAAAAACAAAAAAGACGGTCAGCCGCTGGGTCAAGCTGGCGCTGATGGCGGCCGCTCTGGTGGCACTCATCCTCGGCGTCATCTATCTGGTCATCCGGAAGCAGGAGCAGGAGCTGGAGGAGAGCAAGGAATCGTCCGAATTCGTCTACGGCACGCTTTATGAGTATGCGGAGGAGGATATCTACAGCATCTCCGCCGAGCGCGAAGACGGCACGACGACCATCTACTCCGCGGTCGATCAGGACAATCTGGTCCGCTGGTTCCAGCTCGAGTATCCCGAACGGGCGCTCAACAGCAGCTACGCGGACATGGTCTCCATCGGCGAGCGCTGCTCGGTCTACGAGCTCATCCGCGAGGATGTCACCGCCTCGGACCTGGCCTCCTTCGGCCTGGACAAGCCTCACGCACGCCTCGTCATCACGCTGCGCGGCGGCCAGCAGGATGTCCTGCTGATCGGCAACAAGAGCCTGAAGGGCAATTACGCCTACGTCATGCGCGAGGGCTCCGACAAGATCTATTCGACCTCCTATCTGTTCTATCAGTACTCCTCTTATACGACCTTTGACCTTTACAAGATGGCCATCAGCCAGATCCCCTATTCGGCCAACTTCGCCTTCTGCGAGCTTTATCAGAAGGGCAAGCCCGTGATCCGTCTGCAGGCCTACGACAGCAGCGAGAACTTCGAGCAGAATTACAATGTAAGCTACTCGCGCGTCTGCTTCGCCTCACCCTACGATTTCCGCCGCGTCATCGTGGCAAGCGATATCCTTGAGGAGGTCTTCAGCACCGAGGCCAAGGAGAACATCGTCGCCACCGAGATCGTCAGCATCTCCGCGACGGAGGAGGAGCTCGTCTCCTACGGCCTTTCCGCCGAGGATCCCGAGTACTATCTGCACATGCAGCTGGTTTCCTCCTCGCCCAACGCGGACGGCCTCTACACGGTCTACGACAACGAGTACTACTTCGGCTATTTCTTCGGAGAGAACAACGAGCTCGTCTACTGCCGTCAGAACGGCGACAACATGGTCTATGCCGTGACGGCCGAGTCGCTCCTGCAGTACGATTTCGATGCCTTCAGCTACACCTGGACCAACGTCTTCGAAAGCCGCTTTACCTACATCGATACGCTGGACGTCTACTTCGGAAGCGAGCACTATCTCTTCGACCTGACGCCCGCCAAGGATGATCGCGACCGCGATACCTTCACGGTAACGGGCAACGGCCGCCCGCTCGACACCGAGGCCTTTGCCCAGGTCCTCTCCGGCTTCTTCATGTGGCGCGCCGACAGCGAGCTCTGGACCGAGCGCCCCGACTATGACGAGAGCGACATGATCCGCCTGCTCTACCATCAGAATGACGGGACCGAGCGCGATGTCATTTTCTACCGTCTGGATGAGTTTTCCTACGTCACGGAGATGCAGCCGGGGCTTTGGTTCGTCTGTCATTACTATCAGTTCGAGACACAACATCAGGCGGTCCTCGATCTGATGGCCACCAAATAAACGTTTTTTCCCTTGATTTTTCAGTCTTTTTCAGCGCTCCGGCCGAACACCGGAGCGCTCTTTTGTTGCCTTTAGCTAAACTGAATAAAAAGTTTGTTGACAAATTGAGCAATTTTACATATAATGATCACACGGATTGTTGTGAAAAAGTCGTTTTGCCGGAAGCCCGTCAAAAGGCTTTTTTCTGCGTGCTTAGGCTGCTCTCTGGCCTTCCGGCTGCTGTTTATTCTATATGAACTTAAGGAGATTCACATGAACAAGGCGAAAAAAGAACGCTCCGAGTACGAAATTCTGAAAGCTCAGAAGCGCCGTGCATCCTTCAAGGATGACCTGGCTTTGCACGTCATGGCGCTTCCCGGTCTGCTGACAACCTTCGCATTCGCCTATATGCCTATGTACGGCCTGCTGCTTGCCTTCAAGGATTACAAAGCGACCCGCGGTATTCTGGGCAGTGAATGGAAGGGTCTTGAGAACTTCAAGTTCCTGTTCACGACCAACGCCACGGCCGTCGGCTCATGGGAAAAGCTGAAGGCCTTCTTCGGCTTCGGTGATTATTCGGCCTCCTACGGCTGGATCATGATCCGCAACACCATCGGCTACAACATTCTTTTCATCATCGTCAACCTGATCCTGGCGGTCTCGCTGGCTCTTCTGCTGAACGAAATGCACAGCAAGCGTCTGGCCAAGGTTGTTCAGACCATCTACATCCTGCCTTATTTCCTGGCCATCACCACCGTCGCCATCATCGTGCAGAACTTCTTAAGCCCCGGCCACGGCGTTCTGACCAATCTTTTCGACAAGCTCGGCCTCGGCCGTCCCTCCTTCTATACAGAGGAAAAATGGTGGCCCTATTTCTTCACGATCATCAACGTCTGGAAGGGCGTCGGCTACTCCGCCATCGTCTATCTGGCCTCCATCGCCGGCATCAGCAAGGAGTATTATGAGGCGGCCATGCTGGACGGCGCTACCAAGTGGCAGCAGGCCCGCTTCATCACGATCCCCCAGCTCCGGACCATGATCTCCATTCTGCTGATCATGTCCATGGGCTCCATCTTCAACGGCGATATGGGTCTGTTCTACTCCGTCCCCATGTCAGAAACCTACGGCAATATTTTGTACAAGGTTTCCATGAACCTGGATACTTACGTTTACTTCGCGTTCCAGCAGGGCTCTCAGCTCGGTCAGACGGTCGCCGTCGGTATGCTTCAGTCCACCGTCGGTCTGATCTTCCTGCTGATCTCCAATGCTATCGTGGCCAAAATCGAGCCGGATAACTCGTTATTCTAAGGGAAGGAGGAAAACACCATGGCTAAAAGAGTCGATGACGATACAATGTACAATTACAACCGGTTTAATCAGATTTCTCCCGGTGCCAATGTGGTTCTCTCCATTTTCATGATCCTGCTGGCGATCGCGGTTGCCTACCCGGTCGTCCTCATGATCAGTATTTCCTTCTCCGATCAGTATGCCCTGGTCGGTCAGGAGCCCTTCACCCTTATTCCCGCCCGCTTTACGCTGGCCGCCTATCAGGGCGTTTTCCGTTACGGCCGTGCCCTCTGGATCTCCTATCTGGTCACCATCGTCCGTACCATTGCCTACACGCTGATCGCGCTGGTCGTCATGTCCATGTACGCTTACGTACTGGCTCAGAAGAACTTCAAGTTCCACGGCTTCTATACCTACTTCATCTTCTTCACGATGATCTTCGGCGCCGGCATTATCCCCTGCTATATCATCAATACCCGTATCTTCCATCTGCAGGATACCATCTGGATCCTGATCCTTCCGGGCGTCTGCTCGGCCTCATGGGTCATCATGATGCGTACCTTCCTGAAGACGACGATCCCCGATGCGCTGTTTGAATCGGCCCGCATCGACGGCGCGTCCAACTTCACCATTTTCGCCCGCATCGTCATCCCGCTGTTCAAGCCGGCTCTGGCTACCATCGGTCTGTTCTGCGTCGTAAGCCGCTGGAACGAGTGGTTTACCGCCATGATCTACATTCAGGAAAAGAAATGGCTGACGCCTCTGGCTACCATGCTGCAGCGTATTCAGCAGGAGATCTCCTACCTGAAGGAAATGATCAAGCGGGGCGCTGTCGACCCGACCTATATCCAGGAGCTCAACAAGATGCCGTCCGAGACCTTCCGTATGGCCATGACGGTCATTGCCACGCTGCCCATCATGTTCGCGTATCCCTTCTTCCAGCAGTACTTCATTGAAGGTCTTACGATCGGTTCCGTTAAGGAATAAGCAGCGTCTGTCCCTTTGCTTTTAATCCGGTTTCGGATTAAAAATATAAATCCTAATAGGAGGAAAAAAAATGAAACGCTCTCTTTTAAGCCGCGTTCTTGCCATCCTGATGGTTCTGGCTCTTGCCATGACCTGCATGGTTGCCTGCAAAAAGCCCGCGGAAGAGTCTAAAGAAGAGTCCGTAGAAGAGAAACAGCTTGTAAAGCTTTCCTTCTACACCAACGGCAGTGATTCCGAAGCTGCTACCAAGGTCTGGGCTTATCTTAACGAGTATCTGGCTGCTACCGATGCGAAGGTTGAGATCGAGCCTCACTATGTTGCCCCCGGTGAATACGGTCAGACCCTGTCTAACCTGCTTGCTGCCGGCACCACTCAGCTGGACGTTGTTTACTCCACCATCGGCGGTCTTGATCTTCAGGCCAACGCCAATGCCGAAGTCTTCGCTCCTCTGAATGATGTTATTAAGACCTATGGCAAGGGCATCCTTGATACCTGCCCCTCTTTCGGTCTTGATTCCTGCACCGTAAACGGCATCCTGTACGGCGTTCCCACCATGAAGGAGTGGGGCAACGTTTATGCCGTTATCTTCAACACGGATGTTCTGAAGCACATTGGCATGTACGACAAGGCCATGAGCCAGAAGTGGAACACCATGGTTGATTGGGAGAACTTCTTCTACGAGCTGAAGGCTGCCCGTGATGCGGACACCACCTACGGCAAGACCATGAAGTTTGACTCTTATGCGTACTTCAACGGCGCCTTCACTTCCGAGGCTTCCGAGGAGTACAAGGCCTTCATGGCTGACAACGGTCTGGCTGCTCTTAAGAACGCCGGTCTGTTTGACCACTGGGATGGCGGCGCTGATCTGTTTGATCAGGTCTGCAACTGGTGGGTTCTTGATGACATCGCCTGCAAGGGTATCGGTGTCAACGTTCCCGAGTGGAACTTCTTCTCCGGCAAGAAGGCCAACCAGGTCTTCAATGCTTTCGCTACCGACGAGTATGCCAAAGTTGTTGCTACCATCGACAAATGGGCTAAGGACGGCCTGTTCAAGAACTACAGCGACGACGAAGCCGGCCTTGGAAGCTTCTATGTTTCCATGAAGGGCGACCTGCTTCAGGGCGTTGGTGCCACCTGCGGTCAGCTTTCCATCGGCTGGAACAACAACCTCGGTGCTGCTACCACCACTCTGTTCACTGCTGAGTGCGTTCCCAGCGAAGTTCGTTTCGCTACCCGCAGCGGCTGCCAGGGCGCTGTCATGACCATCGCTTACTGCTCCAAGAACATTGAGCGTTCCATGGAATACCTCAACCTGCTCTACACCGATCAGACCATCATCGATACCTTCCGTCTTGGTATTGAGGGTGTTCACTGGAACAAGACCGCTGACGGCCGTGCTGAGTTCACCGAAATCGGTGGCCCCTCCGGCGAAGGCTGGTACAACTGGTATGGTGTAAACTACGGCGGCAACTTCCTTGCCTGCACCGTTCCCACCACCCAGGCTGCTGACGTTCTCGTTCAGCTTGCTTCCTGCTCCAAGATCGCTGCTCCCTCCTGCGGTTGGGACTTCGATACCACCGATTTCGATGGTGAGCTTTCCGCTATGGCCAACACTGTTGGTATCTACCTGACCCAGCTTCAGGAAGGCCAGTGCGCCGACTACACCGCCGTCCTTGCCGAGTTCCTTGACAAGCTGGCTGCTGATGGTGTCGACAAAGTTATGGCCGGTTACCAGGCTCAGATCGACAAATAATTTTTGCCAATCTGTCTAAGACCCTAAAAGGCTCCGCTTCGGCGGAGCCTTTTTTCTTGACTAAATCCGGCATTTG
Source organism: Bianqueaceae bacterium (assembly GCA_045627225.1). Classification (GTDB taxonomy): domain Bacteria; phylum Bacillota; class Clostridia; order Lachnospirales; family Bianqueaceae; genus JAZQNF01. The sequence continues at coordinate 12,604 of JAZQNF010000076.1, forward strand.
TGGTACAAAAGGAAATAACTTTTTTATCAAGATCCCGGCGGCCCGGGCGGAGGCTTTTCTTCGCGGCGCGTGCCGGCTAAGGAGGTACTTACTGTGCTGATCGTGAAAAAATTCGGCGGAAGCTCGGTAGCGGATGCGGAGCGCGTCCGTCACGTCGCCGGAATGATCGCGGCCGAGGCGGACCGCGGCAACAAGGTGGTCGTCGTTCTTTCGGCGCAGGGCAAAACGACGGACCTGGGCCATGGAAACATAGATATCCTTTGAGGAAGGCAGGAAAGCCTGAGAACGCAGGAAACCATATCCGTCGGGATGAAGTTCCAGAATGCCTTCTCCATCCACATAATCACCGGAGGCAAGCAGTTCTTCCAGTGTCGGCGGTGTGATGCCGAGATCCTGCGGCTGAGGCGGCAGATAACCGTTTTCCTGCTGAGACTGCCCGAAAGTACCGGAACCCGCATTGCCACGGGATGAGCCATAAGAAGGCTGATTTGCAGTATAGGCAGGGG
>JAZQNF010000077.1:0-21240 GCA_045627225.1 Bianqueaceae bacterium
GGCCCTCCGACTTGGCGCGCGCCGTGGCGACGATGACGACGCAGCTCGGCTTGAGGCGGGCCATGCGGCACTTGATGTCGAGGAACTTCTCGGCGCCCAGATCGGCGCCGAAGCCGGCCTCGGTGACCGCGTAATCGCCCATCTTAAGCGCCATGCGGGGGGCCATCACGGAGTTGCAGCCGTGGGCGATGTTGGCGAAGGGGCCGCCGTGCACGAAGGCGGGCGTACCCTCCAGCGACTGGACCAGATTGGGCTTCAGGGCGTCCTTGAGGAGCGCCGCCATGGCGCCGGCCGCTTTCAGATCGGCGGCGGTGACGGGCCTGCCCTCGTAGGTGTAGCCGACGACGATGCGCGCGAGCCGCTCCTTGAGGTCGGTCAGCGAGGAGGCAAGGCAAAGCACGGCCATGACCTCGCTGGCGACGGTGATGTCGAAGCCGTCATCGCGCGGGACGCCGTTGGCCTTGCCGCCGAGTCCGTCGCGGATGAAGCGGAGCTGACGGTCGTTCATATCGACGCAGCGCTTCCAGCTGATCTTTTCGGGGTCGATGCCGAGGGCGTTGCCCTGCTTGATGTGGTTGTCGAGCATGGCGGCCAGCAGGTTGTTGGCGGCGCCGATGGCGTGGAAATCACCGGTGAAGTGGAGGTTGATGTCCTCCATGGGCACGACCTGGGCATAGCCGCCGCCGGCCGCGCCGCCCTTGAGACCGAAGACCGGACCCAGAGAGGGCTCGCGGAGGGCCAGTACGGCCTCCTTTCCCAGACGGCGGAGCGCATCGGCCAGACCGATGGTGGTCGTGGTCTTGCCCTCGCCGGCCGGGGTGGGCGTCATGGCGGTCACCAGGATGAGCTTGCCGTCCGGGCGCTTTGTTTCCTTCAGGAGAGCAAGGTCGACCTTGGCCTTATTGCGTCCGTAGGGCTCGAGATACTTTTCGTCTACATGAGCTGCCGCGGCGATCTCCGGGATGGGACGAAGCACGCAGGCCTGTGCAATTTCAATATCGCTTTTGTATTCCATGGGTCACAACCCCCTTTGTCGGTCAGTGTATTCGGAACGGTACAGATAATAAGGCGGAGGATCCGCGGGGGACCCTCCGCACAGAATCAATAATCCAGGGTCTCGGTCCAGAAGTTGTTGTTGTAGATGTCGGTCAGGCGGTAGGTGACCAGAGCGCTCTGGTTCGCGTCAAGGCTGAGGCGGACATCCGAGATCTTCAGAGAACCGTTGTAGACCAGCGGATTGCCGAGCACATAGGCGCTCTCGAATTCGCCGTCGTAGGTGTAATAGTCGCAGAGGAACTTGATGACGGCGCCCTTCTGAAGGAGGAGCTCGCCCTCGGTGACTGCGGCAAGATCATCGGAGGAGAGGATCTCGCGCTGGTCGGGCGTGATGTAGCCCTTGGTCTCCATGGCGGTCTCGTTCTCGTAGAGGAAGCGGACGCCGAGGAAGGTACCCTTGCCGTTCTTGTTGAACTGGAAGATCAGGTTGGCGCGGACGCCGTCCCACAGGCAGGGGACATAACCCAGGATATTGCCGGTTTCTTCGTCCTCGCTGACGAAGTAGTAGGAAACGATCTGTCCGTTGACGGCCAGCCAGGTGCCGGAGAAGCCAAGCTCGAGATCGCCGTCCTTATCGAAGGAGTAGAGGTTGTCGATGCCGAGGTCGACGTAGCCCTCGCCGTCATCGATGAAGAGGTTGAGTGCGACGTCGTTGACCAGATCCCATTCGTCGTCGTTGAGCTTGAGGACGTAGCCGTTTCCCTTTTTGGTGGCGACCAGACGGCCGGCATCCAGGTAGTTGGCGGCGTAGTAATCGGTCATGGCCGTCATGCTGCGGTTGGCGTCACGGCCGAAGAGGCCGGAGAGCAGGGCGCTCGTCAGGTCCGAGCCGGAGGAGGAGGAGCCGTTAGAGCTGCCGCCCAGGAGGCTGGAGAAGAGGGAGCCGTAGGTGCCGTAGGAGCTGTCGGTATTGCCGTAGGAGTAGTTACCGCCGGTGCTCTGTCCCAGCAGAGAGCTGTACAGGCTGTCGGAGGTATCGTAGGAATAGTTGTTCTCGTAGCCGCTGCTCGAGAAGGCGCCGAGCATGTCGCCCAGAGCGCCGGAGGAGGAGCCGGAGCCGAAGAAGGAGCCCAGAAGGTCCGAAACGGTGCCGGTGCTGATGGAGGAGGAGCCGGAGTTGCCGTAATCGCCGAACAGATCGCCGGTCAGGGAGCCGAGGGCGCTGCCGCTTCCGTTGGAAACGATCTGGCCGCCGCTCATGACGCTGGCCATGCTGCGGATGCAGGTGGTGTAGGCGCTGTCCAGATTGATCTTGGAGTAGATGCCGGCCACGGTGCTGACGTAGGAGCTGCGCTTGTAGGGGAAGTAGATGGATACGCCGTAGGCGCCGGAAACGTTGGCCTTGTTGTATTCGATGCACTTCTTCAGCGCGGTGACGAGGGCCTGGCCCTCGACGGTGTTCATGCGGGTCGCGAAGTCGATCAGGTCGACCTGGTCGATCTTGGAGGACGCGGCGAACTCGTGGGCGCGGGCGCGGGCCGTGGAGACGGTGGAGTAGCCGTTACCGTTGATGAGCTTGTCGGTCGCGTTCGCGAAGGCGTTGAAATAAGCGGGGACATAGCCGGAAAGCTTGGCCAGGTTCATCAGGGACAGGGTCGCGTCGCTGCCGGGAGAGTCGCTCTTGCAGTGAGAGATGTAGTCGTCGATGATGGTCTTGGAAAGCGTGACGGTATCGATGGAGGGGTTCTTGGCGAGCTGGGTGATCCAGTTGGTGTAGTACCAGCCGTAGCCGGGCTCGGATTCCTCGGAGGCCAGCAGGTAGTCCGCATAGGGCTCGCAGGCGAAGGCGTTCTCGAGGCAGGCCATGAGGCAGGCATCGTAGCCGACGATGTCGAACTTGACGCCGCCGTCGCGCAGGGCGATGGCGATCTGGTCAAGCATCATGGAGCCCTTGCTGGTGTAGTTCTCGTCGTAGCCGTAGCCGGTGACGCTGCCGCCGCCGTGGTCCCAGAAGATCAGGATGTTGCGCTCGGCGGGATAGTTGGCCGCGCAGTATTTGATGAAGTCGGACAGGGTGGAGGCCTTCGTCATCTGAAGCTGGCTGCCCAGATCCTGCAGCTTCTGCACGCCGCCGGAGACGACGCGGTAGCGCTGCGTGGTCTTGTTGGAGATGATGTTGTTCTGCCATTTCTGGGCGCCGCCGGTCTCGACGATGATGTTGACGTTATCGCCGAACTTGGCGCTGCAGATCTCGTTCAGGTCGGCCGTGGCCAGACCGTATTTGCTTTCAAGGTCCGCGCCGCACATGTAGATCATGACGGTGACCTTGTTGACGTTCTTGAGATCGGTGTAGTACGCACGGGGCTTGCCGTCAACGACGATGTCGGGCAGCGTGCTGGATTCCTTGACGGATTCGACGGAGACGGATTCGTCCCAGTAGATACGGGAGTCCTCGCCGATAGGCAGATTGCCGCCGCCGCCCAGACAGCTCTTGAGATACTTCCAGGCGAAGAAGATGACGGCGATGATGATGATCCATTTGAGGAGCTTGCCGATGCCGCCGCTCTTCTTGGAGGAGGCGGCTGCGCCGGTGGCCGCGGCGCCGAGAACGGAGCCGAGCAGGCCGCTGTTATTGCTGCTGCCGGAGCTTCCGGAGCCGCTGAGCGCGTTGGAAACGACGTTGGTCAGAACGGAGCCGGCGATATCGCCGACCAGCCCCTTTTCGGCATCGTCAGCGCCGGCCGCGCCGGTGGGCTGAACGCTTTGAGAGCCCTGATGGGGCTTGTTGCCGGAGGCTGCGGCAGGCTTTTTGCCCGAGGGCTTCTTGGAGGAGCCGCCGCTTACGGAGCTGCCGTATTTCTCGTCCTTGTTGACCTTAACGGAACCGTCACCCTCGGTGACGTTCTGTTTTCTTCCTTGTTTATCTTTGTCCAAATTCGTTCTCCTTTCAGACAGAGGGTTTGACCTTGCTATTGATCTCCGCAAAGAGCTGATCAATCAGCTCCCTGACGGCAGGAATGACATTATCGCAGGCGACCTTTTCGTTGACCGATTTGTCGCGAGTGACCATTTCGACCACGCCCTGCGCCAGGTTCTTGGGGCTGACGATCAGGCGGATGGGACAGCCGATCAGATCGGCGTCGGCAAACATGGCGCCGGGACGGATGTCGCGGTCGTCATAGAGGACCTCGACGCCCAGGGCCTGCAACTCATCGTAAAGCTTGTCGGCCAGGGCCTTGGAGGGCTCGTCGTCGATGCGCAGGCAGCAGAGATGCACCTGCCAGGGGGCGATGGAGGTGGGCCAGATCGGGCCGTAATCATCGTGGGAGGCCTCGCAGACGGAGGCGGCCAGACGGCCTACGCCGATGCCGTAGCAGCCCATGATGGGGTTGTGAGATTCGCCCTCGGCATCCACGTAGGTCATGTTCATGGACTTGGTGTACTTGGTGCCGAGCTGGAAGATGTTGCCGACCTCGATGCCGCGGGAGACGGTGAGCGTCTTCTTGCCGCAGCAGGGGCAGATGCCGCCGGCGACGGCCTTGGAGAGGTCATGGAACTCGATACCGGCGGAAACATCGCGCAGGAGGTTCATGCCGCGGTAGTGGTAGTTCTCGCGGTTGGCGCCGCAGATGAGGCTTTCAAGCCCCTCCAGGGACTTATCGAAGAGGACGGTGATGCCCTCGGCGTTCAGCCCGACGGGGCCGGTAAAGCCGGCGACCAGGCCCGACTCCTCGGTGACGTTGCCGATGTGGACGGCCTCGCCCAGGAAGTTGGTCAGCTTGGTCTCGTTGATATCCATGTCGCCGCGCAGGAAGATGACGACGTATTCGTCGGTCATGTTTTTCTGGTAGATGACGGCCTTGCAGCTGTGGGCGGCATCGGTGCCGAGATAGGAGGTGACCTCCTCGATGGTCTTGCAGTTGGGCGTGAACATCAGCTCAAGCTCCTCGGCCGAGCCGGCGATGTCCCGGTTGTCGGTGAGGTTCTGGGCGGCCTCCATGTTGGCACGGTAATCGCAGTCGGAGCAGATGACCAGGGAGTCCTCGCCGATGGGGGTGAGCAGCATGAATTCGTGAGAGACGGCGCCGCCCATCATGCCGGAATCGGAAGCGACGGCGATGACGCCGGGCACGCCGGCACGCTCGTAGATGCGCTCGTAAGCGCGGTAGCAGCGGGCGTAGTAGGCCTCCAGATCCTCCTGAGAGGTGTGGAAGGAGTAGGCATCCTTCATGGTGAACTCGCGGACGCGGATGAGCCCGGCGCGGGGACGGGCCTCGTCGCGGAACTTGGTCTGGATCTGGTAGATCATGAAGGGGTAGCGCGTGTAGGTGGTGGCACAGTCGCGGACCAGCTGGACGGCGGCTTCCTCATGAGTCATGCCGAGCACCATGGGGGTGTCGTTCCGGTCGGTAAAGCGCAGGAGCTCGTCGCCGATGGACTTGTAGCGTCCGGATTCCTCCCAGAGAGAGCCGGGCATGACGACAGGGAAGAGGACCTCCTGACCGTCGATGCGGTCCATTTCCTCGCGGATGATCTGCTGGATCTTCTGCGCGATGCGCTGGGTGGGCATGTAGAGCGAGAAGATGCCGTTGGCTACCGGTTTGATATAGCCGCCGCGGATCATGAGCGCGTGGCTGTCGGTAAGGCAGTCAGAAGGGCGTTCCTTAAAGCGCTCACCGACTAAATTACGGATTTTCATAGCTGTTCTTCCTCACTATATGTTAATTTTCAGAGAAAACGGGATCGGAAAAGCCGTCCCCGGACGAAAGGGCCGGCAGAAGCAGACGGCTCCAGCGGGCGAAGAGGGCCTCGTCCCCCACCGCCGCGTTGGCGGGGCTGGTGGAGGGCAGCTTGACGGCCTCCATCTGCGTGACGGGGTAGAGATATTCCATGTAGAGCTGCCAGGCGGTCGAGCCGTTGCAGAAGACGGCGCGAATGGGCGAAAGCTCCAGGAGCTCGCGGATGTTGACGGGCGCGACCTCGCGGATCGTGTTATCGCCGGAGCCGATGACCAGACAGCTTTCGGCGACATCCCAGAGGGCGATGCCGTGACGTGCCAGCAGGGCCTTTTTTTCGGGGATGCTTTGGGGGAGCGGCTCCTCGAGAAGGCGCGCGAGCAGCGGCCAGAAGCGGTTGCGCGGATGCGCGTAGTAAAAGCCGTCGGCCCGCGAGCGGACGGAGGGGAAGGAGCCTAAGATCAGGACGGTGGAATTTTCGTCACCCACCGGCCCGAAGCCGTGAAAAGAGCGTTCCGTGAGCGTTGCCTCCTGTTGCCTGGCAAGTTTATTCATACCAATATATTTTATCATATTTTTTTGCAAAAGTACAGATGGAAGGTGAAAAAGCTTGGGAAATGACGGGCCGGCGAGTCATCGCCCGGATTTCACGATCTGTTTAAGAAATTCAACGAACTGTTGATTTTTTCCACAAACGCGGGAAAAGATGCTACGTTTAATAAATGCTGGGAAATTAAACAGTTTGTGGGAGATTTTGCTTATGCAAGAAGAGTGCGGAGGCGAGTCCTTCGGTGCCCGCTGCAGGCGTCTGCGCGAGGAGCAGGGCCTGAAGCAGACCGAGGTCGGCAGCTTGCTCAATCTGACCTCGCAGGCGATATCTCAATACGAGAGAGGCATGAGACGGCCGGATTATGAGATCCTGGACCGGTTGGCGAGGCTGTACGGTGTTTCTCTGCGCTATCTGATGACAGGACGCACCGAAAACCCGCCGGATGAGCTGGGCGAGGATTGCTCGGATCTGCCTCCGGAGGCGCGGAGCGAGATCCGCTCCTTTATCCGCTATGTGCGCGGAAAATATGATGCGAAGCCGTGAGAAAACAAAAGAGGCTCAAAAAGAAAGGGTGCATGCGCACCCTTTTTTGCTTGCTTTTTAGGCCGGAGGAAGCCTACAATAAGAAAAAATGACGAGGCTTCCCGAAAGGATTCACGATATGAACGAATGGATCAGAAAACTGCCGGCGGGCGGACGCGCGCTGCCGCTTCTGGCCTATCCGGCCGCGGCGCTCACCGGGGCAAGCGTGTACGGACTGACGCATGATGCCCGGCTTCAGGCGGAGGGGATCGCGGCCGTCGCGGCTCGGACCGAGGCGGCTGCCGCGGTCACCGTGATGGACCTTTCGGTCGAGGCCGAGGCCTTCGGCTGCCGGGTCAGCGCACCCGAGCACGAGGTCCCGACCGTCATAGGCGCCCTGCTCGAGGATGAGGAGGCCGCCCGGGCGCTCCGGGTGCCCGAAGTCGGCGCGTGCCGCACGGGACTGTATCCGGAGGCAGTGCAGCTCGTCCGGGAGCGCATCACCGACCGGCCGCTTCTGGCCGGCATCATCGGACCCTTTTCGCTCGCGGGGCGGCTGATGGGCGTCTCGGAGGCGATGATGAATTGCCTGATCGAGCCGGACATGGTGCGGATCACGCTGGAGAAGGCGACGGAATTCCTGAAGGCGTATGCGCGGGCCTTCCGCGAGGCGGGCGCCGACGGGGTCATCATCGCCGAGCCGCTGGCGGGGCTTCTGTCGCCGGCGCTCGAGGCGGAGTTCTCCGCACCCTATCTGCGGCAGCTGATCGCGGCGGTGCGGACGGAGGGCTTTGCGGTCATCCTGCACGACTGCGGACCGAACACGCCGCTTTTCTGCGATTCGCTGCGCTCGCTCGGCGCGGATGCCTATCATTTCGGCGACGCGGTCGAGCTGCCCGTGATGCTGGAGCGGATGGGCCCCGACGCGATCGTTCTGGGCAATATCTCGCCGGCGCGTGAGTTTGTCGGCGGCACGCCGGAGTCGATGCGGGAGGCGGTCCGCTGTCTTTACGAGAAGGCCGGGCGCTATCCGGGCTTCGTGCTGTCCTCGGGCTGCGATCTGCCGCCCCGGTCCTCCTGGGCCAATATCGATGCATTTTTTGACGCGGCGCGGGAATTTTCCGGCGCCCGGGAGCTTTTATGAAAAAACTGATCATCCCTCCGGAGGCCTGCGGAAAGCGGCTTTCCGATTATCTGCGCGAGCAGGCCGGCTCGACGGGCTTTTACCCGGCCCAGCCCTGCGGCGGTCACGGACTGTGCGGCAAATGCCGCGTGATGACCGAGGACGGCCGGACGCTGCTTGCCTGCCGTACGCTTTGTCCGCCCGAGGGGCTCGTGCTCCTGGTGCCGGAGGAGAGCCTTGCGGCCGACGGAGCGCCCGGGGCGGCGCTGCCGCCGGGGACGGAGCTTGCCCTCGATATCGGCACGACCACGCTGGCCCTCGCCTGGGCCGAGCCCGCAAGCGGCCGCATCCTGCGCGAGCGCACGCTGCTCAATCCCCAGCAGGCCTTCGGCGCGGATGTGCTCAGCCGCATCACGGCCTCCGAAACGCAGCTTGACGGGCTGACGGAGGCGGTACGCGGCGCACTGCGGGACGCGATGGACGGCCTGCCCCCGGTGCCGCGCATCATCGCCGTCGGCAACCCGACCATGCTGTCGCTTTTTTCGGGCGTCTCGCCCCTTCCGATGGGACGCGCGCCCTTTACACCGGCCTTTACCGAGGCGCAGACGCTATCCGGCCCGGCCCTGGGCCTTCCGGCCTCCGAGGTCCGGCTGCTGCCCGGCATCTCTGCCTATGCGGGCGCCGATCTCTGCGCCGGCCTGGCGGCCGAGGGAATCCTCGGAAAAACGTCCCCCGTGCTCTATCTGGACCTGGGCACCAACGCCGAAATGGCGCTGTGGGATCCCGGGCGCGGTCGCCTGACGGTGACCAGCGCGGCGGCGGGTCCGGCCCTCGAGGGCGCGCGCATCTCCTGCGGGATGGGCGGCGTCATCGGCGCGGTCTCGCGCGTTTTTGTCCGGCGAGGCCTCTTTTTCTACGAAACCGTGGGCGACGCGCCGGCGCGCGGGCTTTGCGGCAGCGGCCTCGTGGACCTCTGCGCGTGCCTGCTGGAGGAGGGCCTTCTGACGGAGAGCGGGTATCTGGAGGAGGATTTTGAGCTTCGGGGCGTGCATCATCGCGCGGACGGAGATTTTCCGGATGCCTCGCCTGTTCTTGTGCTGACCCGTCAGGACGTTCGCGAGCTTCAGCTGGCCAAGAGCGCGGTCTATACCGGCGCGGAGCTTTTGCTGGAGGAGGCGGGCCTGTCGCCGGGAGAGCTCGGCGAGGTCCTGCTGGCCGGCGGGCTGGGCATTTTTATCGATCCGAAGAGCGCGGTCCGCATCGGGCTGCTGCCCCGTGCCTTTCTGAAGAAGCTGCGCTCCTGCGGGAACGCGGCGCTTCGGGGAGCGGTCCTGGCGATGCGCGAGCCCTCCGCGGGCGTCCGCGAGGCGGCGATGGCGGAGACGCTTCCGTTATCGGGCCTGCCGAGCTTTTTCGATCTCTTCCTGGAGAATATGAGCTTTCCGGAGCATTGAAAAAAGGAGTGCTGTCAGAGACAGCACTCCTTTTGTGTACCGTTATAGGGGCTTAGTCAAGAGCCTTAACGTTAATGGCGCGCAGCTTGCCGGTATCCTTGGGGTCAGCCTCGGTCTCGAACTCGACCTTCTGGCCCTCGCGCAGGGTCTTGTAACCGTCTGCGATGATGGCAGAGAAATGTACGAATACATCGTTGCCGCCTTCGTTATCGGAAACGAAGCCGTAACCCTTCTCAGCGTTGAACCACTTAACAGTACCTTGTTTCATTTTGAACCTCCGAAAAAATGGAAAAAATAGCCGCAGTGCTCAAAAAAATCTCACACCTTTTGTAAGTCTTCCTTAGTACCGGAAAAAACGGACGGCTTACAAAAGATGTGAGACCTCTGGATACCTACGAACAAGGCTACTATAATACGATAAAGCGAAAAAGTCAACAAATAGTTTGTTTTTATTCCGTGCTATTTATGTTCAGCGTTTGTCAACTCCGAGAAGCTCGATCCGCGCCGCCACGGAATCCGCGGAGGGAGGAAGCGGATCCGAAAGCGAGGTGGAAAGGTATTTCTTGCTGTCGTCCGGGAAAACCGTGGCCGAAACTCTTCCTGGTCCGTCGCTTGCCACCGCGCCGAGGAAATTCGCACCGGAGGATATGCCGACGCCGAGCCCCAGCTCGCGGGAGAGGCGCGCAGCCATCCAGACCGCGTCAAGGTCGGAGAGGACCTGCACGCGGTCGATCAGGCGGCGGTCCAGAATGGAGGGGATCAGCTCGTCGCTGATGCCCTCGATCCGGTGCGGCCTCAGGGAGGTGCCGCCGGAGAGGAGGGCGCAGGCGTCCGGCTCGACGGCCGTGATGCGCACGGGTCCCGCGGCCCGGAGAGCCTGGGCCGTGCCCGTCAGCGTCCCGCCCGTGCCGACGCCCGAGCAGAAATCGGTGATGCCGGGAAGCTCCCGGACGAGCTCCGCGCCGGTCGTCAGGCGATGCGCCAGGACATTGTCCCGGTTGTCGAACTGACGCGGCTGATAGGCGCCCAGCTCGCCGGCCAGCGCCTCCGCCATCCGGAAGGAGGCGAGAAAGCCGCCGTCCTCCCGGCTGACCTCGTGGAGCGTCGCCCCGTAAAGGCGCATCAGCTTCTTGCGCTCCTCGCTGGCCCAGTCGGGCATGAAGAGGTGGACGGGGTGCCCCGTGCGGGCGCCGACGGCCGCGAAGGCAATGCCGGTGTTGCCGCTGGAGACCTCGCCGATCGGCTGCCCGGGGGCGAGCTCACCGCGCAGGATCGCCTGCTCCAGCATGTATTCCGCGACGCGGTCCTTGATGCTGCCGGACGGGTTATAGCTTTCCAGCTTGGCCCAGACAGCGCCCTCGCGCCCGTCGAGACGGTAAGATATTCTGACCAGGGGGGTATTTCCCGATAAAGTCAACATAGATCAGCACCTCCGTGATGTTTGGTTTCCGGACTGTTTTTTCATAGAAAAAGGAGTGCGCTCCACGCGCACGGCCGTTTGGATCAAACGATATTCAGCGCGGAGCAGGACAAGCCGAAAAGGACGCCCTGCTCCGGAAAGAGTTTTTCAGGTCGTCCTACTCCGTACAACAACAACCGACAGTAAGAAGAATAAGATATGTTTTCATGCTTTAAAGTATAGCACAGGAAGAGTGGAGTTGTCAAAGGGCGCGTTAGGATTTTTCCTCGGTTTCTTTCCGGCCCTTATTTTCTTACTTGCCCGCCGGCCGGAAAAGCGGTATAATAAACCGTCTTGACCAGTATATTGAAACGGAGTAACCTGTCACTTATGGAAGAATACACCGAGTCTTTTTTGCTCGAGCTTGTTTCCCGCTTTGCCGTTGAAGGCAAGCCCCTCAGCGCCAAGCCTCACGGCGAAGGCCACATCAACCGCACCTTCTGTGTCTGTACGGATGCGCCTCACCGTTACATTTTCCAGCGCATCAACCGCCATGTCTTTCCCGATGTGGAGGCCCTGATGCGCAACATCAGCGCCGTCACCTCTTATCTGGCCGCGCGCGACGAGGATCCCCGGCACGTCACCAGACTCGTTCCGACCCTCGAGGGGGCGAGCTTCCTTGAGCTTCCGGACGGCAGCTGCTGGCGCGTCTACGAATTTGTCGAGAACAGCGTCTGCCTGCAGCTCCCCGAAAGCGATTTCGACTTCTACCAGAGCGCCCTGGCCTTCGGTCATTTCCAGAACGAGCTGACCGATTTCCCGGCCGACACGCTGGCGGAGACTATCCCCGATTTTCACAACACCGCGAACCGTTACCGCATTTTCAGGGAAACGCTTCTGCGCGATCCCGTCGGCCGTGCCGTCCTGGCGCAGCCGGAGATCGCGTTTGCTCTTTCGCGTGAGGCGGAGGGCTCCGAGCTCATCGGCCGCCTGAAGGAGGGTCTCCTTCCCCTTAAGGTCACGCATAACGACACCAAGCTGAACAATGTCATGCTGGACGCGCAGACGCGCGAGCCGCTCTGCGTGATCGACCTCGATACCGTCATGCCCGGCCTGGCCGCCTACGATTTCGGCGATTCGATCCGCTTCGGCGCCTCGACCGCGGCCGAGGATGAGGCCGATCTTTCTCTTGTCCGCCTGAACATGGACCGCTTCCGCGCCTTTACCAAGGGCTATCTGGAGGCCTGCCCCAACCTGACCGAGGCCGAGCGCGAGAGCCTCGTCTGGGGCGCCAAGCTGATGACGCTGGAGTGCGGTGTCCGCTTCCTGACCGACTACATCGACGGAGACCACTATTTCGGCATCTCTAAGCCGGACCACAATCTCCTGCGCTGCCGAACCCAGTTCAAGCTGGTGGCTGAGATGGAGGCCCACTGGGCCGAAATGAAGGCCATCGTACGTTCTTTCTGAGCCTTTCCGGATCAAAAGGAGGAAAAAATGATCTTTTACAATGCCCGTGTCTTTCTGGACGGCCGCTTCGTGAAGGGCGGCTTCGAAGTCGAAAACGGCCGCTTTACGCGGATTTTCCCCAATGAAGAGGAGGCCGCGGCCGAGGCCCGGCAGTCCGCCGGCGCCCGCGATCTGAAGGGACGCAAGGTGATCCCCGGCCTCGTCGAGACGCATTGCCACGGCGCCCTGGGCTCCGATTTCTCCGACGGAAATTATGCCGGTCTTGTCCGCATGGGCCGCTATCTTCTGTCCTGCGGCGTCACCTCGTTTGCGCCCGCTTCCGCCACCGTTCCCTACGAGCAGCTGGGCCGTGCGTACGAGACGGCCGCCCGCTATCGCCGTGAGGCGCCCCGCGGATGCAGCTTCCTCGCCGGCATCAACATGGAGGGTCCCTTCTTCTCCGAAAAGAAAAAGGGCGCTCAGAACGGCGCTTATCTGAAAGCCCCTGACGCAGAGGCCTTCCGGAGGCTCAACGAGCGAGCGGAGGGCCTGATCGTGCTCGCCGATGTCGCCCCGGAGCTTCCCGGCGCGCTCGACTATATCCGCGAGGTCAGCATGATCTGCACGGTCTCGCTGGCACACTCCGCCGCCAATTATGACGAGGCCTCCGCCGGCTTCGAGGCCGGTGCGACCCATGTCACGCATCTCTATAACGCCATGACCGGTCTGGCCCATCGCGAGCCCGGCATGATCGGCGCCGCCGCCGAGCGCAGCGAGGTCACGGCCGAGCTGATTTCGGACGGCTTCCATGTCCATCCCTCCGCGGTGCGCGCGGCCTTCAAGCTTTTCCCGGGCCGCATCTGCCTGATCTCCGACGCGCTCTGCTGCCTCGGCATGCCTGACGGGCAGTACGCCCTGGGCGGCCAGGATGTTTTCCTTTCCGGCAAGCTTGCCCGTCTCGCGGACGGCACCATCGCCGGCGCGGCCAGCGATCTTTACAGTGACATGCGTCATGCCGTGTCCTTCGGCATCCCCGAGGAGGAGGCCATTCTGGCGGCGACTCTCAACCCCGCCAAAAGCATCGGCTGTGACGCGGAGATCGGCTCGATCGCGCCCGGAAAGCGCGCGGATTTCGTCGTCTGCACCGAGGACCTCGAGGCGCGGGAGATATACAGCGCAAGCTATTTTGCCTAAACGATCACGAAAAAAGGGAGCAATGCGAAGTGGCATTGCTCCCTTCAAGCAGTCTAAAAAAGGGGAGCCTTGCGATGAAGCAGGGCTCCCTTTATGAACTTGTCTTATCCCAGGCGTTTTTCCAGCAGCACGGCGAAGTCGTGCACATTCGAAACGATGCCGCGCGAGGTCAGGCTGCCGCGGTCGGCCAGCTTGTTGATCACGAACTCGGAGACATCGACGCAGTAGAAATAGATCTGGCGGAACGTGCCGTCCGGAAGGACGCGGAAGGAGGGTGTCGTGTTGCCGACGGCGATGGTGTGCAGCATCGTGGCCAGGCAGATGACCGTGGTCGCGTCACGAAGCTCGGCGCGCATCGCGTCCTGGGCGTCGTAAACGTTGCCGTAGACCTCGGGCAGCGGGCCGTCGTCGCGGATCGAGCCGCAGAGCACGAAGGGGACCCCGGACTCGACGCAGCTCGCGATGATGCCCTCGCGGATGCCCTCGCGCTCCAGGAAGGCGGGGATGCTGCCGTCGAGCTTGACGCGGTTGATGGTGTCGAGGTGGTTGTAATGGCCGTTCGGCATGGAGCGGCGGGTGTAGAGGTCCTGGCCGAGAGCGGTGCCGAGGTAGCTGCCCTCCAGATCGTGCGTGGCCAGGGCGTTGCCGGCCAGCACGGCGTGGGCATAGCCCTTGCGGATCAGGGAGGACATCGCCGCGCGCGCCTCGGCGTCAAAGCAGAAGGCCGGTCCCAGCACCCAGACGATCTTGCCGTGGTCCTTCTCGTAGCGCAGGAGCTCGACGAGCTCGTCGTAATCGCGCGCGAAGGCCGTCTCGCGGGTTCGGTTGCCGCGGAAGGAGAAGGCCATTTCCTCCGCCGAGGCCGTCGGGAAGCCGTCCGTGTGGACGAAGATGCCTTCCTCAGCGTTTTCGCTGCGTCCGAGGACGACGGCCTCGCCCTTTTTCAGGCGGCGGAACTCCTTCACAAGGATTTTGCCGTCCTCCAGCACGGGCACGCAGTCCATGCGGCTTTCGGCGGCCGGAAGCCACTGTCCGCCGAGCTTAAAGTACTCGGGGAAGATGCTGGTCGCGTGGAAGCCCTCGGGCGCGACGGCGTCCGCGGGGGCGGGGGCGGTACGGATCTCGGGCGCCTCGGTGAAGCGCTTTTCGGTAAAATCAGGGGCCGTATAGGGCAGAAGAGAAAACATGGGTGCTCCTCCTGAAAGGAAGTTTTGTGCCTATTGTAGCACAGTTTCCGCCGATGTGCAGAAATATTCTTGATAGATGCCCGCCGTTTTATTATAATATAAGCGATTTTTTCCCGTGAGAGGTTATTTCCATGTTCAGTATAAAACATATCATCATACTGGGAGTGTGCGCCCTGTATGCCCTCGGCGCGCTTCTCTTGCTGTCCCGCAAGCGGCCGAGCCTTGAGGGCACGGTCAAGCTGCTGCTGACCGTCGGCGTCATCTCCGAAACGCTGAAGGTCTTCACCTATATCGTCCGGAACGAGAGCACCTACGGCGGATACCTGCCCAAGACCGATCTGCCCTTCCACCTTTGCTCGATGCAGCTGATCCTGATGGTCATCCTCATGCTGAGCAAGAGCGAAAAGCTGAAGCGGGCGCTGTATTCGTTCATGCTGCCGACCTGCCTGATCGGAGGCTTCGCGGCACTGATGCTGCCCACCTCCTCTTCGCTCAGCCTGCCGGTCATCACCGTACAGTATTTCCTGTACCATACGTCCATCATCGTGTTCGCAATCTATCTGCTCATGAGCGAGGAGATCCGTTTTGAGTTCCGCGATTATACGATGGCCTGCCTGCTGCTTTTCGTCACCTTTTTTGTCGCCATCTATCTGAACAGCTGGATCAACGACTACGAGCATCCGATCAATTTTATGTACGTGGTCAATCCGCCGATGGAGGGCCTGCCCTTCCTGAACAAGAAACGCGGCTGGCTCGTCTACATCCTCCGTTATGCCGCGCTGGCTTATTTCTGCGTCACGCTCTGCTTTATCGGGCCGGTGGCGCAGAAGCTTCGGAGCCTGTTCGCGGGGAAGAAGGCCTGCGCGGAGGGAAAGTGAAACATTCAGGGAGTCGCAGCTGATGACGGACCGAAACAAAAAACGCTTTAACATCCATTCGATCATCGTGAAATACCTGCTGGTGTTCCTTCTGTTCGGCGGTCTGCTGATCATGGTGACCACGGCGATCCAGAAGGCTTTTGCCGAGACGGTGACGGAGGAGCTGGCCGGCGCGGGCGTCGGCGGGCAGGCGGCGGAGCAGCTGGCGGAGAAAACGAAGAAATCCGCGCTGAATTCCTCGCTGGCCATCGGCGTGATCATTCTGTATACCTTTTTCGCGCTCTTTTTGTTTGCCGCGAAGTGGAACCGCTCGCTGAAGCGGATGGAGGGCTATCTGACCGACATCGGCAGCGGGGAGTATCCGGAGGAGCCGCTGCGGATCGGCGGCGGGGACGAGCTGGCCGAGATGGCCGGGGTCATCAATGAGATGAAGCTCTCGCTGGAGGAAAAGGAGCGGCTGCGCAGTGAGCTGGCGCTGGCGAGGACCATCCAGGCGGAGCTGCTGCCGGATGAGGAGGCGGCCGGGCGTCTTCCGGAAAGCGTGCGGGTCAGCGGCTTCATGAGGCCGGCGCGCGAGGTCGGCGGCGATCTGTACGACTTCTTCCTGACCGACCCGACGCATCTGGGCCTGGTCATCGCCGATGTGTCCGACAAGGGCGCTCCGGCGGCGCTTTTCATGGCGACGGCCAAGATGTGCCTGAAGGACCAGATGATGCTGGGCGAGGAGCCCGGCGAGGTGCTTCGCCGCGTCAATAACCGGCTGCTCGAGAACAACCGGTCGGGCCTGTTCGTGACGGCCTGGATCGGCGAGCTGGATCTTTCGGACGGGCGTCTCCGCTATGCGGCGGCGGGCCATCCCTTCCCCTTCCTGGGGCGCGGAGAGGGCGGCGCCTTCGAAGCGCTTCCGTCCGACCGCAATCTCGTGCTGGCCGGCTTTCCCGACTTTGAATTTCGCCAGGCGGAGGTAAGTCTTTCGCCCGGCGACCGTCTTTTCCTTTACACCGACGGCCTAGACGAGGCCCGCGCCGCGGATGGCGCATTCTTCGGCCGCGAACGCGTGAAGAGCTTCCTGGATGCGCAGGCGGATGCCTCGCCGGAGGCAGTTGTCTCCGGCATGCAGGAGGCCGTCGATGTCTTCGCCTCCGGGACCGAGCAGTTCGATGATCTGACCATGCTGCTGGTCGAGTATACCGGCCCCGGCGCCGGCGCGGCCGGTGCGGAAGAGGAGGTGCCTGCTCATGAATAAGCGTCTCAGCAAGGCCCTCGGCGCCGTCTTCCTTCTGACGGAGCTGGCGCTGGTCCCCAAGGCCATCGAGCTCATGCTGAACCGGCATTTTTCGGAGCTCTCGCCCCTCGGCATCATCACCCTCGCCATGACCTTCAGCTCCATCGGCCTCTGCATCCTGATGTCCTACTCCTCGATGAGCGATCACGACAGCTACCCGCTCCCGACCTTTCTGTTCGAGCTGGCTGTCTTCATGTGCTGCCTGGCTCCGATGACGGATCTGCTCACGAAGGCGCTCGACAGCGCGGGCCGGCCCGGTCTGAACCTTCTGGTCAACACGGTCTACTATCTGATCGGCATCAATGTCGCCTACGTCATCATGCGCTACGAATTCGTGCTGATCGGGGCCGGGAGGAGGGAGCCGCTGCGTCGGCTGGGCCGCTGGGCGGCCGTCCTGATGCTGCTGGACAATCTGGCGACGCTCCTGAATATTCCCTTCGGGTTCTTCTTCACGATCAGCGAAGGCGGCGCCTATCAGAGCGCTCCGCTTTTCTGGCTGGCTTATCTCGCGCCCATGCTGATCGTCGCGCTGACCGTCTATGCCGCGGCCAGGGAGATGCGTCCCGGCCGCGCGCGCCGCGCCTTTCTCTTTTTCTGGATCTTCGCAGGCTTTTTCTCCCTGCTCCAGGGCTGGCGCGAGGAGCTTACGCTCCAGTATACGGGTTATACCCTGACCCTTATCGTCCTTTATATGAATGTGCAAAGCGAGCTGGCTCCGCCCGGCTCGTACATCCCGGATCAGGAGGTGATGTGAAATGGAAGCAAGGATCACGCGGCAGGACGGCGTCATGAACGTCGTCGTAGAGGGAGAGATCAATACCCTCACCGCGCCCTCTCTGGCGGAGAAGCTGGCGGACCTTGGCGGTGTTTCGCAGCTGATCTTCGAGCTGGAACGGGTGCCCTATGTTTCCTCGGCGGGCCTGCGCCTCTTTCTGGCCTGCCAGCGGGCGATGAATGCCTCCGGCGGCGATATGCGGCTCCGCGGCTGCAGCGGCTTCATGCGCGAGATCTTTGAAAGCGTCGGCTACGACCGCATCATGAAGCTGGAGCCGACCGAAGCGGCAGGCGGGGAAGATGCAGAAACAGAACAGTAAGCTTATCCGGAAGATCCTGCTCAGCTATGCCGCGACCTTCGTGCTGATCAATCTGGCCGACTCGCTGACGATGGTGGCGGATGGGATCGTGATCTCGCGCGGGCTCGGAGCGCAGGCGCTGGCCTCGATCGGCCTCGCCGACCCCTCCTATAAGCTGGCGTCCCTCGTGGCCGGCGTCCTTTCGGTCGGTCTGGCGTCCCTGTGTGCGCAGGCGATGGGCTCCGGCGACCGGAAAAGGACCAACGAGATCTTTTCCGCGGGCCTCGCGGTCACGCTGGCGGCAGCGGCCCTTCTGACGGTCCTCTGCTTCGTCTTCGTCGGAAGGCTCTGCCGGCTCTTCGGCGCCGGCGATGATCCGGAGCTGTATGAGCATCTGAACCGCTATCTCCGGGGCTGGTTTACCGGCATGCCGGGCTACGTCGTCTTTTTCGTGCTTTCGCCTCTGGTCACCCTGGACGGAAACCGGAAAAACGTGCTCGCCGCGACCTTTCTTCAGAGCCTCGTCAACATTGCCGGCGATATCGCAGGCGTCTTTTGGCTGAAGCTGGGCACCTACGGCGTCGGGCTGGCCACCGGCCTGTCCTTCAATCTCTCCGCGCTCGTGCTGCTGCTCAATTTCTTCCGCCGGCACACGGCCTTCAGGCCCTTCGCCGCGCGGCCTGATTTCCGGGCGCTGCCGAAGACGCTGCGCATCGGACTCCCCAGCATCACGCTGCAGATCAGCCGTATCCTGGCGCCGATCTTCATCAACCGCACGATCATCGCGGTCGGCGGCAGTCTGGCGATGTCGGCTGTCTCCGTCAAGTCCAGCATCCTGGGCTTTACGGTGATCGTCGGCAAGGGCATCGCCGAAAGCGTCGGGCTCATGACGCAGATCCTGTACAGCGAGAAGGACGCTCTTTCGCTGAAGCATACGGTGAAGACAGGGCTATGGCTTCATCTTCTGGCCGACAGCCTTCTGTCCCTGCTGCTCTTCCTTTTTGCCGGATCGCTGTCCGGGCTGTATTTCGCGGCCGGCAGCGCGGAGTGGGCGCTTGCCGTGAAGGCCGTCCGCTGCCTCGCTCTTTCGCTGGTCCTGAACGGCTGCAATCTGATCCTTCTCCAGTATCTGCAGGGGGCGCGCAAGATGCTGCCCGTGCATGTGCTCACGCTTTTCCACCGCATGGTCTCGCTGACCTTCTTCACGGTCCTGCTCGGCAGGCTCTTCGGCACGGACGGGCTGTTTGCGGCCATCCCGGTCAGTGAGGCTGCGGTCCTGGCCGGCTACCTCCTTGCCGTGCTGCTGCCGAAGCGAGGGGAGGACTTCTGGAACACGGTCCTGATGATCCCGGGAAATTTCGGCTATGACCGCGAGAACAGCTTTTCCGTCAGCATCTCGACCATCGAGGAGGCGGTGGCGGTCTCGGAGCGTATCGAGGCGTTCTGCCGCGAGCACGGCGTCGATGCGCGCAAAAGCTACTTCTCCGCGCGCTGCATGGAGGAGCTGGCCGCCAACATCATCCTGAACGGCTTTACGGCCGATACGAAAAGGCACCACTGCGACATCCGCGTGATGATCGAGGAAGGAGAGGTCGTGCTGCGCCTGCGCGATGACTGCCCCTACTTCAACCTCCGTGAGCGCTATGACAGCCTGACCGAGGATGACATCGATTCCGGCGTCTGGATCCGCATGGTCTTTGCGCTGGCCAGTGATGTCAGCTATATCAATATCTTCAATACGAATACCGTGATCATCAAAATGTAAGAGAGGAGGCCCCTGCCTCCTCTCTTTCGGCTGATACTTGCGCAAGATCAGGTTTCGTGGTATAATTATTGACAAATGCGCGATCGCTTCGCGTCAGGAAATCATTTTTGAGGAGATTACACACATGGCTATTTGCAGCAAATGCGGAAGCCTGGTCGACGCCGGCCAGAAGTTCTGCCCTACCTGCGGCGCAAAGCAGGAAGAAGTTGAAGAGACCAAGACCGAAGAGAAAATCGATCTTACCGAAAAAATCAGCGCGCTGAACGACACGCCCGATACCACGGCTGAGTATGATCCCGCCGATATCGAGGCCAATAAGGTTTTTGCCGTTCTGGCTTATCTGGGCATCCTGGTGCTGGTCCCCATTTTTGCCGCGAAGGAATCCAAGTTCGCCCGCTTCCATGCCAACCAGGGTCTGGTTCTGGCCATCGTTGAGCTTGCCTGCTCCATTCTGAGCGGTATTCCGATCCTCGGCATCATCTTTGGCCTGCTTGGCTTTATCTGCGTCATCTTTGCCATCCTCGGCATCGTCAACGCCTGCAAGGGTCTTGCCAAAGAGCTGCCCATCATCGGCAAGTTCGTTATCCTGAAGTAATTTTTCTGCCGATCCAAAACAAAGCCCGAGAACCGGAAAACCGGTCCTCGGGCTTTTTCGTTCGGTTTGGGAAAAACGCGGCCTCTTGGGGGCGCATCAGCTGTTCCTGAACTGCTGCCGGTAGAGCGTTGCGTAAAGCCCGCCCAGGGCGACAAGCTCATCGTGCGTGCCGCGCTCGGTGATGCGGCCGTCCTCGATGACGGCGATCTCGTCGGCGTTCTTGACGGTGGAGAGCCGGTGCGCCACGACCAGGGTGGTGCGTCCCTTGCACAGCTCGTCGAGGGCCTGCTGGATCAGGATCTCGGTGGCGTTATCGAGGGCGCTGGTGGCCTCGTCGAGGATCAGGATGGGCGGATTTTTCAGGAAGACCCGGGCGATGCAGAGGCGCTGCTTCTGGCCTCCGGACAGACGGACGCCGCGTTCGCCGATGACGGTATCGTAGCCCTCGGGCAGGCTCATGATGAAGTCGTGGATGTTGGCGCGCTTGGCGGCCTCGATGACCTCATCCATGGAGGCGCCGGGGCGTCCGTAGAGAATGTTGTCGCGCAGGCTGGCGTTGAAGAGGTAGATATCCTGCTGGACGATGCCGATGCTCTCGCGAAGCGACTGCAGCGTCATGGAGCGGATATCCGTCCCGTCGATGAGGATGCTGCCCTCGGTGAGCTCGTAAAAATGCGGGATCAGATGGCAGATGGTGGTCTTGCCTCCGCCGGAGGGTCCCACCAGCGCGTAGGTGCTGCCGGCGGGGATACGAAGGTCGATATGGTCGAGGACATCGGGGCTGGTCTCGTAGGAGAAGCTGACGTCGCGGAACTCGATGTCGCCGCGCAGGCGCTCGCAGGGGAGGGCTCCGGGGGTATCGAGCTCGGGCTGGGTATCGAGGATCTCCAGGAAGCGCTCAAAGCCCGCGGCACCGTTCTGGAACTGCTCCTGGAAGCGGATGAGGGTGTTGACCGGGTTGAGGAAGAGGTTGATGGAGACGATGAAGGCGGAGTAGTCGGCGAAGTCGATGCGGCCGGCGTAGAGGAAGAGGC
>JAZQNF010000078.1:0-5915 GCA_045627225.1 Bianqueaceae bacterium
TTCTTTCGAATCACTGTTGTTTAGGTTTTGACGAGGTAATTTAGTTTTTTGCTATAATTACCTTTTAGTCTCAGATGTTACACTGTTCGATTTTCAATGTTCGTTTCGCACTGCCGTTTTTGGCGTGCGAATGATATATTATCACAAGGCCTTTACAGTGTCAACACTTTTTTAAAAGAATTTTTAAAATTTAGTGAGCTGTAAAAAGCAGGATAATATAGCGGAGAAGCCGGGATTTGAACCCGGGCGCCGGTTTCCCAGCCTATGCCCTTAGCAGGGGCACCTCTTCGGCCACTTGAGTACTTCTCCTTACGCCGATAGGCACCACTCCCAAAAAGCGGAGCGTGAATAAAATTATATCGTTACATCTTTTATTTGTCAATCGCTTTTTTACAGATTTTTCAAAAAGAAGGGGAGGATCCGCAGCAGAAAGCTTTTGCCCTCTGTCCGACTCCTCCCCGGGTCTTTTTTCTGCAAAGCCTAGCCGGCAGCCGTCTTGATCAGTGCCAGAAGCGGATTGGTTCTATTAAGGAAGGAACAGAGCTTGCTGCCGTCGATGGCCTCGACCACCGCCTCCAGCGAGGTCGTGATGCCGAGGAAGGTCAGCAGGGTCAAAATCAGCCAGATGACCATCAGGCCCATAAACACGCCGGATACGATACCGAGGAAGGTATTGATGCGGCCGATGGCGGGCACCTCATTGATTTTTTCAAAGAGCGCGACCAGAAGTCTCAGAATCAGGGTGATCACGATGAAGGTGATGAGGACGGCGATGATGTTGATGGCCACATTGGCGACGTACACGCCGACATAGTCGCCCAGGTTATCCACGCCGAACTCCGCATAGGCCTCGGGCGTATTATGCTCGGTCAGCCACTTGATCAGGAATTTGGGGAGCTTGAGCGCCGAAAGCGTATCCGCGCCCTGCGCCTGCTGTATGTTCTGCAGCACATCGAGGGCCGACAGGCCCTCCGTTTCCAGACCGGCAAGCGATACGCCGGAAAGCGTGGCGAGCGCGGCCAGGCCGCCCATGCCGCTGACAAAAGCGTCGCCGGAGAAATCCGCGAGACCCGCCGCGGAGGCCTCGATTCCCTGTGCCGCGAGCAGGCTCTGAAGGCTTGCGACGCCTTCGCTGCCGAGGATGCCGGCGAGTCCGTCCAGACCGTCGGCGCTGATCATGCCGGCGACCGAGACGTTGACGATGTCCGCGAAGCGCGCCAGGTTCAGCTTCTTATCCAGCGCCTGCCAGATGGTATCGCGCAGGCCGGACTTCACCAGCCAGCCGGCCACGATAGGATACAGCTTCCAGGTCAGAAGCAGGCCGATGCCCCAGGACAGCACGCCCAGGACCGTGGCCGCAAAGCCCTTGATGCCTCCGTAGATCGCAAAGCCGATGATGATGGCGAGCGCGACCAGATCGATGATTAACGAGCTTGTCATTTTGATACTGCCTCCTGAATTTCCTCCACACGGTAATACTGCAGCTTGTCGCCGATCCGGCCGACCAGAGTCTTTCGGTCGGAAAGAGGGATCATCCGCGCAAGCGTAAGGGCGCTTTCGTAGTCCCACAGTATTTTGCCGTTTTCATTCACAGCCGAGAAGCGCTGCTCTCCGCCCAGGACGTAGATGCCCGCGTTGTACTCCAGAAGCTGCAGGCCGGGAAGATATGCGGAATACAGCACATTTCCGGCGGTATTATAAAGGTAAAAATTCGTTTCGGTCTCTGAGGCGACGCCGGCGATCCGCTCTCCCAGGCCGACTGCCAGGCCGTTTTCGCCGAAGGCGATGCATTTGAGCTGATAGTCAGGACGAACGCTCCAGAGCCGGCCGCCCTTGTCGGTCTCGATGGCTCCGAAGGAGCTTTCAGAGGCATACAGGCAACTGCCTCCGCAAAAGCCGAGATCCGTGACGAGCTCGTTCTCGATGCGCTGGCTGGCGAGGATCCGGTCGACCAGCTCGGCCCCCTTGTCGGAAAGGTCAAACAGCGTGAGGATGCTGGCGAGCCGCCCGCCCGTGTAGCTGATGCTGGAAACGACCAGGCGCTTTCCGTCCGGCGAGATCGCCGCAGCAGCAGGGATCCCGTCCTTGTTCTGGTAGGTCTTCCGCTTCAGAAGGAGCTTCCCGTCCGGCCCGAAGAGCAGGAGCGTGTTGGTTTTCTCCTCGGAGGTGACGATGACCACCTTGCCCTGACGGTTCAGCGTGTGAAACAGGATGGTGTGATCAGCGGAAAGGCGGACCGTTTCTCCCGTTTCAGAGATCAGGAGCGCTTCGCTGCCCTTACGGTCAGCGGCCGCGATGTAGGTACCCGCTGCCTCCAGCGAGGGCGATATCATCTGAAAGCCGACGTCCCAGACCGTTTTGCCCTCGGCGTCGCTGGCGCGGACACCGCTGCGGTTGGCGCGTACGATCAGCGCGCCGAAGCCCTTGAGCGCGGCGCCGCCCTCGGCATCCAGACTGATCACGGTATCGGTTTCAGCCAGCGAATACGTCGACTTTTTCCCCAGCCACTGATTGATCCAGCCGGAAAAATACAGGTAGGCCGCCGCACCCGCCACGGCCAGGACCGCCAGCGCGATCAGGATCCTCTGACGGGCTCCGCCCGTTTTCTTCTTTTCTTGCGTTTCAGTCTTCTTTTTCATCGGTTTCTATGATTTCCAGTTCGAATATATTATAAGGAAACTTTTCGACAAAATGCTCCTGCCGGAAGTCCGTGCGGCCAAAGCGCTCCAGCTCGCGCCGGTTCTGAGGAAGCCAGATCGGCTTCGGCAGATCAAAGCTTCGAAGGATCTGCTCGCAGCAGTTCTCAAAGCGGTCCTCGAAGGGAAGCCCTTCGCACTCATCCTCGGCCACCAGATCGGCGCACATGCGCTTTTCATCGTACAGCTTGCCCCATACTCTCAGCATAACACGCCTCCGTTTCAGTAAAAGCCGCGGTCACGGTCATCCAGGAGCGCCTCGGGATCAAACATGCCCATCAGCACGCACTCTCCCTGGAAACGGAAGCCCTTTTTCGGCTCGCCGACCAGATCGCGCGGATGAATATACAGACCGATGGATGAGCCGGAGGTACGCACCTCCAGACGGTAGACCCACTCATTGCTCAGCGGATTCATCATTTTATCGACATAGAGGATCTCGCCCAGGACCGCATAGCGGTGACCGGCGCCCAAGGGGGCAAAAAATCCGTCCAGCACCGAATAAAGGTCCTCGCGCTGAAGACGCTCCTCGATCTCTTCGCCGACCTCCTTCATGTAGCGGTCCAACTCCTCCAGCGCGCCCGGTTCACCGCGGCGGGCGCGTTCGGACAGCTCTTTGCGCCACTCGGCATCCTCGCGCATGGCGCGCTCGCCCTCCTCGTCGAGGCTGCTGCCCAGGAGGATCTTGCCCTCCCGCGCGAGCGCATAGCAGGAAAAGCGCTTTTCGCCCTCCAGGCTGAGCTGCCCCTGATCGTTGAAGAGATTGGCGGCCGAGGTCAGCATTAAGCTGATGGGCTCGCCGCAGGAGGCATCAGCGCCCACGGCGAAAAAGTGTCCCTCGCCGTCCTCGGCGATGCTCACATCCGTCAGCATCCGTCCCCAGGTCTCCCGGACGCCGGGGATCACCTCGGTAAGCTCGTGCGTACCGCCGGATGCCCTTTCAAACAGCGTCACAAAAAACGGGCCCATGTTCTTTCTTTTTTCCACGAACATAGCGCCGGAGCCCGAGCGTACATACGCGCTGCGGCTCAGCTCCGGATCCTGAAAAAGCTCCAGGATAAAGCGACGCAGACGGCCTGTTTCGACCTTGTCATTCAGACCGACTGCCGATAAAAAACGATACATGCATGCCTCCGGAATCCGCCTCAGCGCACCATCAGATACAGGGAAGCCTCCCGTCCGGTCTCTTCCCAGACGGCCTTGATCTGATAGATGCCCTGTGTTTCAGGCGCGGTATACCATCCGTCCTCGGCGAAGCTGCCGCCCTCCTCGGAGGCTGCCTCCCAGCGGATCGTGGCCCCCTCCGGCGCGCCGCCGCAGGTAAAACGGAAGCGCTGGCCCGGGAACATGGTACGGGGCGCAAAATTGATAAAGAAGCGGACCTGGTCCCCTTCTCCCCGCGGCAGTGCCGGCGCAGAAGCAGTGGATGCGGGCGCCTTTTCAGCCCACCAGATCACCTTATAGCTGCCCTTGGGCGTGTTCTGCCGCAGCATGACGCCGATGCGCAGACGTCCCGTCTCCACATCCGCGTAAGCGCCGACGGACACCTTCGGAATGCCGGGCACATAGGAGGACTGAGAAAAAACGGCCGGATCGCCGAAGAGCACGCGCTCCCCGGACAGGAGACCGCCGTCATAGCCGGCCATGTCGACCAGCGTGGCGCGAACCTGAAAATAACCGGGTCCGAAGCCGGTGTCGATGATCTCCGAATAAAAACAGTGGCCTTTTTGCTCTGTTCCGTCCAGGGAAAAGCAGAATTCACCCTGGACCAAGCTTTTACGAATTTCTTCCATGGTCACACCCTCCTCGCGGTTATTGTATAGTTTTTTGCTGTCCTTTGCAAGCGAATTGCGTGCTTCCAAAAAAATTTTGCAAAAGTTGAGGAGTATGATATAATAGAGAAACATTAAACCGGAGGTATAAAAATGAAAGAATTCACCATCGTACGTAAGGGCTACAGCCCCGAAGAAGTTGACGCTTATATCACCGAGCTCGAAAGCGCTCTGTCCGTCAAGAGCCAGATGGTCAAAGAATTCCAGGCCAAGGAAAGCGCCATCAACGCCTCTCTCGTCAACGCCGAGCTCTGCGCCCAGTATGTCCGTGCGCAGGCAGAGGCCGACGCCGCCGAGGTCCACAACAACGCTCTGAAGGAAATGGACGGGCTGCGCGAGCAGGTTCTCGCTCTGCACGGCAAGCTGGAGGAATTCCAGTCCGAGTTCGGCCGGGTCCTGCAGGAGCATCTGGTCTCTCTGCGCACCAACGACCTCGTCGAGATCTTCTCCCGCACCGAGAAGTTCATCGATTCCCTGACGCCCAATACGGAAAGCGAGCAGGCCGACATCCCCCCCGAATACGAATTTCTTCAGATGAAGGACGAGCCCGAGGAGGAAGCTCCTCTCGAGTTCATGTAACGCATGACCGTCCTTCTGCTGATCCTGAACGCCGTTTTGGCCCTGTATATCATTTTTAACGCCTTCGCGCTCAAGGAGTACCGGCGCCTCAGCCAAAACGCCATCAGAAGCTACAGCGACAACAGCCGTTTCCGGAAGGCCGTGCGCTGCATCCTCTGCGTTTTGTGTGTGCTTACTCTCCTGAGCATTCCCGTTTTTATCCTTCTGAAGTTCAGTCATTCTCTCGATTTCTACCTGACCCTGCTCCTGACAGCACTCTTTCTCGGCCTGTACGGCTTTGTGCCCTTCTCCGCCGGAACCTGGTGCATCACCGGAGAGGGCGTCTACATCTACCGCGTACGCAAGCTCATCCCCTGGACGCAGATCATCCGCACCGGCGCGCAGACCGTCCGCAAAAGGACCTTCCTCACGCTTCAGGTCAAAAAGCAAAAGGGAGAGATGTTCAAGCAGGTTTTCTACTCCTGCCGCATCCCCGCCGACGAGGTCGACGAGGCGCGCCAGATCATCCGCGAATTTCTGCACACCCTTGACCGTCAGCGGCTGATGAAAAAGCGCCGCGAGGAGCAAAGCGTTGAGCTGAAAGACCGCCGGTTTTACTGAGGTATCCCTATGCAGCCCTATAAAAGCAACCGTTTCGCCCTGCTCTTTTACCTGGGCTTTCTGATCGCCGGCACGCTGATCGCCATGCTCTTTGCCCTGCTTCTGCCCGACGCCCCCAGCCTTGCCGTATCCTTCCCCCTCTACCTGATCTTTTTCGGCGGCGCGGTGCTTGTCTTCTGCCTGAGGAACCGCCTTCGCGCCGGCGATA
>JAZQNF010000079.1:0-5495 GCA_045627225.1 Bianqueaceae bacterium
AGCTCCTCGGGCTTCTTGCCGACGCGGGGACGGTATTGAGGATTGTTCTCGCCGATTCCGCCGGTGAAGATAACGGCATCTGCACCGCCCATGGCCGCCGCATAGCCGCCGATGAACTTGGTCAGCTGATGGCAAAGCATGGACTCGATCAGCTGGTAGCGCTCGTTGCCGTTTTTGGCGCCCTCCTCGATGTCACGGTTGTCGGAGGTGATGCCGCCGGTCAGACCGAGGATACCGCTCTTCTTATTGAGGACGGTGTCCATTTCATCGGGAGTGAGGCCTTCCTTCTTCATGATCAGGGGAACGATGGCCGGGTCGATGTTGCCGCAGCGGGTGCCCATCAGGATACCCTCAAGAGGCGTCACGCCCATGGTGGTGTCGAAGCACTTGCCGCCCCAGACCGCAGCGATGGAGCTTCCGTTGCCCAGATGGCAGGTGACCAGCTTAAGCTCCTCGGGCTTCTTGCCGAGCAGCTCGGCCGCACGCATGGATACGTAGCGGTGTGAGGTTCCGTGGAAGCCGTAGCGGCGGATGCCGTACTTCTCATAATATTCATAAGGCAGCGCGTACAGGTAGGCGTAATCGGGCATCGTCTGATGGAAGCCGGTATCGAAAACGGCGACCTGAGGAACGCCGGGCATGACCTCCTCGCAGGCCAGAATGCCGGTCAGGTTGGCGGGGTTGTGAAGAGGGCCGAGATCGAAGCACTCGCGGATCGCTTCCTTTACGCTGTCATCGACGATAACGGAGCCACAGAACTTTTCGCCGCCGTGCAGAACACGGTGACCGACGGCGCCGATTTCGGAAAGGGAGCCGATGACGCCCAGCTCGGGATCGACCAGAGTCTTGACGACCAGCGAAATGGCCTCGGCATGGTTCTTCATGTCGATCTGAATCTTATAGGTCTCCTTGCCGTCTGCCTGATGCTTGAAGTTTCCGCCGGCGATGCCGATGCGGTCGCACAGGCCCTTGGCAAGAAGCTTTTCGTTTTCCATGTCGATCAGCTGATACTTGACGGAGGAGGAACCGGCGTTGATTACCAGAATTTTCATGTTGGGGTTTCCTTTCTGCTTTTATTTAGCCTGAGCCTGAACCGCGGTGATGGCGATGACGCCGACGATATCAGCGGCGCTGCAGCCACGGGACAGGTCATTGATAGGAGCGGCGATACCCTGGGTGATGGGGCCGTAGGCTTCCGCCTTGGCCAGACGCTGCACCAGCTTGTAGCCGATGTTGCCGGCATCCAGGTCGGGGAAGATCAGGACATTGGCGTGACCGGCTACCTCACTGCCGGGAGCCTTGGAGGCACCGACGGAGGGAACGATAGCCGCATCCAGCTGAAGCTCACCGTCCAGCTTGAGCTCGGGACGGGCTTCCTTGGCAAGGGCGACAGCCGCGGTTACCTTGTCGATATCCGCATGCTTGGCAGAGCCCTTGGAGGAATGGGAAAGAAGGGCCACGATGGGCTCCTTCTCCGCCAGCATGGCGAAGGAATCCGCACTGGAGGAAGCGATGGCCGCCAGCTCCTCGGGGTTGGGGTTCTGAACCAGACCGCAGTCGCCGAAGACGAAAACGCCGTCAGCGCCGAACTCGCAGTTGGGAACGACCATGACGAAGAACGCGGAAACCAGCTTGGTGCCGGGCGCAGTCTTGATGATCTGCAGAGAGGGCTTCAGGGTGTTGGCGGTCGAATGGCAGGCGCCGGAGACAACGCCGTCGGCATCGCCCATTTTGACCATCATGCAGGCATAATACATATATTCATGAAGAAGAAGATCCGTCGCCATTTCAACGGTCATGCCCTTGGCCTGACGAAGCTCGACCAGCTTGTCGATGTAAGCCTGGGTCTTTTCGTTGGTAGCCGGGTCAACGATGACGGCACCGGTGATATCCAGCCCCTCGCTGTTCTTTGCGACTTCCTCGGGAGTACCGATGATGATCAGATTGGCGATACCCTCTTTCAGAACTTCAGCGGCCGCTTCAAAGGTGCGGCGGTCCATTGATTCGGGCAGAACGATCGTCTTCTTCTCGGTTTTTGCTCTTTCAATAATACGGTCTAAGAATGCACTCATGGAAAAACTCCTTTCAAAATGTCCATTATCCAAATGAAAAGTATAAAGCAAACCCTCTGCGGATGCAAGTGTTTTATTGAAAAAGCGTAGAAAAGAAAGTATACTGAAGCCAATACGCAGTACGGAGGTTTTCATGAAAGAAGAACTGTATACGATTCCGGTCATGGACGGATTTGCCGAAAACGACGAGTGCGCTTTCTGCGCGATGAAGCGGTCCGTCAATGAAAAAAACATCGGCTTTATCTTAAGTCCCTCCTATATGGAGGAGGATGTCCGCGATCTGACAAACGCCTACGGCTTCTGCCGGGAGCACACCGAAAAGCTCTATGCCGCCAAGAACGCACTGGGGCTTTCGCTGATGCTTGAGTCCCATCTGATGACGCGGAGGCAGGAGCTGACGCAGGCGCTCCGGGAGGCCTCATCCGGAAAGCGCGCCAAAAAAGGCAGCTCCGCCCTCTCCTCTCTGCGTGTGAAACTGAACGAATGCTTCCTCTGCCGGCGCAATGAGGAAACGATGGAGCGCTACTTCGAGGCCTTCTTCTTTCTTTGGAAAAAGGAGGAAAGCTTCCGCAGAACCGTGCTGGAGAGCAAGGGCTTTTGCCTGGAGCATTTCCTCACGCTCTACGAAAAGGCATCCGAGCATCTGCTGCCCGCCAAAGCCGATGAATTCAAAAAAAGCCTCTCCGAGCTGGAGGAAAAGGAGCTGGACCGTGTCCGGGATGAGCTGGACTGGTTCATCAAAAAATTCGATTACCGCTATGCCTCCGAGCCGTGGAAAAACAGCCGCGATGCGCTGCCGCGAACGATCCAGAAGATCAACGGCCAGAAGCTGGATTGACGTACCCCGGATACAGGAAAGCGTCCTTTTGTCACGGACTGAATTTCAGCCACGTCAAAAGGACGCTTTTTTTCAGTTTTTTATTCCGGCCGGCAGACTGCGGGCAGGAATGGATGAAGCTTACTGCACGTCCGGAATCTCACCGTTCATGACCTGCTCGATGTAGTGCTTCGCATTGGCGACCATCGTCGCATTCTGACGCATGACATAAAGCTCAAGCGTCGGATAGGTAAAGGTGTAATCCAGAGCACCGGAGCCGCTGACGCTGTAGGAATAGATCTTCCAGCGAGCCATATCGGTCAGCTGCATCTTGACGAGACCGGCGATCTCATCCTGAGTGAAGTCGTACAGAACGTTGTTGCCGACGACATCGAGCAATGAGGAATACTTCGTCAGGATCTCGGGCGAGGTGACTTTGTCCATCGCGGCGCGGATGACGGCCATCTGGTTGCGGCCGCGCTGACGGTCGCCGCCCAGATCGTAGTCGAAGGCATGACGCTCGCGGACAAAGGCCAGGGCCTGCTCACCCTCGAGGTGGTTGATGCCGGCGACAAAATGGTAGGAGGTGTTGGTACGGTCGGGGTCCTTGATCGTGTTGAATTCGATTTCGGAATAGACATCCAGGCCGCCCAGCGCATCGACGGCCTGCATGAAGCCCTCGAAGCCGATCTTGATATAATGGTTGACCTTGATGCCGTACAGGTAGCCCAGGGTCTCCATGCTGCGGTTGATGCCGTAGACGCCGGCATGGGTCAGCTTATCGTAGACATAGGGACGGGTCTCCGTGGCGGATACCCAGGGAAGACGGACATAGTAATCACGCGGGGTCGATACCAGCAGGATCACCTTGCTGACGGGATTGATGACGGCGATGATGTTGACGTCCGACAGGGTCGCCAGCTTGAGCGTACCGCGGTAGTCGCTGCCGCTCAGATAAACGGCAAAGGGCTCGGTCGGGACGACGATATCCTCGGAAATGAACTCGCTGTAATCCGGCTTGGATTCCTCAGGCTTGCTCTCCTCGCCCGACTTGGATTCTTCGGGCTTGCTTTCCTCTTTCGGCAGGTCATTCTGCGTGTACTGATAGGTCTTGAGGATTCTGGTCTCCAGGTTGAAGGCGCCGAACTGCTCCTCGATCAGCTCACGGAAGCTTTCGGGGAAGATCAGCGCTTCGATTTCGCCGGTATAGAGCTCGGAGACGGCGAGACCTACGGCGGGGATATCGATCAGCTCGGCTCCCTCCAGATCCTTGGCAGCCTTTTCAAGCATGAGCGCCGTAAATTCCTCATCGGCGGAGGAAATATAGCCGACCTTCCGCGTGGCCAGCGGATCGCCGGCCTGCAGAGAGGAGGTCTGCATGCTCAGCACGGAGAACTCGACCGCCTCATCATTCTTGCCGATCTCATTGATGGTTCGGATCGTCTTCGTCAGAAAGATGTTGCCGGTCAAAAGGATCGCGCAGAAGAGAACGGAAAGGATCGCGGAAGGGATCGCCATTTTGCGGTAACAGGCGAGGCACATGGTCAGCGCGAGAAGCGCCGCAAGCCCTGCCACGATCAGATTGATATACTTATAAGGCAGCATTCCGGATTTCAGAATAACACCGACCAGCACAGCCGAAATCACCAGCTGTGCGATCGACAGCACCCAGGCGACGGTTTTACGGGTCTTTCCGGTTTTTGCAGACATGAGATTGTCCTCCTTGAAATACATTCTTACTGAAGCTTCAGATCACGGATGAGATAGCGCGGACGCGCCTTTGTCTCCCAGTAGATCTTGGCGATATATTCTCCGATGATGCCGATGCACAGGATCTGCGCGCCGCCGAAAAAGCAGATGAGCACCGCGAGGGTTGTCCATCCGTCCACGGTGTGACCCGCAAAGTGACTGATCAGGGCATAAAGCAGATAAATCAGCGCCAGAGCCGATACGACAAAGCCGGCGACGGCAATAAGCCGAAGCGGCTTGCCGGTCGAAGAGGTGATGCCGTCAAGGGCAAGACCGAGCATCTTTTTTAACGGATACTTGGACTCACCGGCCAGCCTTTCCCTGCGTTCGTATTCGACCGTAGCCGTCCGGAACCCAAGCATCGGTACCAGCCCGCGCAGATAGAGGTTGACCTCCTTATATTCGGAGAGCGCCTCGAGCGTGCGTCGGGTCATCAGGCGGAAATCGGCGTGATTGTAAACGGTCTCGACGCCCATCTTCTCCATCAGCCGGTAAAAGCTTTGGGCACTGCCCCGTTTGAAGGCGGTATCCGAGGCACGGCTGCTGCGCACGCCGTAGACGATCTCCGCGCCGCCGATCCACTCCTCCACCATGCGATCGATCGCATCGATGTCGTCCTGAAGGTCAGCGTCCAGAGAGATCACCGCATCGGCGTGATCCTTGGCAGTCATAAGACCGGCCAGCAGGGCGTTCTGATGACCGCGGTTACGGGACAGATCCACCAGCGTGACACGCGGGTTCTGCTCATAAAAGGCCGTCATCAGCTCCCAGGTGCGGTCCTTGGAGCCGTCGTTGACCAGCATCATGCGGCTTTCGGGATCGATCCGCCCGGCCGACTCGAGACTCTCCAGCTTGGC
>JAZQNF010000080.1:0-4246 GCA_045627225.1 Bianqueaceae bacterium
CGGTCTGATCGGCGGCGCTTCTCTGAAGGCTGACTTTGCGGCCATCGTCAACGCGGCCAAATAAGTTCTGAAAAGACAATACAAAGACGCAAAAGCATCAGGTTTCTTTTGCGTCTTTTTTTACACGGAGGCTGGTATGAAATATACGGAAATGAAGCATGAGGCGCTGGAAGCGGAGTACAGCCGCCTGAAAAACGAGTTTGAAGGCATCAAGGCCATGGGCCTGAAGCTGGATATGTCGCGCGGAAAGCCGGAAAGCTCTCAGGCTGCGCTTTCCGAGGGACTTCTGACCGTGCTGACCAGGCGCGAGGAGCTGATCCTTGAGGACGGCACAGATACGGCCAATTACGGAACCCCGGACGGGATCGCAGAGGCCAAGGCGCTGATCGCCGACATCGTCGGCGTCAAAAGCTCCATGGTCAGCGTCTGGAACAATGCAAGTCTGGCCATTATGTACAGCCTGATTTCCTTCGGCTACTGCTTTGGCTTAAACGGCGAGGAGCCCTGGTCCGCTCAGAAGGGCCTTAAATTCCTTTGCCCCGTGCCCGGCTATGACCGTCACTTTGCCATCACGGAGCAGTTCGGCTTCGAAATGATCAATCTTCCTCTTTCCGAGGACGGTCCCGATATGGACAGGGTCGAGGAGCTGGTCAAGGATCCGTCCGTCAAGGGAATCTGGTGCGTGCCGCTGTATTCAAATCCGGGCGGCGTCTGTTACTCGGACGAGACGGTCCGCCGTTTTGCGGCCCTGAAGCCTGCGGCGCCCGACTTCCGCATTTTCTGGGACAATGCCTACATGGTCCATCATCTCTATCCCGAAAACCCGGTCAGACTTGCGAATATCTTTGATCTGCTGCCGGAATTCGGGAATGAGGACCTCGTTTACGAGTTCTTTTCTACCTCCAAGATTACCTTTGCCGGCGACGGCATCGCTGCGGTCATTTCCTCCGAAAAGAACCTGGCCGAGCTGAAAAAGCGCGCCGGCTTTATGACCGTCGGCTTTGATAAGGTCAACCAGCTTCGTCATGTCCGTTTCCTGAAGAACAGGGAAAATCTGGAAAAGCACATGGCCCGTCACGCCGAGATCCTTCGCCCCAAGTTCGAGGCCGTTGAGAAAACGCTGGCGGAGGAGCTGGGCGAGCTGGGCGTTGCCGAGTGGACCCATCCGATGGGCGGGTATTTTATTTCTCTGGACACGCTGCCGGGCTGCGCAAAACGGACGGTCGCCCTTTGCAGGGAGGCCGGCGTCGTTCTGACCGGAGCCGGAGCGACCTATCCGTATAAGAAGGATCCGCAGGACCGCAACATCCGCATCGCGCCCACCTATCCCTCTCCCGAAAACCTGGCCAAGGCCTGCCGCGTCCTGACGGTCTGCCTGCGCCTCGCTTCCGTGGAAAAATTACTGAATATCCAGTAAAAACTGTTACCGAAAGCCTTTGTGAAAACATAATAGCAGTATGAATCCAGAAAGATTTTTCGAGGAGAAATACCTGAGTCTCTACGAGCCTCTGTTCCGCTTTATCTATCAGCTCTGCAAGGATGAAAACGCGGCCGAGGATCTTGTGCAGGAGGTTTTTCTCCAGGCTTGGAAGGAAAAAGAGAAGCTGTCGGTTCATCCGAATCCGGACGGATGGTTTTATCTGACGGCCCGCAACAAGACCATGAATTATCTGCGTCTTGAGTGCCGCCGTGATGCCTATGTCCTTGACGATGATGAAGCGGGCGATGCCTTGATCCCTTCCGTGCTGTCAGCCGAGGAAGAAGTCTTCCGGCGCTTTTTCAGCTATGAGGAGCTGTCCGCCGTGCTTTCCGCGGAGGAGATCGCTCTTCTCAAAAAGCGCTTTTCGGAGGCCATGGGGGTGAAGGCGCTGGCCGAGACGGCCGGCGTCGCGGAGGGTGCGATGAAAATGCGCTTTTCGCGCATCTTTGCCAAGCTGAAAAAGCATCCCGAGCTGTTTCTGGGCGTCTGGATCCTGCTGATGTGTTGGAAAGGAGGCGTGTGAGCGTGAAAAAGGACAGAGCCAAATGGAAGCTCTGGCGAGAGCTTTTCCTTGCGGATGAGCAGAAGCTTTCGGCGGCCCGCATCGACGCGGCCGTGGATGAGCTGGTTTCTCCGGAGGTTAAGCCTTCTCTTTCTCCCTCTGCGGCGTTGGGAAGCTTTTACAGCCGGAACGGCATCGAACGCCCTGAATATGAGGAAATGCCCAAGAAAGGCCCAAAGCCTCGGACGGGAAAGCTTTTTGCCTCCCTTTGCTCCGGCATGGCGGTCCTTCTGCTTGCGTTCCTGGTGCTGCCGGCTGCAGTTCGATCCGCTGAAAAGGAAGTTAAGCCTGAGCAGGCCGAGCCTATGCAAAACGAAAGCTCTGCCTGGTATTGGTTTTCCGATGACGGGAGCAAGGAGTACGGCTTGGAGCTTGTCCGGGCAGACGGGCTTCGTCAGCTGCTGCACGTCAGCGGCTCCTACGGACAGGGAAGACGCAGAAAAAGCTTCGATTCAAGCGAGATCAATGATGACGGCCTTGCGCTCGTCTGGTTCCTGCTGCAGGAGGAGGATGTTTTTCATTCCTTCCCCCCGGTCATCTATTACTGCACGGACAAGACGGCTGACAACTACGAGATCGAGCTTAAGGTTTCTTATCAAAGAGCGGACGGCGGTACCGATGAAGCGGATATCCTCTTTATCTGCGATACCGAAGCGGA
Source organism: Bianqueaceae bacterium (assembly GCA_045627225.1). Taxonomy (GTDB): domain Bacteria; phylum Bacillota; class Clostridia; order Lachnospirales; family Bianqueaceae; genus JAZQNF01. The sequence continues at coordinate 2,701 of JAZQNF010000080.1, forward strand.
CATGCTGACCTTTGTGAAGCAGAATGATTTTCTGCTCATGTTCCGTAAGATGCTGGAGGTCTTTCAAAATCCGGCCTTTCAAAACAAATGACTCCCAAAGGGCTTTGCCTCCGGAGGAGCGCTGATAGGGCTTATCAGTGAGCTCCCGAGGGCAGAGCCCTTTCCTTTGCCCTCAGAAGCCTCAAAAAGGCCCCAGAATCCTTTTCCGGAAGCTGAGCCGTATATTTTATGGTCCAAACAAAAAAGGCCGGTACAGAGGCAAATAAACCTCTGTATCGGTCTTTTGGCATTCAGTGGATCAAGCCTGGGCGTTTTCGGCGCGATGGGCAGCCTTGGCGCGAAGGTCAGCCGAAAGGATCTCTTTCCGCATGCGGATGTTCTTGGGCGTGATCTCAACGAGCTCATCGTCGGAGATGAACTCAAGGCACTGCTCCAGCGTCATCTGGCGGACGGGGGAGAGGCGCAGCGCTTCGTCGGCTGTAGCGGAACGCGTGTTGGTGACGTGCTTTTTCTTGCAGATGTTGACCACGATATCCTCGGAGCGGGAGCTTTCGCCGACGATCATGCCCTCGTAGACATCGGTGCCGGGTTCAATGAAGAGGATGCCGCGCTCCTGAGCGTTGTAAAGGCCGTAGGTGACGGCCTCGCCGCTCTCGTAGGCGATCAGGGAGCCGCGGGTGCGGGTCGTCATGGCGCCCTTGAAGGGCTTATAGCATTCAAAGGTGTGGTTGATGATGGCGGTACCGCGCGTCTCGGTCATCAGCTGAGCACGGTAGCCGATCATGCCGCGGGCGGGGATCAGGAACTCGACGCGGCTGTATCCGCCCTGGGTGGGAGTCATGTTGACCAGCTCGGCCTTGCGGATGCCGGCGCCTTCCATCAGGACGCCGGTGTACTCGTCCGGAAGGTCGACGACCAGAGATTCGAAGGGCTCCCATACCTCTCCGTCTACGATCTTCGTGATGACCTGAGGCTTGGAAACGCAGAATTCGTAACCCTGACGGCGCATGTTTTCGACCAGGACCGAGAGATGAAGCTCGCCGCGGCCGGATACGACAAAGGCATCGGGCGTGTCGGTTTCTTCGACGCGAAGGGAGATATTGGATTCAAGCTCGCGGAACAGACGGTCGCGGAGATGACGGGAGGTGACATAATCGCCCTCGCGTCCGGCGAAGGGGCTCTTGTTGACCGAAAAGGTCATGGACAGAACGGGCTCATCAATGGCGGTGAAGGGCAGGGGCTCAATATTGCTGGGTGCGCAGAGGGTCTCGCCGATATTGATGTCCTTGATGCCGGATACGGCGACGATCTCTCCCACGCCGGCCTCGGTGATGGGCACGCGGCGAAGATCCTCATATGCATAAACGCTGGACAGCTTGACGGTGGAGCAGGCTCCGTCCTTGCGGCAGATGACCGCGTTTTCTCCGACGGTCAGATGGCCGCGGTCGATTCTTCCGATGGCGATACGGCCGGTATAGGTGTCGTAATCGATGTTGGAGACCAGCATCTGGAAATCGCCGTCGGGATCGCCGGCGGGGGCGGGGAT
>JAZQNF010000081.1:0-8531 GCA_045627225.1 Bianqueaceae bacterium
GCGCCCTTCATTTCGTTGAAAACGACGCCCTTGAAGCTGACGGGACCCTCCGGATCCGTCATTTCATAGTGCCAGCCCTCCTGCTTCATGATGAAGGGATCCTTGCGCAGATTCGGATAGAAGACGGCGTCCAGATAGACGTCGGTCAGATTCATGAAATCCTTTTCGTTGCGGCTGGCTACGGGGAAGCTTGTCCAGTCGCTGCTGGTCATCGCATTGACGAAGGTGTTGAGAGAGCCCTTGATCAGCTCGACAAACGGCTCCTTAAGGGGAAACTTGCGGCTTCCGTTCAGCACGCAGTGCTCCAGAATGTGAGGAATTCCCTTGTCGTTGACGGGGGGCGTGCGGAAGGTAATGTCAAAAACCTTGTTGTCATCCTCGCAGGAAATGTAGCAGATCTGGGCCTGCGTCTTGTCGTGACGGAAGATATAGACGGTTCCGCTCAGCTCCTCCAGATACTCTTCCTTGATCAGTGTATAGTTTCGGACCTGCATGAAATCTTTCTCCTTTATTTGAGATTTTCTGTTTGATTATAGTGATTACAGTATTTTTGACAGAAAGTGGCCGCGCTGGCTGTCCGGCAGCGGAAGACGTCCGGCAAATGCCTCCAGCACCTTTTTCGTCTCTTCCCTGTCCTCAAGCGTGAAGCTGATACGGCGCGAAAAGCCGGGAAGCTCTTTGTCTCCGAGATAGAGCGGCTTTTCATCGTATACGGTGTTCAGGCAAAGGGCGCAGTCGGTTCTGACTCTGAGCACGGCACCGGTGCGGTCCGTCAGCGTGAGACGGTTTCCCTCGGGGGAGGGATGACAGCCATTTCCCTCACGGAAAAAGCAGTGCTCGGTCAGCATGAGCGGAATCAGCCCGTACACGGGAAGCACCGCGCCGCGCATTCCCTGCAGGAAGGCAAGCTCTGTCCTGCCGAGCTCGGCCGAGGCGAAGAAGCTGACGGCGCCGGCTTGTCTCAGCACGGCGCAGGCCTCGCGGTTCATCACCCCCAGGTGATAACCGGCCCTGACATCAAGAGGCTTTCCCAAGCTTTCGGAAAGCCTTCTCAGACGCTCCAGCTGTCCGAGATGCTCAGCCTCAAACGAGTCGATGCCGGCCTCCAGCCAGAAGGAAAGCTGCTTTTCTTCCGCCGGAAGCGCCTTCGCCCGGGTGATGGGGCTCATCCGCGGCGCCAGCGAGATCCCTTTTTCCAGGCTCGCCTGCAAGAGGGACGGATCTGTCATGGACAAATCAGGCAAAATAAGGGAAGGCTTAAGCGGGCCGGACAGGACCTCCCGCCACTGCTCGCGGGTCGATACGCCGATCTGAAGGCCGAAGCTCTCCTCCGGGGCCTTGCCGGAAAGGGCGAATTCCTCCGAGGCAGGCGGGGCAATTTTCGGACGGGGAAGCGATGAAACCAACGCCTCCTCCAGCTGCTCCAGCGCCTCGCGCCGCAGCGCATTCAGCTGTGAAACCGGCATGAAGACCTGTTCATCCAGCTCAAGCGAAAGCTGCCCGACCGAAAAAGGCGTATCCGCGGTCTTCCCGAGAGCCCTGCGGACGTTCTCCTCCGACAGCGGGCTGGAGGCAGCCTCCTGCACCGGGGCACCCGAAACCGCTGCGGTACAGCCGCGGGCCGAAGCCCACAGTCGGGCGGCGGTGCCTTGATGAAAGACAGCCTTCATCGAGACCGGGATCCTGGGCGCCTGCTCGGCCAGACCGGCCAATTCCTCGTTCAGGGCCGTATCAACCAAACGGTACAGCAGCATGCCCCGGCTGACCTTTTCCTTCAGCTTAAAGCTGATTTCGCCGTTTCCGAGCATCCCGGCCGACACGCGCACCGAGGGATAGGCCTCCTCCGCCGAGGATCTTCCCTCGGGTCTGAGCTCCAGCACATCGCCCGCGTGCAGCGGACGAAGAAGCGAGGCGGTCACCAGACCGTTCCGCAGGCTCTTCACAAAGCCGACCGGAACGCCCTGATGCTTGGGCGTATCCGCCTCGAGCATGCCGGTCTTCCTGCCGGCCAGATACGCATCCGTAAAGGAGCCCCGGTTAAACAGCTGCTCGAGAAGCAGGCGGTCCTCCTCGGACAAAACGGGATCCTCCCCGCTTTCCGCGTAGCGATCCAAGAGCTTCCGGTAGACTGAGGTGATGCCCGTGACATAGGGGACGCCCTTCATGCGTCCCTCGGTTTTCAGGGAACGAACGCCGGCACGGGCCAGCTCGCCCAGATGATCGGCCGCGCACAGATCCTTCAGATTCATCGGGTAGCAAAGCTTTCCTGACACGCGGTACGGAAGCCGGCAGGCACCGGCGCACTGACCGCGGTTGCCGCTTCTTCCTCCGTGAAAGGAGCTGAGCAGGCAGCGGCCGGAATAGCTGCAGCACAGGGCTCCGTGGATGAAAACCTCAAGCTCGATATCGACCTCGCGGGCGATCGAGGCGATCTCCTCCAGGGAAAGCTCCCGTGCCAGCACCACGCGCGTAAAGCCGAGCTTCTTCAAAAAACGGGCCCCGTCCGCATCGTGGACCGCCATCTGCGTGCTTCCGTGCAGCTCGACCGATGGCCAAAGCCGCTTCAGAAGCGCGGCGACGCCCAGATCCTGCACGATGACCGCATCCAGACCGCTGTCCGCAAGCTCTTTCACATAATCGGACAGCTCGGACCACTCCTCTTCTTTGACCAGAATATTGAGGGTCAGGAAGCAGCGGACTCCGTGCAGATGGGCAAAACGAACCGCCTCGCGGATTTCTTCGAGGCTCAGATTCGCAGCGCCCGCCCGGGCGTTGAAGGCCTTGCCGCCGAAATAAACCGCATCAGCCCCCGCGCATACCGCCGCACGGACACAGGACAGGCTGCCGGCCGGGGCCAGCAGCTCCGGAATATTACGCATTCTTCATTTCTTCCTTAAGAGCCAGGTATTCCGTTTCCATTTCGCGCATCTCATCCTCGCAGACGGCCAGCTGATTTTTCAGGTCCCGCTCGCGTTTCTGAAGCTCCGCGATTTGCTTCTGCTGCTGATAGGCATGCTCGACCAGCTTGATGACATCGTCGCAGATGTTGATGGCCGTCAGGGTCATCTTGTGATCCCGGGTAGTCGGACGGCCGCCCAGGGCTGCCTGCGTTTCGGCCAGCCGGTCGTTCAGATACTGCGCGACCTTCTTCATATGCTCCTCGGACTCGGTCCCGACGATTTTGAAAACCTGTCCGCCGATGAGGACCTCTACCGTTCTTTTCTCCGCCATAGCTCTCTCCTTTACTCAAGTCCCAGCTGCTCGGGCGCAGCCTCGTCCTTCGGTCCGCCCAGGGGCCTGCGGCCGAAATAAGTCCGGCACATGTCGGTCACGACACGGCCGCGGGGCGTTCTCTGCAGGAAGCCCTGCTGCATCAGATACGGCTCGCAGACATCCTCGATCGTACCGGCATCCTCGCCGACGGAGGCCGCCAGCGTTTCCAGGCCGACCGGGCCGCCGCCGTAATAATCCATCATGGCCAGGAGAAGCTTGCGGTCCACCTGATCCAGGCCCATCTTATCGACCTTAAGCGCATCGAGCGCCAGCTCCGCGATCTCGGCGGTAATGATGCCGTTGCCCTTGACCTGAGCAAAATCGCGCACGCGCTTAAGCAGCCGGTTGGCCAGACGGGGCGTTCCGCGTGAGCGCGATGCGATCTGCGCGGCTCCCCTCGCGTCGATTTCAATATCCAGCACGCGGGCAGAATTGACGACGATCTGCGTCAGCTCCTGCTGCGTGTAAAACTCCATGTGATTGACCATGCCGAAGCGGTCGCGAAGGGGGGCGGACAGAAGACCGGCCCGGGTCGTCGCACCGATCAGCGTAAAGCGCGGAAGCTCCAGCCGGATCGACTTGGCCTGAGGTCCTTTCCCGATGATGATGTCGACGGCAAAATCCTCCATCGCCGAATAAAGGATCTCCTCGACCTGTCGGTTCAGGCGGTGGATCTCAACGATGAAAAGCACATCACCCTCGTTCAGGCTGTTCAGAATCGCCGCCATGTCGCCGGGCTTTTCGATGGCGGGACCGGTCGTGATCTTGAGGCCGACGCCCATCTCGTGCGCTATGATGCCCGCCAGCGTTGTCTTGCCGAGCCCGGGAGGACCGTAAAAAAGCATATGGTCCAGCGATTCTCCGCGTCCGCGGGCCGCCTGGATAAAGATCTCCAGGTTTTCCTTCAGCTCGCTTTGGCCGACGAAACGGTCAAAGCTGTGCGGACGAAGGCTGCTCTCGGCAGCCTGCTCCTCCCGGGAGGCCTCGGGGGACACCATGCGGCGCCCGGAGGCGTCCACGCTGTTCAGTTTATCTTCAAATTCGCTCATGCTTTGTACTCCTTAAAACAGCTGCTTGAGCGCTGCCTTGATGATGTCCTCGGCATCCGCCTCGGGCGAGGCGCCGCAGGACCTGACGGCGGAGGATGCCTCCTGCTGGGAATAGCCCAGCTGGACCAGCGCCATGATCGCATCGCGGGCCGCCGTGCCGGCAGCCGATACGGAAGCCGATGAGACCTTCGGGCCCAGATCGAGTTCCGTCCCGACGGAGATCTTTTCCTTCAGCTCGAGAATGATGCGCTCAGCCGTTTTCTTTCCGACGCCGGAGACAGAGGAAAGGGCGGAGCGATCCTCGGAGGCCACGGCCATGGCGACCTCGGAGGCACTCAGCGCGCTCAGGATAGCCAGGCCGAGCTTGGGCCCGACCCCGCTCACCGAGATCAGCTGCTTGAAGACGCCAAGCGAATCGCGGTCCAGAAAGCCGTAGAGAATCATGGCATCCTCGCGCACGCTCAGATAGGTGTGAAAGCGGACCTGCGAGCCGATGCCCGCGCGGATCAGCTCCTCGCGGATCGGGGTAAAAATACGGAAGCCGACGCCGGAGCTCTGTACCACGGCGTAGGAATCTCCGATCTCCTCCAACGTTCCCTGCACAAAGGCTATCATATGTCAAACCATCCTTTCAGGCTATTCTTGTCATGCTTCCGAAAAGCGGAGCGAGGCGCTCAGGGCCGCCGCACAGCCGGAGGATACGGCCCACTGCAGGTTATATCCGCCGCAATCGCCGTCCAGGTCGACCAGCTCTCCGCAAAGATAAAGGCCCGGGAAACGGGCCGCCTCAAGCCCTGCGCCAAGCTCGGACGCGATCACGCCGCCGGTGCTGACCTGAGCCTCCTCGAAGCCCTCCGGCCCCGTGATCGGAAATTCCATTCCCTTCAGCTGCGAAGCCAGACGGGACAGCTCCTTTTTTCCCAGCGAGGAGGCGGCCGCATTGACCGACAGCCCCGCCCGCTTAAGAGCCGCTCCCGCGATTTTTTTATGGATCAGACCGCCCAGAATTTCGAGAGCGGTCAGATGAGAAAGGGACGAAAAATGCTTAAGCAGCCGGGCAAACAGCTCTCCCTGGGAAAACTCCGGGAAAAAATCGGCCCGGATCAGGCAGCCGCCCTGCCCGCAAAGCTCTCCGGCCAGACGGCTGAGCTGCAGCACCGGGGGACCGGACAGGCCCTCCTGCGTAAAAAGCAGCTCTCCCTCACGAAGCGCCCGCTCCTGTCCGCCCGCATCCGCAAGGGACAGCCGTGCGACCGCCTTGGTCCCGGCCAGGCTTTTCAGATCGGCGGCATCGGAGCGAAGCCGGCAAAGCGCCGGACGGTGCGGACTCGTTTTCAGGCCCAGTCCGCGGCACAGCCGAAGGCCGTCGCCATCGGAGCCGAAGGCGGGGGAAGCCGCGCCTCCTGCCGCCAGGATCAGCGCGTCGGCCCGGTATTTCGTATTTTTTCCTTCGACGGAGGCAAGAAGCTCATATCCTCCCTTGCGGGAATGAAGCTCCGTGACCCTCACTGAGGTAAGGATCCGTATGCCCAGATGCTCCGCCTCAAAGCGAAGCGCATCCAGAACGGCCGAGGCCTGAAGGCTGTAGGGATACAGCTTTCCCTCCTCCAGCTCGCGGTATTCGATTCCGAGCCCGGCCCAGAATTCCTCGGTCTCCTGCGGACCGAAAAGGCGAAAGACCTCCGGCACAAGGCTTGCAGCCGATCCGTGAAAATGGGACAGCTCCATGTCCCGGTTGGAAAGATTGCAGCGCCCGTTTCCGGTCGCCAGGATCTTCTTTCCGACCCTGTCCTTTTTTTCCAGAAGCAGGACCGAAAGCTTCGGACAGCTTCTCTTTAAGGTGATAGCCGCCGAAAGTCCGGCCGGCCCTCCGCCGACGATGATTAGCTCAGGCATCGGTTCTCCTCTTTCCAGGCATTGGCCAGCCGCTTCATTTCCCGCGCGTTCTCATAAACGGCCTCGGTCAGCATCAGACCGCCGACCAGACGGGCCAGCTCCTCGGGCTCCTCCGCCTCCGAAAGCTTTCGGACACGCGTATAGGTCTTTCCGTTTTCTTCTTCCTTGGTGATGCAGAGGTGCGTATCGGCCATGGCCGCCAGCTGCGCCAGATGCGTCACGGCAATGACCTGCCGGAAGCCGGCGATGTGGCACATTTTTTCCGCCACGCTCTGCGCCGTACGGCCGCTGATGCCCGTGTCGATCTCGTCGAAGATGAGCGTCCCGATCTCGTCCTGCTCGGCCAAAACCGTTTTGATGGCCAGCATGATGCGGGAGACCTCGCCGCCCGAGGCGATCTGCGTCAGAGGCTTGATCTCGTCGCCGAGATTGGTGCGGACCAGGAAGCTGACCGCATCGCTGCCCTTGGCGGAAAGCTCACGCGGGGCGATATCGACCGTAAAGCAGGGGTCGGAAAACTGAAGGGTTTTCAGAATTTCCGTGATCTGTCCGCTGATTTTCCCGGCGGAGCGGACGCGAAGCTCATGAAGGGCCCCGGCCGTCTCTTCCATTTTGCCGCGGACGGCGGTCTGTCTGAGGCGAAGCTCCGCCAGCAGCTCGGAAATATGGTTCAGTTTATCGATTTCGGCATCGTTTTTCTGTTTGTAACGGTAAATTTCGGGGATGCTGCGGCCGTATTTCGTCTTCATGCGGTGGATCAGATCCAGACGCTCCTCGATTTCCGCAAGCCTTCCCTCATCCTCCTCGATGTTTTCACCGTAAGCACGAAGATCGGCCGCGATATCGTCTGCCACGGCGGCCGCATTCATAAGGGCCTCGCGGCGGGGGGCGAAAAACGCGGGATCGAAGCGCTCAAGTCCCTCCATCAGGGACGAGGCACGCTCCAGAAGATCCAGCGCGCAGGCCTCGGCCTCGACATCGCGCAGGGCCCCGTAGGCACGCAGACTGTCCTCGCGCAGGCGGCCGGCATAGAGCAGGCGGTGACGCAGCTCGTTCAGCTCATCCTCCTCGCCCTCGACCAGATCGGCCTCCTCGATTTCGTTCGATTCATACTGCAGAAGCGACAGCAGGCGCTCCTTCTCGGCCTCATTGGCGCTAAGCTCCTCCAGCTCTTTTTCGATGGCGCTGTGCTCCGACCACAGGGACCTCATGGTCTCGCGCAGAGCCGCGCTTTCGGGAGAAAAGCGGTCCAGTATTTCGATATGAGACGCGCTGTTGAGCAGGGACTGATGCTCATGCTGCCCGTGGATGTCGATCAGAAGCCCTGCCAGGGTCTTTACCTGCTGAGAGCTTACGGCGACGCCGTTGGCTCGGCTGGTCCCCTTGCCGTTGGTGCCGAAGCGGCGGGACAGCAGAAGCTCCCCCTCCTCGGCCTCGATATCCATCTCGGCCAGCGCATCCAGCACGGGCTGGGAAATATCCGTAAACAGAAGGTCGACATAGGCCGGCTTTTCGGGGTCACGCACCGCATCGCGGGCGCTTTTGGCCCCCAGGCAGAGGTTGATGGCTCCCAGAAGGATGCTTTTTCCGGCGCCGGTTTCGCCGGTCAGAATGTTGAGACCGTCTCCCAGCTCGACCTCCACACTGTCCATTAAGGCAATATTGGCAACACTGATCTGTGAAAGCATGCCTTTCTCCTTCGTTTATTGAATGATGCTTAAAAGCTTCTCCTTGAGGCTTTCCACCTGCTCGTGCGATTGGGTCGCCAAAAAAATGGTATCATCGCCGCAGATGCAGCCGACCAGCTCCTCAAAGCCCATGCTGTCCAGGGCGGCGCCGACGGCCATGGCCATGCCGCTGACCGTCTTGACGATCAGAAGGCTTCCGGCGGGCGCGGCGCTGACAAAGGCATCGCGGAAAATGCGGCGGAAACGGGCGGTCTCATCGTTGTCGGCGATGCTTTCGCTGCCGGCGGTATAGCTGACGTTGCCGCGCTTGCCGCTGGCCTTGCTGAGGCCGAGCTCGCGCAGATCGCGGGAGATGGTGGCCTGAGTGACCGATACGCCGTAAGAGGCCAGCTTATCGGTAAGCTCCTCCTGGGTGGTCACCTTGTTTTCGCGGATGATCTGAAGAATCAGCGCCTGTCTGTTTTTCTTAACGTTCATGTTGGTTCCCCTTTTATAGCACTTTCTATCAAGAATTCAGATTCCGGACGGCGTCCTGAACGGTTTTACGGGCGTCGGGAAGCACGGTATCCGCTGAGGGCGGCCGCTTGACGGCCTTCATCAGGAATTCGATATTGCCCTCCGGACC
>JAZQNF010000082.1:0-4057 GCA_045627225.1 Bianqueaceae bacterium
CGCTCGATGCAGGGGATCTGGACGAGACCGCCGACGGGATCGCAGGTGGGGCCCAGGTTGTGCTCCATGGCGACCTCGGCGGCGCAGTCGGTCTGCTCCGGGCTGAGTCCGCGCAGCTCGCAGAGGGCAGCGGCAGCCATCGCACAGGCGCTGCCGATCTCGGCCTGACAGCCGCACTCCGCGCCGGAGATGGAGCCGTTCGCCTTGATGATCGTCCCGATGAGGCCCGCTGCCGCCAGGGCCGGGATCAGCTCTCCGTCGCTGAGTCCGCGCTTCTGCTGCTCGTAGCAGAGGACGGCGGGCAGGACGCCGCAGGCTCCGCAGGTCGGCGCCGTGACCATCATCTCGCCGGCCGCGTTTTCCTCGGCGGAGGCATAGGCGTAGGCGCTCAGAAGAAAACGCTCGCGCTCCCCGGCATCGTCGGTCTCAGAGGCCGCGCGGAAAAGCGAGGCCGCCCGGCGCGTGACAAAAAGACCTCCGGGCAGATGCCCCCCGGCCTGAAGGCCGCGGTTAAGCGTCTCCTTCATCTGCGACCAGACCTCGGCCAGAAAAGTCCGGATGCCGGGATCCTCGCAGGCAAAGACGTAGTCGCTGAGGCGCAGTCCCTTTTCCTCGCAATAGGACCGGACGGCGGTAAAGCCGCAGAGCGGATAGACCTCCTCCGAGGGCTTTCGCTTCGTACCGAGGACCTCGATCGCGCCGCCCCCGATGCTCAGCACCGTCTCGGCGCCGATCAGGCTCCCGCCCCTTCGGGCCTCGATCCGCAGGGTGTTCGGGTGCGGAAGGGAGGTTTCCTCGGTATCGAAGAGGATCTCGCAGGGAAGCGGCTCGAAGCTCTTCCGGATCGCGTAGTCGGTGCGATGTCCGAGCCCCGTCTTGGCGAGGGAGCCCAAAAGCGTCACGCGGAAGGCGTCCGCCTCGGGATAGAGCTCCTTCATGCGGCTGCAGGCAAGCGCCGGCCCCATCGTATGGGAGCTGGAGGGCCCGCGGCCGATCCGATATATCTCTCTGATCGAAAACATAACTGACTCCTGTTTCGTGTTTGCTCCTCCAGTATACACCCTCGCCTGCGAAATGCCAAGACGCGCGCGGACGCGGCTGCAAAAATGACGCGCAGAAGGCAAAATCGGCACCGCGAAAATTGACAAGGCCCCCCGTTTATGTTATAAGTAAGGATACACTAACTTTGCGGGAACTTCAGATCAATGATACAGAACGATACCGTCAATCTGAAAGCGCTCCGAGCCATCGTCGACAATTTTGCCGTCGAGGGCGAGCTTTCGGATGCTGTCCAGATCAAAAAGGGCTACATCAACCGGACCTATTTCATCGAAACCCAGGCGGGCGATCGGGTCCACCGCTACACCCTGCAGCGCATCAACAGTGATGTTTTCCCCGACGTGGATCTGGTCATGCACAACTACAACCTGGCCGGAGAGTACCTCCGCCACAGCTTCCGCCTGCCCGGCGGACGTGATGTCGGCTCGCTGCAGTCCGTAATCCGCACACGCAGCGGCGGGCTCTATCACCGCGCCGCCTCCGGCTGCTGGCGCATGCTTTCGCACTTTTCGAACGTCTACTCGATGGACATCCCGGACTGTCCTCAGACCTTTTATTATACGGGTCTTGCCTTCGGCGAGTTCGTCCGTCAGATCAACCGCTTCCCCGCCGGGGATTTCAAGGCGGTCATCCCGAATTTCCACAACACCCAGTCGCGTTATCTGGACCTGGAAAAGGCCATCGACGCCGACCCCGTCGGCCGTCTGGAGGAGGCGCTGCCCGAGGTCGCCTTCATCCGCGCGCACCGGGAGCTTTTCCCGCTCATCTCCTCACGGCTCGAGAGCGGCGTCATCCCCTACCGCACCTGCCACAATGACTGCAATCTGAATAATATCCTCTTTGATACCGACAGCCGGCTGCCCGTCGCCATCATCGATCTCGACACGGTCATGCCCGGCTCGCCGCTCTACGATTTCGGCGATTCGATCCGCATCGGTACCAACACCGCCACCGACGACGAAAAGGATCTGTCCCTGGTGCACTTCGATCTGGCGCTCTACGAGCAGTACGCGCGCGGCTATCTGACCGCCGCGGGCAGCCTCCTGAGCGAGGAGGAGCTGGCGCTTCTTCCCTACGCCCCGCTCGTCATCACCTCCGAGGACGGCATCCGCTTCCTGATGGACTTTATCAACGGCGACACCTATTACACGACCTCCTACGAGGAGCAGAATCTGGACCGCAGCCGCACCCAGCTGACCCTTCTGGCCGACATGGAGCGCTCTCTTCCGGACATCCGGCGTGTGCTCGGCGAAATCTACCGCGAGCTCGGCCTGCCCGGCGATCCGTTCCGATATCAGTTCAGCTTTACGAAAGAGTAATCCTCATGGACGATTTACGCGTCATTATCCCCGCGGCCGGCAAGGGCACGCGGCTTTTCACCGAAAAGGACGATCCCCCCAAGGTCATGCGCCGGGCAGCGGGACGCCCTCTGCTTCAGACCGTGCTGGAGGCCACCGCCTTCATCCCGCCCGAAGACACCTTCATCGTTGTCGGCTATAAAAAGGAGCAGGTCATGAGCTTCTTCGGGCCCGGCTACCGCTACATCGAGCAAAACGAACAGCTGGGCACCGGCCACGCGGTCCTGGTCTGCGAGGAGGCCTTCCGCGGCTTCTCCGGCACCGTGCTCGTCACCTTCGGCGACATGCCGCTCTTCCGGCGCGAGGACCTTCAGGCCATCTGCCGCTATCATCGCGAAAAGGGCGCCGCCTGCACGCTGATGACCGCCGAAAACCCCGAGCTTACGCTTTGGGCGCGCATCGTGCGCGATGAGGACGGGCGCTTCGCCCGCATCGTCGAGGGCAAGGACGCGAGCCCCGAGGAGGCTGAGATCACCGAGCTCTTTTCGGGCGTGCTCGTCTTTGACAGCCGTCTGCTCTTCGAGATCCTGCCCGAGGTCCGCACCGACAACGTTCAAAAAGAATACTATCTGACCGAGGTCCCGGAGCTGATGGTCCGCAGGGGACTGCCGGTCGAAACCTATTTCATCCGCGACGGAAACGATCTGCGCGGCGTGAACACGCCCGAGGATCTCGTCATCTGCGAGGCTCTCCTGAGGGAAAGACTGCTCGCTCAAAAGGAGTCCGAATGAACGATCTGAAAAGCGGCTTTGCCCGCGTCAACATCACGCCCGACTTAGGCATCGGTCTGGCCGGCTACTTCGAAAAGCGTCTGGCCGACACGGTGCTGGATGAGCTGGAGGCCAATGTGCTGGCCCTCGAGGCCGGCGGAGCCAGGGCCGTCCTTCTGGCCCTGGATGCGACCGAGATCCTGGACGAATACGCAACGCGTCTGCGCCTTAGCGTCGCCCGGGTCGTCTCGCTCCCGCTGGAGGCCGTCTGGCTCTCCGTCACGCACACGCACACCGCGCCCTACATCGGCCAGGCCTTCCAGGGCGCTCCGCAGGACAAAACCGACGAATATACCGACTTTTTGTGCCGTGTCCTGCCCGAGGCGGCCGAACAGGCCCTTAACGACCTCCGCCCCTCCCGCATGAGCTACGCGCTCTCGCACGCGCCCGGCATCTCCTTCGTCCGCCGCTTCCGCATGAAGGACGGCTCCGTCTGCACCAATCCCGGCGTCGGGAACCCCGACATCGTCCGCTGCATGGGCGAGGCCGATGACAGCGTCCACGTTCTCCGCTTCGACCGCGAGGGCGCCGATACGCTCGTCCTCTGCTCCTTCGGCTGCCACCCCGACACCATCGGCGGCAACAATCTCTCTGCCGATTGGCCCGGCTTCTGCCGCCGCACCTTCGAGAAAGCCGTCGACGGCACGCGCTGCCTCTTCGTCAACGGCGCCGAGGGCGAGATCAACCACATCAAGGTTTTCGCCAAGGGCGGAGACATGAACGGCCTCACCATCGACTTCGACTTTGTGCCCCGCGGATACCTGCAGGCCCGCCACATGGGCCGGGCCGTCGCCGGCGCCGCCATGGCCGTCTATGACAAAACCGAAGAGCTGCCCGTCCCGACGCTTGCCTTCGGGCGCCTGCCCCTCC
>JAZQNF010000083.1:0-3622 GCA_045627225.1 Bianqueaceae bacterium
CGGCAACGCGCCCGGCAACGACATGCGCTTCTACTGGAGCCGCGTGGAGGCTGCCCGCAACTTCGCCAACAAGGTCTGGAACGCGTCCCGCTTCATCCTGATGAACCTCGACGACGAGACCGCGGCCCAGCTGCCTGAGACGATGGATCCTGCCGAGCTGACCGCGGCTGACCGCTGGATCCTCTCCAAGTGCAACGACTGTATCCGTGACGTGACCGACAACATGGACCGCTACGAGCTCGGCATCGCCAGCGCCAACCTGACCGATTTTGTCTGGGAGGAGTTCTGCGACTGGTACATCGAGATGGTGAAGTCCCGTCTGTACAATGCGGAGACGCCTGAGCAGAAGGAGAGCCGTCTGGCTGCCCTGTGGACGCTTCGCTACGTCATGACGACCTGTCTGAAACTCCTGCATCCCTACATGCCCTTCATTTCCGAAGAGATTTTCTCCTACATGTGCCCCGAGGAGGAGACCATCATGTACGCGGCCTGGCCCACCTACCGCGAGGATCTGTACTTCCCGACCGAGGAAAAGGAGGTCGAGCTGCTGAAGGACGCCTTCCGCGGCATCCGCAACATCCGCACCCAGATGAACGTCTCGCCCAAGCAGAAGACCGGGGTCTACGCCATCACCGAGGACGCCGAGATCGCCGACATCTTTACGCGCGGCGCGGCCTTCCTGGCGCCGTTGGCCTTTGCCACGGATGTGCTGGTCAGAAGCGATCGCACGGGCCTGTCGGACAGCGCGGTCACGATCCCGCTTTCCGGCGCCGTCATCTGCATCCCGCTCGATCAGCTGGTCGATCTGGACAAGGAACGCGAGCGTCTCGGCAAGGAGCGTGAGCGTCTTGAGGGCGAGATCCGCCGTGTCGAGTCCAAGCTCGGCAATCCGGGCTTCGTCGCCAAAGCGCCCGAAAAGGTCGTGGCCGACGAGCGCGCCAAGAAAGAAAAATATGAGGCCCAGCTGGCTCAGATCGAGAAGAGTCTCGCGGACC
Source organism: Bianqueaceae bacterium (assembly GCA_045627225.1). Classification (GTDB taxonomy): domain Bacteria; phylum Bacillota; class Clostridia; order Lachnospirales; family Bianqueaceae; genus JAZQNF01. The sequence continues at coordinate 996 of JAZQNF010000083.1, forward strand.
TCGGTAAATAAAACAAGGTGATTTTCATGAAAAGCTTTGAGGAGGCTGTCGCCTGGCTGGAGGGCGTTCCGCGCTACAGCAAAAAGGACGGACTCGAAAATATGTACAAGCTCATGGAGCGCTTCGGGAATCCCCAGAAGCGCTTCCATGTGATCCATGTGGCCGGTACGAACGGAAAGGGCTCCTGCTGCGCGATGCTGGCGCAGGTCCTGACCGAGGCCGGCTACCGCGTCGGCCGTTATGTGTCGCCCCACCTGGTCGATTACAGTGAGCGCATCAGCCTGATGGGGGAGGATATCTCTCACGAGCGCTTTCTGGAGCTGGCCATCCGTGTCCGCCGCGAGGCGGAGGCGATGCAGGCGCAGGGTCAGAACCATCCGACCTTTTTCGAGCTGATCACAGCCATCGGCTTTCTGGCCTTTGCCGAGGCCGGTGTCGACTGGGTCGTGCTGGAGACCGGCGTGGGCGGCCGTCTGGATTCGACCAATATTCTGGAGGCGCCGGATCTTTGCCTGATCGCCTCGGTCAGCCTGGACCACACGAAGGTGCTTGGCTCGACCGTCGAGGCCATCGCGGGCGAAAAGGCCGGCATCATCAAGCCCGGGGTGCCCATCGTGCTTGGGCGCAATCTGCCCGGCGTGCAGAGGGTCGTTTCGGAAAAAGCGGCCGAAAAAAAAGCGCCCTATATCTATGCGGGCGCGTATTCGGTCAAGCTGCATTATAACGATGAGCGCGGTATTTTCTGCAATATCGCCTCCCGCGAGTATCGCTACGGCGATCTTTCCGTCCGCCTTTCCGGCGATTTCCAGATCGATAATCTGGCCGCTGTGCTCTCTGCCTGTGAGGAACTGATCCGACAGGGCGTCCTCACGGACCGCCGTCCGGTGCGCGAGGGCCTGAAAAAGGTCTTCTGGCCTGGCCGCATGGAAAGCGTAAGCTTCCGCGGACGCAGCTTCCTGATCGACGGAGCCCATAACCCCGATGCCGCGCATCGCCTGTCGGATTTTCTGAGCGCAAGAGGCGGAAGCTGGACGCTGTGCTTTTCCGCTCTTTCCAAGAAGGATGTGGACGGTGTGCTGAAGGAGCTGGCAGCCTGCCCGGTCATTGACCGCGTGATTTTTGCGCCGCTCACGGAGGGCGCCAAATCCATTCCCTATGAGGAGGCGAAGGAGATCTGGCTTTCTCACGGAGGCCGGGCCTCCTTTGACGGAGCGTCAGGCACCGCTGACGCGCTCTGCCTCGCAGCCGCCGAGGCACCGGACCGCATCGTCTGTGCAGGCTCTCTCTATTTTGTCGGAGAGATCCTGGCGTTTTTACAAAATCAGGAGTCATAAATCATGACGAATAAACGAGAACGTTTCTGGATCATTTTTCTGGTCCTGATCGGCTTGGGCCTTCTGTTCTTTTTCACCTTTGTGGATCTGGAATTCAGTCAGTCGGTCTATCACTACGCCATCTGGATGGAATGGGTGCTTCGTCTGGCGCCGGTTCCTTCGATGGTCCTCGCCTGGCTGTTTTCGATGAACCTCACGGCCTATTCGATCCGCGGACGGCTTGCCTCCGATTCTGACGAGACCCCGGCCTTTCATATGGTCATCGGCTTTTTGAGCACCATCGGCATCCCGGTCTATATGTACTGGAGCATCATGCGCTTCCTGCAGCGGGACACGGACGCCAACGCCTGGATCATGCTTTTTATCCTGATCGCCTGCTCGGTCTGGGGCGCACTTCGTCTGATCAAGGAGCTGCCTACCTATTCCAATCACCGCAGAGCCTCGCGTTCGCTGTTCGGTCTGATTTTGTTCTACGTCATATGCCTGGGCGTCATGCTCCTGAACGTGTTCTGGAGCCGCGTGCCCTACCAGACCATGATCTCGGTCGGTTCTACGGCAGATTTCACCCGCTGGTACCAGCCCTATCAGGGAGAGCTTCTGAAAACGCTTTCCGGCGGCCGACTGACTCTGGGAAGCTTTCCGTCCGTCACGGTGTCTATGTCCTTTATGCTCAGCCTGTCCAATTATCTTCAGGATGGGACGCATCGGCGGGCGCGCAACGTGCTGATTACGGTTTCCTTTATTTATGCGGTTTTTATCAGTGTGATCTCGGTGATCATGGGCGCTGCCTTTGCCAGCGACTGCATCATTTCCATCCTGTTCACCTTTGCTGTCCAGCTCATCGGCGGATTGATTTACCGTCACTTTAATCCTCTGGCCAGCTATGCGCTTTACGAGCTCCGCTCGGATTATTAACCAATGGCCATGATAGCGGAAAGCTACGACGTATATTTCGGTGATTTATGCATCGGAACGCTGGATATCGACGAAAGGGGCCTGCACCGTTACCGCATGCACCGCGGGGAAACGGAGTGTGTCTTTGAAAGACTGCCTTTGGACCGGTATCTTTTGGAGGATCATCCGGATTTTGCGGCGCCTTCTTTTCTGGCCGGCCGTATCGCCCGCATGAAGCTCTTTTCGTTTTATGATTATACCTTTCACGCAGACGGGATGCGTCTGGTCCGCAGCTTCTGTGCTTCTGAAGAAAAGTAAAAAAATCTCACTCCTCTTGCAGATGATATGTACCCAGTTTTCTGGACACATTCGTTAAAATTGAAAAATTAGTTCTGCATC
>JAZQNF010000084.1:0-10720 GCA_045627225.1 Bianqueaceae bacterium
ACAATCCTCCGGTCGTTTCCAAAGTGATCGGCGGCCTCAGCTATGTAGAGATCGCCCGCAAGGCCTCGCCCTCCGTCGTGGAGATCACCACCGAGGTCGTCACCACCGGCTCCTTCATGTCCCAGTACATCAACTCCGGCGCCGGCTCCGGCGTCATCTTCTCCGAGGACGGCTTCATCGTCACCAACAACCACGTCATCGAGAACGCCCGCTCCATCACGGTCACGCTGACCAACGGGAAACAGTATCCCGCTACGCTGATCGGCCTTGACGAGGAGCAGGACATCGCCCTCCTCAAGATCGAGGCCACCGGCCTTACCCCGGCCACCATCGGAAGCTCCGAGCAGCTTCTGGTCGGTCAGGAGGTCGTCGCCATCGGCAATCCTCTCGGGCAGCTGGGCGGCACCGTCACCAACGGCATCATCAGCGCGCTGAACCGCAAGATCACCATCGACGGCATCTCCATGAACCTGCTGCAGACTAACGCATCCATCAACCCCGGCAACTCCGGCGGTGGCCTCTTTGACGCGGCCGGCAACCTGATCGCCATCGTCAACGCCAAGTATGCCGACGCCGAGATCGAGGGCCTCGGCTTCGCCATCCCGATCGACGATGTCCTCGGTGTGCTGGATTCCCTCTACGAATACGGCTATGTCAAGGGCCGCGCCTACCTGGGCGTCTCCCTGCTCGATATCGATACCACCACCGCTGCCTGGATGTACCGCGTCAACCGTCTCGGCCTCTACATTTACTCGGTCGAGAAGGACAGCGCCGCCGAACGCGCCGGTCTGACTGCCGGCGATATGATCCTCGCGGTCAACGGGACCGAGGTGGAGAACTCCTCCGATTTCACCCGCGTTCTGTCCGACCTGTCCGTCGGCGATACGGTGGTCCTCCGCATCCTCCGCGGCAAGAACGAGCTGGAGATTTCGGTCACCGCCGATGAATACATCCCCGAGGCCGTCCGCGACAGCCGCTATCACTGAGATTTTTCTAAAATCAGGCTTGACTTTCCTTTAGTGCTGTGCTAATATTTATACCTGTCGATAAGACAAACCACTTGCGGTTGTGGCGGAATTGGCATACGCGCTAGACTAAGGATCTAGTGTCCCATTAGCGACTTGCGGGTTCGAGTCCCGCTAACCGCACATAAAAATCCGAAGCATTTTGCTTCGGATTTTTGTTTTATCGGCCTCTATAAGTATCCACTCCTTTTCATTTTGTTTTTAAGCGTTCACAGTCTGTTCATATCTCAGTGGTATAGTACTTCTCAATCCACCTGCTTAGTATGATCTGGAGGAAGAACATGGATTATAAGAAACCCAATCTCGCTCTCTATAGAATCGCACAGGCCGCCTGCTTCGCCGTATCCAAGCTGTTTTTCGGCTGCCGCATCCGCCGCAACGAGCTCCGGAAGGTCAAAGGGCCCTGCGTCATCATCTGCAACCACGAGTGCGCACTGGACTTCGTCAACATCATCCGTCTCTCGCGAAGCCCATTAAGCTTTGTCATCAGCTACACCTTCTACAATACACTGCCCATCCGCCCCTATCTCAAAAAGCTGGCCGTGCTGCCCAAGCAGCAGTTCCAGAGCAAGCTGAGTGATCTGAGAAAAATGAAGAGCGTGCTCGAGGCGGGGCATAGGCTCGCCATCTTTCCGGCCGGTCTGATGGGCGAGGACGGCCTGTCCACCCCCATTCCCGACGCCACCTATAAATTCCTGAAATGGCTCGGCTCCGATGTTTACGTCGCCCGCAGCTATGGCGCCTACTTCTGCATGCCCAAATGGGGCAAAGGCCTGCGCCGCGGCCGCACGGAGCTCGACTGCTACAAGCTGATCGGCAGAGAGGAGCTCGGCTCGCTCACTCTCGAAGAGATCCGCCGCCGGACCGATCATGCGCTGCTGTACGACGCCTACCGCGAGCCCCGCGGCTGCTGCCGGGCCCACACCGACATCCGCGGCCTCGAAAACGTCCTTTACCTCTGCCCCGCCTGCGGCGGCGAGTTCACTGTCACGGCCGACGGCCGGGATACCCTGCGCTGCAGCGCCTGCGGCTTCGCCGAGCGCTCCGACCGAAGCGCTCTCCTCCACAAGATCGCCGGGCCCGGCGAGGAGATCCCCTATGTCTCCGATTGGAGCCGCATGATCAACGACAAGGTCCGGCGCGATTTTGCCGACGGCAGCTTCCGTTCTCTGGAGTCCCCGGTCACCGTCAGCCTGCTCGACCTCAGGAAAAAGAAATTCTTCCCTGCCGGTCAGGGCACCCTCTCCCTCAGCGAAAGCGGCTTCGTCTACGACGGAAGCCTGAACGGGGAGGCCGCCTCCTTCAGCGTACCGCTCACCCATTTCCCCACGCTCCCCTTTATTCCGGGCCGCTATTTTGAGATCCAGCAGAACGATACCGTCTACCGCATCCAGCCCGACGACATCCGTCTGTCCATCCGCTTCGTCCAGCTGGTCGAATGCATCTTCGAGGCTCAAAAGCAGTCTTAAGCTCCCTCACACGAGCCTATCTTCTTATGTTTAACAGAAAAAGACTTTCCGAACCATACGGAAAGTCTTTTTTACTACCTTCTTCCAAGCACTCAGGCCCTCCCGTCGAGGAACTCCAGGATGCTGTGCGCAGCGACATTTCCCTCGCCGACCGCCTTAGCGATCTGATAAGGGCGGCCCGTGCAATCGCCGGCCGCAAAACAGCCGGGACGGTTGGTGCAGCCTCTCTTGTCCGCGGCGATGTGCGGGCCCTCGGTTTCAAGCCCCTTAAGCAGCGTTCCTGCCGCGATCGCATCGCGCATGATGAACACACCATCCACCTCACGAACAGATCCGTCCGTCAGCCCGATCTCCTTCACCTTGCGCTCTCCTCCGATCCGGCTGACGGGAAGCGGCAGCCGCTCCGCATTGGCCGGAAGTCCGCTCAATTCGAAAGGCGCATAAACATACAGCTTGTCGGCCAGCTCGGCCAAATAGGCGATCTCATGCTCATAGCGGCGGTGATAGCAAAGGACCGCCAGCGTCTTGCCCCTGTAAAGAAAACCGTCGCAGGTCGCGCAGTAGCTCACCCCGCGGCCGAGATATTCCGTCTCGCCGGGAAGGCCCTTCGCCGACACCGCACCGATGGCAAAAAGAACGGTCTTCGCATCGAACACCTCATTGTCCGCCAGCAGCATGAAGCCGTTTTTCGTCTCAGCGACCGAGCTCACCATGCGCTCCTCGATCTGAAGCTCCATTTCCTCCAGCTGCCGCCGGAAAGCCTCATTCAGATCGGCTCCGCTGACGAACGGAAGGCCCGGATAATTCGCGATCTTCTCAGAACGCCCGACCTTATCGCTCAGCTCCTTCGAGCCGAACCAAAGGATACTCTTATTATGCAGCTTCAGGGTCAGCGCCGCCGAAAGGCCGGCCGGACCCGTTCCGATCACAGCAACATCGTAAATCATCTTCACCTCCGGAGAAAAGGCCTCTCAGCAGAAAGTCCCTTTCTCTGATCATTATTTTCTGCCGTCCAGCAGGGCTTACCGCTCCGGCAGCTTCCTCTTGCCAAAACAAAGCTTTTCCTTTATAAATAAAGTAAGCTCAAAAAACTTCTGAAGGAGCCCGAAAGGATGAAGCACATGAAACCATTCATCATCACCGGCGCGATCCTGCTTGTGATCGGCGCCGTCCTGCTAATGATCGGCCTTATCAAACGGCGCACGCAAAATCACTATTTCGTAGATGGCCCGGGCATGGAACGGGAAGCACCTATCCGCTCCGTGTACTACAACGTCAGCGGAGACAGCCTCGGTTCCCTCTACCGGATCGAGTTATCGGACTCAAGCGTCAGCTTTACCCGCTGCGAGGGAAACGGCTGCAGAACCGTCACCAAAACCTATGACGTCCCCTACGAAACGTATTCCCGTCTCGAGGTCCTGGTCCGCGACTACAACATGAAAAGCTGGACCGATCTCCCGCCTGCGGAATTCTTCGCCTACGACGCCCCGACGACCTCGCTTACGATTACCTTTTACGATGATACCGTCATCCAAGTCAGTTCCCTGCAGCAGCTTCCCGAGAGCGGTTGGGATGCCATCAACGGCATCGTTTCCATTCTGGAAGAGACACAGGATTAATCCGGGACCCTGCCCTCGCAGGGTCTTTTTTTCTGTCCTTGTCCAAAAAAGGATCGGCACGATGCTCCTCTCCGTTTCCATTATACCACCGGACGCCGGTTTGACAAAGAAAAAAACACGGAAGCGATTCGCTTCTGTGCAAAGCGATTGCTTCCGTGTTTCAATAAGCTTTATTCGGCAAAGATGACCGGAATATTGTCGGGATTCCAGCCGCGCGGCCCGTAGGTGATTTTGGCCCATTGCTCGGCTGTTCCGCGGTAGACGATCTCCTTCAGGGATCCGCATCCGGTAAAGACAGAATTGCCGAGATAGGTGACCGTGGCGGGAATCGAGACGTTCTTTAAGGCATAGCAATTACCGAACGCAGCCGTATAGATCGTCGTAACGCCGTCCTCGATATAGACCTTGGTCAGTTTTTCGCAAAGGACGAACATATCATTACTCACGATTTTCAAGCTGCCGGGAATCGTCACCTCGGTGATCGCGAGGCCCACGAAGACGTCATCGCCCACAGAGCTTAAGCTCCTCGGGAGGTTAAGAGAGGTGATGCCCGTACATCCCTGAAATGCGCAGTCCCCGATGGTTGTCAGGCTCTTCGGGAAGGGGAAGGAAGTCAGGCTGCTGCAGCTTTCAAAAGCACTTGTCCCGAGCCTGGTAATGCTGTCGGGCAGGGTCAGAGAAGACAGCGAACTGCAGCTTCCAAAGGCAGCGTTCGGAATTTCCTTGAGGTCCGCGAGAATGACCACCGTCTTAAGGTTTCTGCACCCGGAAAAAGCATAACCGCCGATGCTCGTGACACTTTTCGGAATGGTAATGCCTGTAATGGAGTTGCATTGATAGAAAGCGCTGTCCGCGATAGCCGTGACATCGGACGGGATATAAATATACGAATCGGTGCAGGTTCCGATGCCGTAGACCACGTGATCACGGATATCCAGACCGACGGAGCCGCGCTCGCCGCAGCGGGTGCAGACACCGTTTGCGAAGTCATGGCCAAGCATATCCCCTTCTGTTTTGCCGCAGCGTCTGCAGGTTTTGGGCTCGGTACAGGTCGCGTCTTTCCAGTCATGACCGAGCGCAGGGATCGTGCCGGTCGTTTGCGTATCGCCGCAGCGCGAGCATTTCTTATACTTGCTGCCGCTCTCGGTGCAGCTGGGCTCGCTCACGAATTCCTGATCGGAATACTGATGGCCGAGGGCCGGAATGACTTCCTCCTCCAGGATCTCGCCGCAGCCGCTGCAGACCAGGCAGCGTTTTCCGGCTTCGGTGCAGCCTGCTTCGGTTTCGGTGACCCATTCGCCGGGCGTATGCGCCGTCTTTTCGATTTCCTCCTGCGACAGGACTGCCCCGCAGCGGGTGCACTCGGTGTGGCGTTTTCCGGCCGCAGCGCAGCTGGCTTCACGATCGGTGATCCATTTGCCCTCCTCATGGCCGAGGGCCGGGATGGGCTCCGTCAGATCGCTCGCGCCGCAGACCGAGCAGGTGAAGGTATAACAGCCATCCTCAGTGCAGGTAGCGTCGCGGACGAGCTCCTTCTCGGTAAACTGATGGCCGGAAGCCTGGATGACCTCCTCCGCCAGCGTCTCACCGCAGACACTGCATATCTGATGGCGTTTGCCCGCTTCGGTGCAGCCGGCTTCGGTATCGGTGATCCACTCACCCTCCTTGTGGCCCAGAGCCGGGATGGGCTCCGTCAGATCGTTCGCGCCGCAGACCGAGCAGGTGCAGGTATAGCAGCCTTCTTCGGTGCAGGTGGCTTCGCGGACGAGTTCCTTCTCGGAAAACTGATGCCCGAGAGCCGGAATGACTTCTTCCTCCAGCATCTCACCGCAGTCACTGCACAGCTGATGGCGCTTCCCTGCTTCGGTGCAGGTGGCCTCGGTATCAATGACCCATTCTCCCGGGGTGTGCTCATGTTCCTTACAGGCTGTAAAACACAAGAGCACAAGAAGCAGCGTAATCACAGCTGCCATTGCCTTCTTCATGGACATTCTCCTTATCAATATTCCTTTGTTTCACGTTCTTTCAAACCGGTATCATAGCTATATTATATTATACCGCCGGCCGCTTGGCAACCGTGCCGGCTAAATCATCAAAAGCCTTCCGTGCAACAGTTTTTTGCATAATGTACCAATTGACGCAAACGTATTTACTTTTTCAGAAAATCTATTTTATAATGCAGTCAATGCAACGCCGTGTATCATAATTGAAAAAGGAGTTATTATGGCTACTCAGTTTACATCCATCAGCCATTTTCGGGAACTGGGAGGCTATCCGACCGCTGACGGCCGCAGTATCCGGCACGGACTTCTCTACCGTTCCGGTGAGCTCTGCTTCGCCAGCGACGCCGATCATGCCGTTCTCGAAAGTCTTTCCATCGACACCGTCTTTGACCTGCGGAGCCTGAAGGAACAGACGAAAAAGCCGGACCGTCCCGGCTCCTATCGGGTCGTCTGCTGCCCGCTGGCCTCTCCGGAGCGAGAGAGCGATGAGCGCTACAAAAATCCGGAAAGCTTCTTTGACAAGCTGCTCCGTGCCGATGAGAGCTATTACAACTTCAGATACCTCGGCTTCGCCAAGGGCTATCTGGAGTTCGCCTATAACCGGGAGACTCTCTCGCTCATCTTCGGCGCGATGGACCGGCACGAAACCCTGCTCTTCCACTGCTTCGGCGGAAAGGACCGGACCGGCGTCGTTTCCATGCTGATCATGGCCGCGCTCGGCTGCGATTACGAGACCTGCAAAAAGGACTACCTGCTGCACAATGAGATCACCCGCGACGAGTTCGCGCAGTATCTGGAGAATGTCCGGAAGTATGGCATGAACGAATGGGCGGAAAGGATCGCCGTTCTCAGCTTCAAGGCCTGGGATGAGCTGTTCGATGCCGCATGGTACTCGGTCTTTGAGATCTACAAGTCCATCGGGGCTTATCTGGAGGATCAGTTCGGCATCACTTCCGAGCAGATCGAGGACTGGAAAAATTACTATCTTGAATAAGAAAAAATACATGAAAAGGAGAGAAAAATGAAACAAGAAAAGACGAAGGTCTGGAAAAACTATTTCCAATTGCTTTTCCGATCGAAGCTGCCCGTCGGTCTTCTGATCACGGGCCTCGTGTTCGCCCTGGTGGAAAGTCTGGCCACCCTGTTCTTCGATAAGAACATCGGCCGGATCATTCCCGAGGGGGATGACGTGCTGATCGACTACTCCGGAATGACGGTCGAAGACCTGATCAGGATCTGCGGCCTCCTGCTGGCGCTCGGTCTAGCCGCCCTGCTGGCGAAGGTGATCGTCACCTACCTCAGCGGCCTGATCACCGCCAAGGTAAACCGCAACATCCAGAACTACGCGGTGAAGAAGGTGTTCCGCCTGAAGACCGCCCAGCTCGAGGAGACCGACTCCCGCGAGCTGATCACCCGCCTGACCGACGATACCGCGAAGAGCAGTGAGTTCGTCGTTGAGCTGTTCGTGAAGGAATTCGCCCGCATCGTCGTGGCCGTAGGCGCCATCGTGATGATCGCCCGCTTCGGCGTTCCCACCCTGGTCTGGAGCCAGATCTTCCAGATCCCGCTCATCTTCGCGGTAAGCCTTCTGGCCGGCTACATCACCTTCAAAAACCGCAATAAGGTCCAGAAGAAGCTGGCCGAGGTGACAGCGCGCATCGCCGAAAAGGTCGACAATATCGAAACCATCAAGTCCTTCCGCAACGAGGAACTTGAGATCGAGCGCGGCAACGCCCTGCTGGACGAATATGACAAGGTGAAAAAGGAAGCCGCCCGGGTCAACAAGTTCAACACCCTGGTCGACCAGGTCACCTGGATCCTCCCCCTGGCCGTCATCATCATTCCCGCCTCGCTCCTCCTGTTCAAGGGCACGATCACTCCCGCCATCTTCATGAGCTACTTCGCGCTGGCGAACTCCTGCAACACGGCCCTCAAGGATCAGGTCCCCGTCTGGATCAAGCTGAAGGAAGCGCAGGGCGCGTCCCTCCGTCTGTCCTCCGTGATCTGCACCGAGCTTGAGAATGAGGCGCCCGGTTCGACCGATATTGAAAAGGGCGACATCGTCTTCGACGGTGTTTCCGTCTCCTACGGCGAAAACAAGGCGCTGGATAACGTTTCCTTTACCCTGAAGAAGGGCGGGAAAACGGCCCTGGTCGGCCTGTCCGGCTCCGGCAAGTCCACGGTCCTGAACCTGATCGAAAAATTCTACGAGCCTGACTGCGGCACCATCACGCTCGGCGGCCGCGATATCCGCGGCTACGACTATCTGACCTACCGCAGCTGCTTCAGCTACCTGCCCCAGAACGCGCCCGCCTTTGAAGGCTCGGTCCGTGAGGTCCTGGAGTACTCCTCCGAGGCAGCACACTCCGACGAAGAGCTTTGCGATGCCTTAAAGCGCGCCTGCGTGCTCGAGGATATCGAAGCGCTGGGCGGCCTGGACTACCGGGTCGGCTATAACGGCGAGAAGCTTTCCGGCGGTCAGCGCCAGAAGCTCGGCATCGCCCGCCTGCTTCTGTCCGACGCAGACTACGTGCTGCTGGACGAGGTGACCTCCGCGCTGGACGCCGAATCCACCAAGGCTGTCTCTGCGGAGCTCGACCGCTTCACCGAAGGCAAAACCGTTGTCATCGTTTCCCACGATATGGAGACGGTCGAAAACGCCGACTCCATCCTGGTCTTCGATCAGGGCCGCCTGGTCGCGCAGGGTACCCATGAGGAGCTCGTCCGCGGCTGCGGCCTCTACAAAACTCTGGTAAAGGAGGCGAAGTAAGATGAAAAAGCAAAATCTGTTTAATGATTCCTCCGTCAGCGAGATCAAGACGAAGAACTCGCTCCGCAGCCTTTACAAGGGCGTCAAGATCCCGTGGGGCGGCATCATCTTAGGCTTCATCGTTACCCTGGCGGCCATGCTTCTGCTGGCCTCCCAGGCGGAAAACACCGCTATGATGCAGACGGGTCAGCACAAGGACCTGAAGCCCTTCTTCTCGTACGCCCTGCTCTACATCGTCGACTGCGCCGTCTTCTATCTCTCCGTCATCGGCGACAAGGCGCTGGTCACGCTGAACACCCGCGTCCGTAAGAAGATGTGGGCGAAGATCCTCCGGATCAGCGCGCGGGATCTGGAGAAGGAAAATCCCGCGAGCCTGCTTTCCCGTATCACCACCGACTCCGAGTACGCCTCCATGCCCTTCACGATTCTGACCACCGTGTTCTCGGTCGTCGGCTTCCTGTTCGGTCTGTCGGGCGAGCTCAAGGCGATGGATCTGAGCTCCTACGGCCCCATCGTCGGGATCGCGGTGCTTCTCGCGCTCATCGTGGCGATCATCTCCGTCCGCATGGTCTTCGTCGTCTCCACGGCGAAACAGAGCAAGATCGCGAATCTGACCAAATACTACAGCGAGCAGCTCGGCAGCACCAAGTTCATCAAGGCCTCCCGCGGCGAGGAGCGCACGGTCGATAAGGCCCTGGGCCTGATCGAGGAGCGCTACGGCGCCGAGAGAAACTACGCCGTCTACCAGCTGATCAACGCTTTGACCGCCTCCATTCTGCAGCTCGCCCTGTTCGGCGCGACCTTCGCCGCCGCCATCGTCCTGCTGAAATCCGGCGCGCTGCGCGATCTGACCGACACCGCCCGCTTCTACGCCAGCTTCAGCCTCATCTGCGGCGGTCTGATGAACATCGTGGTGCTTCCGCAGGTCATCGCCGAAACCATCGGCGGCACGAAGAAGATCGGCTACGTGAACAGCATGGAGAGCGAGAACCTGGAAGAGGGCGAGGAGTTCGCCAAGAGCGACATCGCCTTCAAGGGCGTCTCCTTCCTCTATGACGACAAGCGCACCATCGATAACGCCGACATGACCTTCGAGGCCGGCAAGATCACCGCCCTCGTCGGCCCCAACGGCAGCGGCAAATCCACCGTCGTCAAGCTCTTCTCCCGCCTGTACAAGGCCGAGAGCGGCGATATCCTGGCCGGTGACCGTCCCGCCTCCGACATTTCCCTGAAATCCTGGCGCGAGAACTTCTCCGTCGTATCCCAGAACGCCTCCCTGTTCTCCGGCACCGTGAAGGATAACATCCTCTACGGCGCGAAGACCGAGGTGAGCGAGGATGAGCTCCTGCAGGCCATCGAGGTGGCCGGCCTCAGCGAGTTCGTCAGCGAGAAGGGACTCGATTACGAGATCGGCGTGAAGGGCGGCAAGCTGTCCGGCGGCGAACAGCAGCGTCTGGCCATCGCCCGCGCGCTCATCGCCGACAAGGATTACCTGATCCTCGACGAAGCCACCGCCAATCTGGACACCAAGACCGAGGCCGAGGTCATCGGCAAACTGCTCGAAACCGTGAAGGGCAAGACCGTTATCGTGATCGCCCACACGATGGACGTGGTCGAACACGCCGACAACATCATCGTCCTTCGGGACGGCAAGGTGGAGGCCGCCGGTCCCCGCGAACAGATCGTATCCGGCAATTCCTTTATGAAAGCAATGGAGGATTAAGTGATGGTTCCGCTTTTGGCAAGTATTATGCGCGCAAAATGGAGAAGGCACGCGCAAAAGCATCCCCAGGATAATTCCCAGGAAGAAATAGAGAGACAGCTCGACGGTCTC
>JAZQNF010000085.1:0-11536 GCA_045627225.1 Bianqueaceae bacterium
AGGAACGTAATGGATCAGGTAGAAAGGGTAGAACGGCTGTACCGGCGCTATCGCCGGGAAATGGTGCGGGTCGCCGAGGGCGTGCTCGGCTCCGGCGGCGAGGCCGAGGATGCGGTGCATGAGGTCTTTCTGCGCCTCGCCGGGACCCGGAACCCGCTCGCAGGGCGCCTTACCGAGGAGCGCGACGTGCGGAATTATCTGCTGGCCGCCACCCGCAACGAGGCGCTGCATCAGCTGCGGAAAAACGCACTGATGAGCGGCCGCGCAGTCTCCGGTGACGAGCTCGAGGAAAAGGGCGACGCGCTTGTGGCCTGCACCGAGGAGGATCTGTCCGGGCTGCTGGCCTCACATCCGGCGAGCAGATCCTTGTCACCTACAGCTGGGACAGCCGGCCGGAAAAGGGCGAAGAGCAGACCCTCGCCCTCTGCGCCTACGGGCGGGCAGGCCTATACAAAAATTACCGCCGCTTTTTCTGGGCTGCGCCGGACGCGCAAATCAGGAAAGAGCCGTAAACCCAATCAAAAACCTCCTTTAAGACGAAGGTCCTAAAGGAGGTTTTACTGTTTAAAGAGTAATCTGCATCAGATTTTGGTCGTCTCCCCGACAGGGATCTTATCCATTTTCCCGATGAAATTCAAGGCGAAAGGCCCGCCGTTAGAGTTAAAGACCCTGAAAAGGACCGAGCCGTCCGAGAAGATGCTGAGCGTGTAGGGGAAGGGACACTCGATCTCATCCTCAATGGAGGTGTTGATCTGCTGATTGACGATAGGAACGAAGACGTGCGCCGCACCCGTCACCATGTGGCCCTCCGTGTCCACCTCCGCATGCGCCGAGGTCGGAACAAAGCCGATCAGGCCCGTCGTCTTTATATACTGGCTCAGGTCGCCCTCCGTCATGTGCGTATAGTAGCCGACCGCAAAGCCCTGCGGCGGAATCTCGTTAAGCAGCTTCCGGCTGACGTTTCTCCCGGAGATCGCCGTCCGCTGTGCATTTTCGATGATAGAATTCGCCATAGCCGTGCCAAGCGCCTCCGCCTCCGTCGCGCCCGGCTTCGGGGTGCAGAGGGGCGCAACGAAATCCTCGATGAAATCGCCCTCATCCTCCACGCGGTAAGGCAGAATCCGCGTGAGGTAGCGGTCGTTCTTGAACCAGACGTCCCCGTCGGCCTTCATGGCAGAGCCGAGCGCAGCAAAGAGCGTCTTCAGCCCGCCGAGGTTGCTCTTCGTCTCAAAGGCAAGCTCGCCGCCCCAGGCCCCAAACATATCCATTCCGACATGCGAGCAGGACAGCTTCAGGTGATAATCGACGGAGACCAGCCCGAGCGCGGACATGGTAGCGTCAGAGTCGATGTTGATGGTCCAGACGTAGCCGACCTCAGGCGCGTTTTCAAACTCTTCGCGCAGCTTTTCCCAGCTGTCGGCCAGATTTGCAATTGTAGGCACGTTGTATCCCTCCTGTTAATCTGTTTATATCTAATTTATAGTACAAGTTCGGGAGAAATGCAAGGCGAAGAGGGGGAAAAGAGAGGGCGACAAAAAATCCTCGGAGCAGCCTTCGGCCTCCCGTTATGCATGGCCGGTTATCGTTTTCTTTTCTTCGTTAAATTGACATCCGTTTTTTCCTGCGATATACTTTTTCATAATTTTCGCCGGCCGGGGCTGGGCGCCCGGAAAGGTCAAGGACGCGGCGGCCCGTGTGCATCCCTGCCTGTGTGCCTGGCCTGAGCTTTGCCGTGAGCACAGGGCCAATCTGATCTTTGATGTTTTATCCCTGCCGGAAGGGGCGAATGGCATCGAAAAGCACGAACGCTAAGAGGGAGAAAGCGGAAACGCTTGAAAGCGATTGCGCGGAGGCCGATGCCCGTGTTATAATCGGTATCATTTTTGAGAGACTTCAGGAAGGGGATCCATGGATATCTATACCCTTGTTTCACTTATTTGCTTTCTTTTGCTGACGGCGTATCTGGTCTACGTCGTCGTCAATATCGCACTGAAGCCGCATAAGGAGCGCACGGTCTTTCTGCGAAGCTTCAAAAAAGGAAAGGCGGCCATCATCTATGTGGTCTGCCTGCCGCTGATTCTCATCGGGCATCTGTATGCCGGTCAGGAGTTCTTCCCGGCGCTGTTCAACGCGATCAACAAGACCGTCAACACGGTCGTGCTGAAGTATGAGCTGTCCAGCAACGCCCAGCTTCTGGCGGACAACCGGGTCTACAAGATCACGCTGTATTACGCGTACGTGCTGATCGCGCTCAATGCCCTTTTATTCACGTTTTCGCTGATCAGTCAGCGCATTTGGTGCTTCTTCCGCAAGCTTTTCTTCAGCCTGTCCGGAAAGGATAAGCTGGTGATCGTCGGCAACAACGAGGACAGTATCACGCTGTTCGAAAGCGCCGGCGGATATGCCCGCCTCCTGCTCGACCGCATCGCCGACAAGGATGCCGAGCAGCTGTATGCCCGCAAGGTCAGCTATCTGTCGGTTTCGTCGGCGGAGGAGACGGTCGGAAAGCTCCTTTCGATGGCGGGAAAAAAGAAGGGCTGCCGCTATTATGCCGTCATCAATACCAAGGACGAGGAAAGGAACATCCGCCTGCTGAGACAGTTTATCGCCCGGCTGGATGAAAAAACGGAGGAGGAACGCTCGGCGATCTTTTCCTCCGTGCAGCTTTTCGTCTACGGCGATCCGCGCTACGAGGCCATATACGAGGATGCGATGTCCTCCGGCTACGGCATCATCCGCTACGTCAATAAGTATCAGCAGATCGCGATGGACTTCATCGATCGCTATCCGCTGTCCCAGTTCCTGACGGAGAAGCAGCTGGATACGGAAAGCTCGCTGATCCGGCCCGAGGCGGACCTGAATGTGTTCATGATCGGCTTCGGAAAGACGAACCGCCAGATCTTCCTGACCTCCGTCGCCAACAATCAGTTCATGACCGGCGGGGAGGGCGGACCGGTTCTCAAGAAGGTCCATTATTTCATTTACGATAAAGAGAACGCCCAGAACAACAAGAACCTCAACCATAACTATTACCGTTATTTCAATGAGGTCGCTGACCGTCCTGCCGATGAATACCTGCCGCTGCCGGATCAGCCGGCCGAGGAGACCTACTTTAAGCTGGACATCAACGACATCGGCTTTTATCAGAGCATCCGCGCGAACATGACGGCCAACCCGAACGCGATGAATTTCCTGATCATCTCCTTCGGGCGCGACCTCGAGAACATCGATTTTGCGCAGAAGATGGTGGAGAAGCGTCAGGAGTGGGGTCTGGAGAACCTGATCATTTTCGTTAAGGTCCGCGCCTATCATAAGGAGCAGACCCTGCTGGAGCAGGACGCCTGCTGCTTTATCGGCAACGAGACGGACTGCGTTTACCACATCGAGCGGCTCCTCGGCGATACGATCTACCGCATGGCCAAGGCGCGCAATCAGATCTATGCACTTGAATACGAGATTTCCGGCGGCAGCGCCGAGGCGAAGAGGGAGGGCTTTGCGGCCTCTGTTTTCGCAAAGGCAGAAGACGACTGGTATCGCCGGAAGAGCCAGCTGGAGCGCGAGTCCAGCCTCTACTGCTGCCTGAGCCTCCGCTCCAAGCTGCAGCTGATGGGCCTGGATTACTGCCCGATGGACGATCCGCGCGAGGCGCTCAGCGAGGAGGAGTACCTTTCCCTGTATGCCGGCAGCGATCGCCCCGTGTTTGATACCGGGCTGGGCTGCGCGGAAGGCAAGAAAATCATCCGCTACGGCCTGGATTTTGCCGATTCCCGCCGCCGGACGATGGCGATCCAGGAGCATCTGCGCTGGAACTCCTTCATGATCAGCAAGGGCATGGTGCCGGCCACCATCCGTCAGATCCTGGAGGAAAAAACCGTGACGGCCTCCGGGAAAGAAAAATTCACCAACGGAAAGAGCTATCAGCTGCGCCGCCACGGCAACCTGACGACCTTTGACGGGCTGGTGACCTTCCGCCGCATGCTGGCCGAGCGCGATCACTGCGACGAGGCCCAAAAGGATGTGATCAAGTACGACTATCAGATCCTCGACGATGCCTATTGGCTGCTGTCGGGCTTCGGTCTGAAGATCGTCCGGAAATAAAATTTACAGGAGGGGAAGTATTTATATGAGCAAACTGAAGGAACTGAAAAAGGATCTGGACCGCATGGGGGTCCTCGACGGATGCAATGAGGACCTGATCGATGACGCGATCGCTTTTGAGGGCTCTTATCGCGCCGAAAGCGCACTGAAGACGCTGGTGCATAATCTGGACAAGGAGGGTTATCATCTGGCTGCCAACATGGTCCGCGAGGCGATGTAAGCGAAGGATCAGAGAGCTTTGTGTTCAAAAAACGAGGCCCGGGGCCGGCGTCAAAAGCCGGTCCTCGGGCCTTTCTTTTTTATCAGGTAATTCGTCAGCTTACATGATGAAGCCGAAGATGATGAAGAGCACGATCGAAACCGCGGCGGAAAGCAGCGCGTACGGAATCTGGGTCTTGCAGTGTGAGTAGAGGTCCGTGCCGGCAGACATCGAGGAAAGGATCGTCGTGTCGGACATGGGGGAGCAGTGGTCGCCGAAGATGCCGCCGGAGATGACCGCGCCGATCGCCAGAAGCGGGTTGGCGCCCATCGCCGCCGCCATCGGGATGCCGATGGGCATCATGATGGAGAAGGTGCCCCAGCTGGTGCCGGTGCTGAAGGACATGACCGCGCCGAGGATGAAGATGATGGCGGGTCCGAAGGCGCTGCTGATCTTGCCGGCGACAAGGCTGGCCAGATAGTTGCCGGTGCCGAGCTCCTTGATGACGCCGCCGATCGCGAAGGCGAGAACCAGCAGGATGACCAGGCCGAGCATGTTGCAGACGCCCTTTTTGACATATTCGCCGAATTCCTTGAAGCTCATGATCTTCTGAGAGGTGTACATGAACATCATGATGAGCAGCGTGACGATGATCGAGTAGAGGATGGAGGTCGTACCGTCACCCTTGGTGATGTCGCCCTTGCCGCCGATCAGGAGGCCTACGAAGGTGCCGCCGATCAGGGTGATCAGCGGAACGATCATGTTCCACTTGTTGGCCTTGTCAGCGGGGACCAGGGACTCGTCCTCCTCCGCGTCCTGAAGCAGAGGCGTAACACCGTCATCGTAGAGCTTGCCGGTGGTTTTGGTGCGGAGCTCGGCCTTCTTCATGGGGCCCCAGTCCAGACCGGTCAGGATGTAGAACAGAACGAAGAGGATCGAAACGATGCTGTAGAACTGGAAGGGAAGGCTCTTGACGAGCAGGTCGGTCGCGTCACCGCTGATGGTGCCGGCGGCGATCTCCGCGCCGATCAGACCGATCAGCATGGCGCCCCAGGAGTTGAGGGGGATGATGGCGTTGATGGGGGCCGAGGTCGAGTCGCTGATGAAGGCGAGCTTCTCGCGGGAGACCTTGTATTTATCGGTCAGCGGGCGGGTGACAACGCCGGTGAACATGATGCTCAGCAGGCCGTCGACGAAGACGATGATGCCGATGATGTAGGCCAGCAGCTGCGCGACCTTGCCGTTCTTGACGGTCTTGCTTTTCTCGGTGAGGGCGTTTACGAAGCCGTCAACGCCGCCCGAGACCCGTACCAGCAGGACGAACGCGCCCATCAGGGCGGTGAAGATGAAGATCTTGAGATTGTCCGGGTCGCCCGCTTTGGTGATGATGACATCCAGGGTCGAGCCGATTGCGTTGAAGGGATTCCAGCCGGCGAGGATGAGCTCGCCGAGGAACATGCCGATGATAAGGGCGATTTCGACTTTCTTGAGCCAGATCGCCACGATGATGGCCACCAGCGGCGGGATGATGGTTAAAATACCGTACTCCATAGGGTCCTCCTGAAATATAATGAAATCTTGTTTATCTATCTGAAAAGCGTTCAGTACTGACTGAACAGCGATCCGAAGCCTCCTGTGTGCAGATAGCAGACATTTCCGCTGACCGCTCCCTTCCGGAGCATGTCCTTCATGCCGACCAGCACCTTGCTTGTGTAGACGTTTTCGACGAAGATGCCTTCCGTTCGGGCCAGCTCGAAGACCTCCGCCTCGCTTTCGGGTGTATTCACGCTCCAGCCGCCGCCCCGGTATGCGTCCGTGACGGTGACGGAGTCGAAGATGCAGCCCTCGAGCGGCTCTCCCGCGATCTCTGCGGCCTCCGTGATGATGCTTTCGATGTGCTGCCGGAGCACCTCGGCTTCATCCTCCACGCTGATCACGACGATATCGAAGCGTCGTCCGCTGACCGCGTTGCCGTAGATCAGTCCGCCTGCGACGCCGCCGTTTCCGCCGGGCACGAAAAG
The DNA here is from genome assembly GCA_045627225.1 of Bianqueaceae bacterium. Lineage (GTDB taxonomy): Bacteria > Bacillota > Clostridia > Lachnospirales > Bianqueaceae > JAZQNF01. The sequence continues at coordinate 6,319 of JAZQNF010000085.1, forward strand.
CGTGAGCCTTCCGTTTTCATCCGGCCGGTAGGCCTCGGTCAGCTCGCGGATGACACCCATGTAGCCGAGCGCTCCGATGCCGGAGGAGCCGCCGTTGCGGATGATGTAGGGGCGTCTGCCCTGTGCCGTGAGCGTTTCGGCATATTGCCCGGCGTAGGCGTTCCGCTCCTCGGGCGATACAGAGCCGAGGAAGATCGTCTCGCTGCCCAGCAGCCGGTCGAGCAGCTGGTTGCCCTCGAAGCGTTCGGGCTTTTCGGCGTTGAAGATCAGCACACAGCCGAGTCCGCTTTTGGCTGCGGCTGCGGCGGCGAGGCTACAGAGGTTCGACTGCAGCGGGCCGTAGGCGATGAGGGTATCGGCGCCCTGTGAAACGGCCTCGCCGAGGATGGTCTCGAGACAGCGGACCTTGTTGCCGCCGGCGCCGAGGCCGCCCAGATCGTCGCGCTTGATGTAGATCCTCTGGCGCGCGGTATCGAGCCCCAGAAGCTTTTCGGTCTGCTTCATTCTTCCGAACGGCGTCGGCCACAGGCCCAGCTCGACCTTGGAGATTTCTTTCATTTTGTTTTCTCCTGTTTGCTTTACCGCTTCATTGTGGTGAAGTAAACACAGTATACTATGTGCTTCTTCGGAAATCAAGTCTGCATTTTGTTAAAATTTATCCGGGAATCGGGGTGAGTCTTTGGGAATAATCACAGAAAAACCGGAAGAACAGAAGCGTTCTTCCGGTTTTGTGCGTGGGTTAGAGGAGAAAGGGCAGCGTTTACAGCAGCTCCTCCGGCTTGACGTTTTCGGCCACACGGCTTTCGAGGATGGCGCGGGCCACATTGCGGGCCGCCCGGTCAAGCTCCTCCTCGGTGAGAGAGCCGTTTTTGAGACCCTTCAGGAGCTCGGCACGGTAGGAGGCGCCGCCCGGCATGATCCAGTCGTTGCCGGCGGCCAGAGCGAGATCGCTGCGGCCGCAGCCCTTATCCGTCGAGAACCAGTCGGTCATGACGACGCCGTCGAAGCCCCACTCGCAGCGCAGAGCGTTCGTGACGAGATCGTAGCTGTCCGGGGTGTAGGTGCCGTTGACGAGATTGTAGCTGGTCATGACGGAGGCAGGGGCAGACTCGCGCACGGCGATTTCAAAGCCCTTCAGATAGATCTCGCGCAGGACGCGTTCATCGACGCGGCTGTCCGATTTCTTCCGGTTGTCCTCCTGATTGTTGCAGGCGAAATGCTTGATCGTGGCATAGTTGCCGGGGACGGACTGGACTCCGCGCACGAGAGCGGCAGCGGTCCGGCCGGAGAGGACGGGGTCCTCGGAGAAGTATTCGAAATTGCGGCCGCAGAGAGGGTTGCGGTGGATGTTCATCGCCGGGCCGAGCCAGAAGCTGATGCCGTACTCGCTCATCTCATCGGAGAGGGCGCGGCCGATCTCCTCGAGAAGCTCGCAGTTCCAGCTTTGGGCGAGGGCGGTGCCGACGGGGAAGGCGGTCGTGTACTGGTAGAGCAGCCGGTGGCGGTCGGGACGGGTACGGACGAGGTTCAGGAGCCCCTCGGGCATCGCCTCCATCGCGGAGAGCAGCAGATTGCCGGGCGCGAAGCGGATGCCGCCGCCCTTGGCGAGGCCGCTTTCGCGGAGGATGCGGAGGCCGGCGGGACCGTCGCAGAGGTTGACGTTGACGAGACCCTTTTTGAGCAGCTTATCGGTACTGCGGCCGACGGCGCCGGGCGTGTAGACGCCCTTGGTGCGGACCATGCCGAGGATGCCCTCGCCGACGCAGAGGCGGGCCTTGTCGCGGCTGCTGAGGCGGGCCATGACGGCGTCGATGGCGGCGCTTCGGGCGATAGGCGGGCGCTCATAGGAGACGGCTTCGACACTGATCGCGGCGGGATCGAGGACGAGAACGGGGCAGTCGGCGGGGCCCTCATCGGGACGCGGAGGCGCGATGAGCTGAGAGGTTTTTTCCTCTTTCGGGCAGATGTTTTTCAGCTGTGCGAGCCGGACGGTCTCGGCGAGGCTGATGAGCGCGGCGCGCCGGGTCGCGTCGGAGGAGTTTCCGAGGCGGACGGTGTAGAGACCCTTCTCGAGCAGATAGGCGGCCTCCTCCTCGCAGTAGGAGGCGCAGTCGCCCATATCGAAGGAAAGAGAAAGCTCCTCGGAGCCGCCCGGGGCGAGCTCGGCGGTTTTGGCAAAGCAGACAAGGCGCTGATACTCTTTGTCGAGCCGGCCTTCGGGGGCGGAGACGTAGAGCTGGACGACCTCGCGGCCGGGACGGGCGCCGGTATTTTTCACCTTGGCACGGAGCTCTGCGCGCCGTCCGTTCAGGCGGACCTCCGAAGCTTCGATTTCGAAATCGGTGTAGCTGAGGCCGAAGCCGAAGGGGAAGCGGGGACGGATGCCGAAGCTGTCATAGTAACGGTAGCCGACGTAGAGGCCCTCGCGGTAATCCTCGCGCGTCGTATCGCCGGAAAGGTAGCTGTATTCGCTGCCGAAGGGGATGTCCGCGTAGCTTCGGGCCCAGCTGTCGGAGAGCTTGCCGGAGGGGCTTGTGCGTCCGAGGACAAGGTCGGCGAAGGCGCGGCCGCCCTCCATGCCGGGCTGGCAGAGGAAGATCACGGCCGAGACGCGGACGGAATCGAGCAGCGACAGATCCATGGAGGAGCCGGAATTGATGACTAAAATGAAGTTTTTGTATTGCTCCGAAAGCGCGCGGGCCATGGCGGTCTCGTCCTCGGTCAGCGTGTAATCGCTGCTTTCGAGGCGCTTGTCGGCGCCCTCGCCCGCCTGGCGGGAGAGGATCAGGAAGGCAGTGTCGGTATCGCTTTCGGCCACATCGGCGGGCGTGACGAGGCGTCCGCAGGGCGGCGCGAAGGGATGGCCCATGGATTCCTCGATGCCCAGCTTGCTGATGGAGGCCTTCCAGTCGAGGCGGGCCTGCTCGAGGTCCTTTTCGTAATCGGCCAGCCAGCTGCGGCTGCTGACGGTGAAGCCGGCGGCTTCCATGCCCTCCAGCACGGTGACGGAGTGACGCTCGTTGACCTCACCGCTTCCGGTCCCGCCCTTGATGGTGTGGGCGGCGCCGGCGCCGTAGATCGCGACCCTGCCCGGCTGATCCAGCGGCAGGCAGCCGTCGTTCGTCAGCAGCACGATGCCCTCAAGCGCGGCCCGATAGGCGATGCGGCGGTTTTTCAGCTCCCTCTCGCTGTAGGCGGAGGAGGAAGCGGCAAAAATCTTTCTTTTCATGGTGCCTCCTTGCGTTTTCAGGCTTCGGGAGCAGACTCCGCGGCCTTGGCCCTTTCCTGATCCAGCACCAGCTGAAGCGCGATGGCGAGCTGATCGGGACAGGAGGTGGATTTGTATCCGCAGCGGATGCCCGAAAGACGGGCGATGACCTCCTCGGCGGGCATGCCCTCGACCAGGGCCGCGACGCCCTGGGTATTGCCGGAGCAGCCGCCGATGAATTCTACGTTTTTGACGCAGCCGTCCTCCAGCTCGAAGCGGATGGCCTGTGAGCAGGTTCCTTTGGTTTTATAGCTATACATATGGGTTCGTCCTTTCAGAATGCTTTGTTTCATTATACCAAAGAGAAAAGGAAAAGGAAAGCGCGGGGAAGGATTTAAAAAGCTTCTTTTTCAGGCCTTTTCCGGTTCCGTTTTCCTCCCGCCTATGCTATAATGCCCGAAGAAACTTGTCACGAGGAGAGTTAACATGGCAGATCTTTATCCTTTTGTAAAAGCGACCCCCGAAAGCGTCGGCATCGCCTCCGCATGGATTCAGGATTTTCTGGACATCATCGACGAAAAGCGGGTCAATCTTCACGGCTTCATGATCGTGAGAAACGGAAAGTGTGCGGCTGAGGGCTACTGGGCCCCCTTCAACGAGGACTATATCCACCGCATGTATTCCTGCAGTAAGAGCTTTACCTCCACCGCGATCGGCATCCTGATCGGCGACGGCCGCATCGGGCTGAACGACCCCATTATCGATTATTTCCCCGAATACCGTCCTGCCGACCCTCATCCCTATCAGCTGTCGATGACCATCCGCGACCTTCTGATGATGGCCACCCCTTATGCCGAGGGCAGCTACGAGTTCAGCGATCCGGACTGGACCTGGACCTTCTTCAATAAAAACAAGCCCACGCATCCCGGCGGCACCATCTGGCATTACGATACCTCCGGCACGCACACCATGAGCGCTCTGGTCGAAAAGCTGACCGGCATGAAGCTGATGGACTTCCTCTATGAGCGCGTCTTCCGCTACATGGGCGGCAGCGACGATATGTGGTGCATCTCCGCGCCCGAGGGCTATTCCTGGGGCGGCAGCGGCGTCCTGGCCCGTCAGCGCGATCTGGCCCGCCTGGGCTATCTGTGGCTCAATAACGGCCGCTTCAACGGCATGCAGCTCGTGCCCGAGTGGTACATCAAGGAGGCGTCCTCCAAGCAGATCGATAACGAGCTTCTGGGCCTCCACGGCCGCCGCGACCGGATCGGCTACGGCTATCAGGTCTGGATGGAGCCCGACGGCGGCTTCTCCTTCTGGGGTCTGGCTACGCAGTACATGCTGGCCTATCGCGAGAAGGGCCTGATGCTCGTCACGACCGGCGACACGCTTTCCCGCGGCTCCGACGAGTCCATCGTGCAGGAGGCCTTCAGCGAGTGCATCCTGAAGCGCCTTTCCGATGAAGCCCTGCCCGAGGATGAGGCTGCCCAAAAGGCCCTCGAGGCCCGCCTGGCCGGCCTTGAGGTCTATCTGCCCGTCGGAGAGACCGACTCCGCCTGGAGAGAAAAGATCGACGGCAAAACCTACGCCCTCTGCGAGAACCGCATGGGCATGAAGACCGTTCGCTTTGATTTTGCCCCCGATGGCTCGGACGGAGTTATCAGCTGGGAGAATGAGCAGGGCAAAAAATGCGTGCGCTTCGGCATGGGCCGATACATCGAGGGACGCTTCCCGCAGTGGGGCTATGCCTACGATGTCATCGCCAAGCCGACCGACTATCTGTACCGCACGCTGAACGCGGGCTGCTGGGTCGAACCGCACAAGCTGGAGCTGTCGATGTTCATCGAGGACGTACAGTGCGGTCTGATCACCTGGAAGATCGCGTTCATCGATGAAGGAAATACGGTGGCCATGATGCTTTGCAAGACCGGAGAAAATATTCTCTGGGAGTACTGGGGCAACTGCAGCGGCGAACGGCTGGTTGATAATTGAGGTTTCGGTGCTTGTGAC